>NZ_JBUEFZ010000011.1:0-205319 GCF_054963715.1 Streptomyces sp. STAM6 | reverse complement strand
CACACCCTCGTTGAAACCGTCCTTGCCGGCCTGTTTGGTCTGGTCGAGGTTCACACCGTTCTGGACGCCCAGGGCGTCCATGCTGACCTGGACCACCAGGTCCGCGGCCATGTTCTCCAGCGCCGCCACGGCCGGTTCGGTCATCACGGAGACGATGTGACCGACCGCCTCCTCCATCGCGCCCGTGATGAGCTTCAGCAACTGCTTCTTCGTGAACGCGATCGCGCCGGCACCCAGCAGCGCGGACAGGCCACCGGTCACCGGGATCAGCGCCATCGCCAGCCCCGTCTGACCGGCCAGAATGCCGAGCTCCGCGACCGCCTTCCACTTCATGGTCTCGATCGCGCCCGCCGCCATATCGAGCGCGCCCGCGATCGTCCGGGCGGCGGAGATCATGTCCTTGAGGTGTTTGCCCTTGACCTTGCCCCAGTGCTCGTTCAGCGCGTCCATCGCCTCGCCGTGACCCGACGACAGCAGACGCTCCATGTGGTTGTTGGCGAGCTGGCCGTCGTCGGCGAGATCGTCCGCGAACTCCCGCAGCGCGTCCGCCATGTCGCGGTACGCGTCCTCGTCGACGTTGGGCCAGTTCACCCCCACCAGGTCGAGCAGCGTGTCCGCCCAGTCTGGCACTGTCACAGCCATGGTCGAAGAGCCCCCGTGCGTAAACTTGTTCGCAGAATGCGAGTGCGAATACTTTGTCACGGGAGGGCACGCACGATCAACGCGACCTCCTCTCGTCGGGTTGGTGCCCTGCGGCCGGCGCGGTATTCGGGCCCGGACCGCGGCTCCGACTCGTACAGCGATCTATCGCCACAGAGCGGTCCACGTGTGCCTGGGCACTCGGCCGCGAGGTGCGCGCCGGCGATGGGATTGATCGTCTGGGCGGTCGAGCGGATGGAGAGGCCGTTCTTGAACTCGAGGCGAATGGGCGATCGCGAAGGCGGGTCCCCTCCCGGACACCGCGGCGTCGCCAGGCGGTCGTTCACGGGCTGTCGGCGGTCCGCCCGGACACGCTGTCAACCGCCTCGCTCAAGCCGCTCAGAAGAACCCGAGCTTCTTGGGGGAGTAGCTCACCAGCAGGTTCTTCGTCTGCTGGTAGTGGTCCAGCATCATCTTGTGCGTCTCGCGGCCGATGCCCGACTGCTTGTAGCCGCCGAACGCGGCGTGCGCCGGGTAGGCGTGGTAGCAGTTCGTCCAGACGCGGCCCGCCTGGATGGCGCGGCCCGCGCGGTAGGCGGTGTTGATGTCGCGGGTCCAGACGCCCGCGCCCAGGCCGTAGGCCGTGTCGTTGGCGATGCGGACCGCGTCCTCGAAGTCCTGGAACGAGGTCACCGAGACCACCGGGCCGAAGATCTCCTCCTGGAAGATCCGCATGCGGTTGTCGCCCTCGAAGATGGTGGGCTGGACGTAGTAGCCGCCGGAGAGTTCGCCGTCGTACTCGATCCGCTGACCGCCCGTGAGGATCTTGGCGCCCTCACTGTGGCCGATCTCCAGGTAGGAGAGGATCTTCTTCAGCTGCTCCTGGGAGGCCTGGGCGCCGATCATCGTGTCCGTGTCCAGCGGGTGGCCGGGGGTGATCGCCTCGGTGCGGGCCACCGCCGCGTCCAGGAAGTCGCCGTAACGGCCGCGTTCGATCAGGGCGCGTGAGGGGCAGGTGCACACCTCGCCCTGGTTCAGGGCGAACATGGTGAAGCCCTCGAGGGCCTTGTCGCGCAGGTCGTCGTCGACGGCCCAGACGTCGTCGAAGAAGAGGTTCGGGCTCTTGCCGCCCAGTTCGAGGGTGACGGGCTTCAGGTGCTCCGACGCGTACCGCATGATCAGCCGGCCGGTCGCGGTCTCGCCGGTGAAGGCGATCTTCGCCACCCGCGGGCTGGAGGCCAGCGGTTTGCCGGCCTCCTCACCGAAGCCGTTGACGATGTTGACGACACCGGGCGGCAGCAGATCGGCCACCAGGCTCAGCCAGTAGTGCACCGAGGCCGGCGTCTGCTCGGCCGGCTTGAGGACCACCGTGTTGCCCGCGGCCAGTGCGGGAGCCAGCTTCCACACCGCCATCAGAATCGGGAAGTTCCACGGGATGATCTGGGCGACGACGCCCAGCGGCTCGTGGAAGTGGTAGGCGACCGTGTCGTCGTCGACCTCGCTGAGCGAGCCCTCCTGGGCCCGGACGGCACCGGCGAAGTACCGGAAGTGGTCGATGGCGAGCGGGATGTCCGCGGCCAGGGTCTCCCGCACCGGTTTGCCGTTCTCCCAGCTCTCGGCGACGGCGAGCTTCTCCAGGTTCGCCTCCATCCGGTCGGCGACGCGCAGCAGGACCGTGGCGCGCTCCGCCGCCGGGAGCCGGCCCCAGGCGGGTGCGGCGGCGTGCGCCGCGTCCAGGGCACGCTCGACGTCCTCGGCCGTACCGCGGGCGACCTCGGTGAACGGCCGACCGTTGACGGGGGAGGGGTTGTCGAAGTACCGGCCGCGGGCGGGCGCCACGTACTGCCCGCCGATCCAGTGGTCGTATCGGGACTCGTACGAGACGATCGAGCCCTCCGTACCGGGCGCCGCGTAACGGGTCATGTGCTGGCCTCCTTCGGACGGCGCCGTCCGCCCGCCGGCCGGCGCCCGCGGCGACACTAGGGACGTGTACGTTGCGACCCCGTTGCACGCGCGGCACCGCCCGACAACTCGGCGTCGAGCGCCCGCAGCCGGGCCTGCACGGCCGCGCGCCGCCCCGCCGGTACCGCCGCCGCCAGGGCCTGCCACACCTCGATGTCGTCCTCGCCCCAGGTGCTGTACACCCAGTCCGCCAGCAGCCCGGCGTCACCGCGCGCCACCAGCGCGGCCCGCAGCTGGTCCGCCAGCCGCCGCCGCAGCCGTACCACCGCCGGCGCGCACGAGCCGGGCAGCAGCGGTCCCGGGTACGCGCCGACGGCCGCCGTCACCTGGCCCGAGGCGACCCGGCGCGCCACCGCGTCGAAGTCCGTGTCGACCGGGGCGGCCAGCCGGTAGGGGCGGGACAGCAGTACCCCCGGGCCCAGCAGACCGCGCAGCCGGGACAGTTCGGCCCGCAGCGTCACCGGAGTGACCGACTCGTCCTCGTAGAGCGCGGCGAGCAACTCCTCACCGCCCAGGCCCCGGGGATGCCGGGCGAGCACCACCAGCACCTCGCTGTGCCGGCGGCTCAGCCGTACCGTCCGGCCGTCACCGGCGGCCAGCAGCGCTTCGTCCCGGCCGAGCGCCGAGAGCCGCAGCCGGTCACCGGCCGGCGCGGGCGACAGCAGCGCCAGCTGCGACTCGGCGGCCCGCGCCACCGCCTGCACGAAAGCGAGGCTGTGCGGATGCGCCAGCCGGTCGCCTCCCGTGATGTCGACCGCCCCCAGCAGCCGCCCGGTCCGCGGATCGTGGATCGGCGCCGCCGCGCACGTCCACGCCTGCACCGGGCGCCGGAAGTGCTCGCCGGCGAACACCTGCACCGGCCGGTCCACGGCGACAGCGGTGCCCGGCGCGTTCGTGCCGGCCGCGGACTCGGCCCACCGCGCGCCCGCCACGAAGTTCATCCGCCCCGCCCGCCGCAGCGTCTCGGGATGCCCCTCCACCCACAGCAGCCGACCGTGCCCGTCGCAGACCGCGACCAGGTGCTCCCCGTCCGCGGCGTAACCGCCCGTCAGCTCCCGGATCACCGGCATCGCCGCGGCCAGCGGATGCCCCTCCCGGTACGCCCCCAGCTCGTCCTCGCCCCACTCCACACAGGCCGCCCCGTCCGGACTCACCCGTGCTCGCGCCGACCGACGCCACGACGCGGCCACCACGGCCCGCACCGCCCCGCGCACCTGCCCGCCCGCCGTGAACTCCTCGTGCGCCCGGCGCAGCGCCCCGGCCCGCTCCACCGGATCCACGCCCGATTCCAGGGCCACCCAGGGGTCGTTCAACCCACCCTCCCCGCCGTTCCGGAGCAGTCGTCGCCGCCATCGTGGCGCCGGGGGCGCGCACCGACAAGCGGGCCCGCGTCATGTGACCGACGGCCGCTCCCGTACAGTGGACCGCGGGCCGTGACTGGCGCTTGGGTGGATCACCACCGGGGAGCGGCCCGGCGGCACACCGGTACGCACCGAGAGCGCCGCCGATGCCGTGCGCCTGGGCGATCAGCGATACGCGACGACGCCGAGGAGCACCCTTGTCCCTTCCCACCACCGCCCGGCTCATGGACGGCAGCGGCCTCGCCCGCCGCCTCGTCGAGGAGACCGCGGCCCGCGCCGCCGGCCTCGCCCGCCGCACCGGCACGCGGCCCTGCCTCGCGACCGTCCTGGTCGGCGAGGATCCGGCATCCGTGACGTACGTGCGGATGAAGCGCGCCCGTTGCGAGAAGGCCGGTATCCGCTCCCGCCACGTCGAACTGCCCGCCACGACCACCACGGCCGAACTGGTCGCCACCCTCGAAGGCCTCTCCCAGGACCCCGAGGTGCACGGCATCCTCCTCCAGCACCCGGTCGGCCCCGGTATCGACGAGCGGGCCGCGTCCGAAGCCATAGCCCCGGAGAAGGACGTCGACGGCGTCACCACCAGCTCCTTCGCGGCCATGAGCTTCGGCCTGCCCGGGTTCGTCTCCTGCACCCCCGGCGGCATCATGCGGCTCCTCGACGCCTACGACGTCGACCCGGCCGGGAAGCGCGCCGTGGTCGTCGGCCGCAGCGCCATCCTCGGCAAGCCCGCCGGCATGCTGCTGCTGGCCCGGAACGCGACGGTGACGTACTGCCACTCCTACACCGCCGACCTTGCCGCGGCCGTCCGCGAGGCGGACATCCTCGTCGCCGCCGTCGGCCGGCCGCGTTTCATCAAGGGTGAGGACATCAAGCCCGGCGCCGTGGTGATCGACGCCGGCTACAACCCCGGCAACGTCGGCGACGTCGACTTCGAGTCCGCCGCCGCCCGCGCGAGCCTGATCACCCCGGTACCGGGCGGCGTCGGCCCGATGACGATCGCGGTGCTGCTCGCACAGACGGTGGACGCGGCGGAGTGCCAACTCGACGGGCGTGTCCGCGCGTAGGAGCCGTCCTCCGGCGGGGGGCGACGATCGTCACCGGGTCGGCCGACCGCACCGACGGGCATGGCATGGCGCATCAGTGAGCTCGTCGCCGGCCGTGCCGGCCCCGGCCGACTCGCCGTATCGCCGGAGCGAGGAACCGGCCGGCCCGAACTCGGCAGTGAGGCGGAAGCACCGAGATCGGGCCCCCCGACGCCGGCTTCGGCGGCCCACGACCCACGCTCGTACTCGGCCCACCGGCAGCACCCCATGGCGCGCGAAGCTCCGCATACGCATCGACACCGGCCGGACCGGCACCGAGAACCGGCGCGTCCTGGCCGAGCCGGAAGGCAGCCGGTTCTGCCTCCCGCACACCAGGCTCCAGCCCCTCCGACCCTTCCGACCCCTGCGGCCCCACCGGGCCGCGACCCTTTCGCGGGCCTAGGGCGTGTTTCGAAAGTCCCGTCTGGCCGGGGGAACTTGCGAAACACGCTCTAGGGCCGGGGCAGCACCGACGCCACCTCACGGAGCCGGCGGTGCATGCCCCGGTGGGGGTCCCCGGCCGGCAGCCACTCCTTGCGGATCTTCGCCACGCAGGTGTAGTTGGTGTCGCACACGTTCGCCAGCGGTGCCTCACCCGCCTGTGTCACCAGCTGGTAGGCGTCGAGCCGGGACAGCCCGTAGTCGCGGGACAGCCACTCCACCAGATCCAGCTGGGAGACCCTGAAGGCGTCCTCCAGCGGGCGGGCCGAACCGGTCGACATGATGTGCGTGTCCGACTCGATGCGCGGCCACGGGGTCGCCACACCCTTCAGCAACTCGACCACCACCATGGTGTTCATCGCACACTCCACCGCGACCCCGCAGGTCTCGCCCTCACCCTGACGGGCGTGGCCGTCACCCAGGCTCAGCAGCGCGCCCTCCACGTTCACGCCCAGGTAGCAGGTGACCCCGGCCCGCATCTCGGGCGTGTCCATGTTCCCGCCGTGCGCGTCCGGGACGAGCGCGGAACGCACCTCCAGATTCGCGGGCGCCACCCCGACCGTGCCGTGCATCGGGTCCATCGGCAGCTCGATCTCGATGTCGGTGTCCCGCGCGCGGAACAGACAGGTGCGCCGCGTCCGGTCCAGCTCCCACATCCACACCACTTCCGGCAACGGCTCCTGCAGGGTCGCCGTGGTGTGCGTGGAGGTGAGCGCGCCGAAGAGCGGCACGGTGGTCGAGGCGGCCCGGTCGCGGGCCGGCTCGATGGACACGAAGTGCACGGCCACCGTGTCCCCCGGCTCGGCTCCCTCGATGTGGAAGGGCCCGGTCTGCGGATTGAGGAACGGGAACGTGCACACCTCCGAGACCAGGTCCTTCTCGGACCGCACCCGGCCCGCGAAGCAGTCCTCCGTGTACAGGTCGAGTACGGTGCCGGGTGCGATACGGGCGATCGGCGGAGCCCCGCCGAACGTCCAGGCGTACTGGCCCTCTTCGGGCCTCACGGTCACGATCCGCGGATCGGTCATCCTCGCCGTCCCTCCCATGGTGGTGGCGCCCCGGGTCTCGGAGCCGTCGATCTCCACCATGCCCGGCGAACGCGCGCGGTGCGCGGAAAGCGCCGCGCGCCCGGCGGTGACTCCGGGCGCGCGGCGCACGCGTACGGAACGCGGGACGCGGGTGACGCGTGATGCGGGCCGCGGACGCGGGTCAGGCGCCTCCGGGCACTCCGGCGGGGCGCCCGCCGCCGCGTGTGAGGCGATAGCCGCCGATACCGGCCAGCGCCGCGAGTACGGCGCCCCCGGCGGTCCACAACCAGCGGTTCGACCACCACCCGGAGGCCCAGCCGTCCTCGGGCTCCACCCCGGCGGAGGAGCCCTGGACGAGCGGGGTGGACAGGCTGCCGTCCACCGCCGCCGCGCCACCCGTGTCGTCGACAGCGACGTCCAGCGACGCGTCGAACGGCTGACCGACGTCCGCCGCGGCCAGCCGCACCGCCGTCAGACGCACGTAGTACGCCCCCGGCAGCGGGTCGTTCGACCACGGCTCGGCCCAGGCGCGCACCGTGCGCAGGTGACAGGTGAGCTCGACCGACCGGGTGCCCGCGGCAACGGTCTTCGTCTGGTGCCCGAAGCGACAGGCCTGACGGCGCCGCAGCCCGTCGTACACGTCGATCTGCCAGGCGGACTCGGCCTGCGGCGAGGCCGACTCGGGCAGCTTCACCGTGGCGCGGACGGTGGCCCGCTGCGCGGCGTCGGCCGGGAACTGCCAGTACAGGTAGTCACCCGTCGAGGCCTGCGCCGTGGCGCGCTGTCCCGGGCGCACGGCGGTGGCCGTCCGGAACGACGTACCCGCCTCGGTCGGGGCGGCCGCCTCGCCGTCGCCACCGCTCGCGGCCGGTGACGGCGAGGCGGCCACCGCCACGCCCGGCAGGCCCAGGAACGCGGCACCTGCCAGCACGGCCGCCGCGGTGAGGATCCTTACAGTACGCATCAGTTGGTCCTCCACACGGAGATGCGCCAGCGCGAAAGCCAGCCCCACACCACACCGGCCACGAAACCGGTCAGGATCAGCACCCCGAGCAGCCACCAGCCGCGCCCGAGCCCGAAGAAGGCGGCGTCGGACGCATCGTCCGGACCGTCCACGACCTCGATGCTCAGCTCGACCGGCAGGCCGGGCTCGGTCTTCACCCCGGCGGCCGCGGAGAAGGAGTTGCTCACCCGCAGACACACCGTCTCGGCCGCCGGCTTGTCCGCGTCGGAGCCCGAGTCCGTGTCGGCGTCGTCGACGTCCGGCTTCGGATAGCGCAGGCCGGTCGACATCACATCGGTGCGGCCGTCGCCCGCGGCCTCGCCGCGCACGATCTCCCGCCCGTGCACGGTCGACGCGCGAAGCAGCACACCGTAGTCCCGGTTCACCGCACGGTCGGCGGTGACGCTCACCGAGGCGCGCAGCTCCTGGCCGGGCAGGACGTCAACCCGGTACCAGCGGTGCTCACCGAACGTCTCACGGTCGGTGTACAGCCCCGGCTTCAGCGCCGGGGCCTTCTCGCACCGGTCGGCGCCCTGCGTGGCGACGGGCGTGAGTGTGGGCTCGGCGGCCCGGTCGACGAGTTGGCTGACCCGATCCGACAACTCCTCCGTGTGCCGCACCGACGTGTACGTACCGCCGGTCGCCTCGGCGATGCAGACCAGCTGGGCACGGGTCTTTGCGTCGGGCACCAGTCCGAGCGTGTCGATGGTCAGGTGGATGCCCTTGGCCGCGATCTCGCGGGCCACCTCGCACGGGTCGAGCGGGGCGCAGGTGTCCTCCCCGTCGGTGATGAGGACGATGCGGCGGGTGGCGTCACCGCCCTCCAGGTCCTCGGCGGCACCCAGCAGCGCGGGCCCGATCGGCGTCCAGCCGGTCGGCGCCAGGGTCGCCACGGCGGTCTTCGCCTCGGTCCGGTCCAGCGGACCGACGGGGTAGAGCTGACGGGTGTCCTTGCAGCCCGTCTTGCGGTCCTTGCCGGGGTAGTCCGCGCCGAGCGTGCGGATGCCGAGCTGCACTTCCTGCGGAACGGCGTCGAGGACCTCGTTGAACGCCTGCTTGGCCGCCGCCATCCGGGACTTGCCGTCGATGTCGGTGGCCCGCATCGAGCCGCTGACGTCCAGCACCAGTTCGACCTTCGGAGCCGGTTTCCGGTCCGGTTCGGCGTCGGCCCGGGCGACTGCCGGGAACAGCCCGCCCGTCAATGTGACCAGCAGGCCGCACAACCCGGCCGCCAGTCTTTTTCTTGTGATCATCGCCGGATCATATTGATCTCGGCGAACGCTCCCCAACTCGGCCCGAACCGCGAGAATGACGCCATGGCCGAACCCGCAGAGACCGCGCCCTGGAACAGCTCCGTGACGCCCAAGGACTACGCCGGCGGCAAAGAGCTCTATCAGGCGGCGGTGATGGAGCAGTACAAACTGTGCGTCGAGATGGCGGACCGGGTCAGCGCCCGCCGCAACCTGACCAACACCTTCTTCCTCTCCCTGAATTCGGCTCTGGTGGCGGCCCTGGTCGGGCTCGGTGCCACCGGACTGCGCGACGTGGCGAGCTGGCTGCTCGTCTCCGGCACGTCGATCATGCTGGCGCAATGTGCCGCCTGGTATCTGATGATCCGCTCCTACCGCCAGCTCAACGGAGCCAAGTTCCGCGTCATAGGGGAGCTGGAGGCCCGGCTGCCCGCGTCCCCGTTCTCCCGCGCGGAATGGCGGGCACTCGCCGAGGGCAGGGACTGGCGGGTCTACCTGCCGCTGACCCACGCCGAGCAGTGGACACCGCTGCTGTTCGCCGTCGCCTACGTGACCGCCGCGGTCGGAGCGTCCCTGTGACCCCGGTCCCGGACCCGGTCCCGAACCCGGACCCGGACCCCGTCCCGGTCGTGACCCCGGGCCCGGCTTCCGTCCCCCCTGTGCGGGCAGTGCTGTTCGACTTCTCGGGAACGCTCTTCGGACGCCTGCCCGGCCATGACTGGCTCTTCCCCAACCCCCCTCACGACCCGGCCGAACACCGCACCCGCGCCCGCGTCGTGAGGGCGCTGCGCGCGCCGCACGAGCTGCTCGACGCGATGAACCCCCGCGAACGCGCCGACTGGGAGGGCCGCGATCTCTCCGCCGGGGCCAACCGCCGTGCCTACGCCACCCTGTTCCGCCTGGCGGGCCTGGCCGACGAGACCCTCTTCCGCACCGTCTTCGACCGCCTCAACGACCCCCGCCGCTGGTTCCCCTACGACGACACCCGTCCGGCCCTGGAACGGCTCTCCGCGGCGGAGGTTCGCGTCGGGGTGCTCAGCAACATCGCCTGGGACATCCGCGCCGTCTTCTCTCTCCACGCCATGGCCCAGTGCGTCGCCGACTACGCCCTCTCGTACGAACTCGGCGCCTGCAAGCCGGCCCCCGAGGTGTTCACCACCGCCTGCGCCCGCCTCGGCACCGAACCCGGGGAGTGCCTCCTCGTCGGCGACGACCCGGTCACCGACGGCGGCGCGGTGGCGGCGGGCCTGCGTTTCGAACTCGTCGGGACGGGCCCGGTGGGGGAGCGGCCCCCGGTACTGGCGGCGGCGCTGGCGCGGCACGGGCTGTGAAGAGGTGCTTCAACGCGCGCGCAGGCGCGCCTCCGTGATCAGCGCCGCCACGTCGTCGGTCGTGGCGGACGCGGGTCCGTGGAGGCCGTCCGACACGTCCCAGATACGGACGGTGTTGTCGGCCGATGTGGTGGCCACGCGGTGGGGGCGGTCCAGCCACAGGGCTTGCAGGACGGCGTCGCCGTGGCCGAGCAGGGACGTCAGCTCGGCCCCCGTGGCCGAGCTCCACACCCTCGCCGTGCGGTCCTTGGAAGCGCTGATCAGCAGATCACCGCTCTCCGGCGACCAGGCCACGGACTCGACACCGTCCGTGTGCCCGAGCAGCTCCAGATCGGGCAACAGCGTGTCCCCGGTGCGCCGCAGGACCCGGACGGTGCCGTCGGTGCAGCCGAGGGCGAGGCGGTCGCCGGCCGGATGCCAGGCGAGGCTCGTGAACACCTTCTCGGCCCGGTACTCGGTCACCGTCTCCATGAGGGAGTTGACGGTGACGAGGTTGTCCTCGCCCGCGACCGCGAACTCGAGGCGCGTCGGATGCCACGCCACGGCGCGCAGGAAGCTGGAGTGCCGGGTCCACTGGCGCGACGGCTCCAACGGCCGCCACACGTGCGTCTGGTAGACCCGCGGCAGCCAGGTCCGGTCCCGTGACGCGACGGCCAGCCAGTTGCCGTCGCACGACCACTGGGCGTCATGGACGCCGTCGTGCGCGTCGGAGAGCACGGCCACGGCTTCCATGGCCGTGGACAGGACGATCACCCTGCCTTTCGCCGAGCCGACCGCGAGGAGGCCGCCGTCGGGACTCCACGCCAACGAGTTCACATCGGCGGCCACGGCGGACAGATGCTCCGGCAGCGAAGACGACGTCCACAGATCCCGACTCCGCGGGTGCCGTGCCAGGGCCGACCCCGGGTGAGAGGACGGCCCGCGTGTCTCCAGGCACTCGGAACCGATCTTCCAGGTGAAGTGGCTGCCGTCGTCGGCCACACTTGTGAGCCGGTCGCCCCGGTGCGACCAGGCCAGATCGCACACACCCTGCCCATGGCCGGTGAGCCTCACCAGCTCGGCCCCCGTCAGCGTGTCCCAGACACCGACGGTCGCGTCGGCGGACGCCGTCGCGACCCGGGTGCCGGCGGGCGACCACGCCACTCTCCGCACTTGGTCGTCGTGGCCCCGCAGAGTGGCGTAGGGCATATCACCCACCCCGGAAAACAGCGTCGCGACATTGGCCTGGTTCCCCGCGGCAATCCGGCCGTCGTGCGAGAAGCGGACCGTCCGCGCCGGACGCGGTTCCGCGCCCGCGGCCCAGAACCCGTTGGCGTGGAGCATGAGTGCCCGGCCGTTCCCCATGTGCACTTGGGCCCACCCGTCGTCCCGGGCCAGCGCCACCCCTCCGTCCCGTGAGATGTCGGCGTCCCAGATCTTCACGGGCTCACCCTTCTCGTCCACCGCACGCCAGACCCCCACCGGCTCCCGGCTCATCCCCTCCGTCTCCCACAGGTACGCCCCGCCGTCCGCGCACGCGACCAGCACGTGTTCACCGCGCGCGTCGAAGCGGACCGACCAGGGGCGGTCGGGCAGTTGGATGAGACGGACCTCGCGGCGGTCCGCGAGGGACCAGAGCCGTACCGTCTCGTCCGTGGCCGCCGAGGCGATCAGGTCGCCGTGGGGCGCCCAGGCGACCGAGCGGACCCAGCCGACGTCGGTTCCCCGGCGTTCCTGGCCGTGGCGGAAGACCGCCAGGCAGGCGCTGGTGCCGGCGTCCCACACCCGCACCGTGCCGTCCTTGGAACCGGTCACGAGCTTGGTGTCGTCGGGCGACCAGGCCACCCCCCACAGGCCGCCCTCGTGGCCGGTGAAGGACCGAAGGCGCCGGCCCGCGGCCATGGCGCGCAGCAGTGCCCGGCGCCACCGGCCGAGGTCGGGGGCGTGCAGCAGCATCCGTACCAGCAGGTCGCCCTGCGGGGAACCGTCACCGGCGAGCACCCGCAGCGCGGCGGCCGGGCTGCCGTCCAGCAGCAGCCGCGCCCGGTCCACGTCGTCGTCCGCCGCCCGCTGAAGCGACAGCCGCAGCATGTCGACGGCGTCGGCCGAGAAGTGCAGGTCCGTCAGGTTCGCCCGGAGCTGTGGCCAGAGCGGGACGAAGGGGTCCCCGTCGCTCCCGGTGCCCGACAGGGCGGGGGAGAGCATGCTCAGGACCCGCATCAGCCGGGAGGACGGCATCAGCTGGTCCCCCAGCCGGCCGAACCCCACCCAGTCCGCGGTGACGTCCTCCACCTCGCGCCGGGCGCGCAGCGCCGTGTGGTCCCGGCCCAGGCTGTCCCGCAGCCTGGGCCAGTGGACGAAGATGCTTTCGTGCGCCACTTCGAGGGCGTTCTCGGTGAGCCGCTCCCAGCCGTCCGCCCCCTCCTCCGGTGCGGCCCTGCCGGACAGCCGGGTGGTGGTCAGCACGCGGCACTCGACGAACGGTTCGAGCAGCCGGCGGTCCGCCTCGCCGAGTTCGTCCAGGGCGACGGGGCGCTTGGTGTATTTTCCGGACTCGTCGACGGAGACCAGCCGCCGCAGGGCACGCAGCACCGTCCGCTCGGCCTCGCGCGGAGGGGGCCATGACCCGTCCTCGTCCCGGACCAGGTCGCGGGCGAGCGCGAACGCTTCCTCGGCCTGGCGCCGCAGCACGTCCTGGACGCGGCCGGCCGCCTCGTACTCGGCGCGGGTGATCGCCCGCGGCGCCCCCCGGCCGTCCGGATTGGCGTACCGCCACAACCGCTCCAGCGCGAACGCCAGCAGGGGCAGCGACTCCCCGCTCGCGTCCTCCTGCAGCATCCCCAGAGCCGGCTCGTCCAAGCGCCAGCCGAGCGTGTTCAGCGGCCCGTTGACCACGTGCGGCAGATCCGCCCGGGCGAGCGGCCTGACCAGGAAGTCGTCCCGCAGGAGCGCGGTGAACTCCTCGTGCCGCATCAGGGCGTCGAGGAAGTCCGCCCTGACCGTGTAGACGAGCCACGCGGTGCCGCGCACGGCCTCGACCAGTGCCTCGACGAGCAGTGCGGACTCCGCGCCGAGCGTCGCCGGCCCGCCGGAGCCCTCGGACGTCTCCCGGGACGGGCGGTCGAGGAGCAGCTCCTCCGCCTGGTCGAGCACGATCAGCAGCCGTCCGCCCGGCACGGCCGCGACCGTTTCCGCGAGCAGGTCGCGCAGCCCGCCCGCGCCCGCTCTGATACGGGCCTCCACCTCGGCCGTCCCGACCGCCGTGGTGAGCCCGGCCCGGCGGCGTGCCCGGGCGACGGTGGCGGAGAGCCCGGCCACGGCGCCGTGCGCGGGGGTGACCGGTCCCAGCACGGTCCACCGCGCGTCCCGCTTCAACCGGGGGACGAGCCCGGCGCGCACGAGGGACGACTTCCCCGCGCCCGAAGGGCCGATGACCGCCAGTGCCCCGCTCGTCCGCCGGCCGGTGAGCGGCTCCGCGAGCCGTGCGATGTCGTCGTCGCGGCCGAAGAACAGCGACGCCTGGTCCTCCTCGAAGGCGCGCAGACCGGGGAAGGGCGAGGCGGCCGTCGGCGCTTTGGACACCCCCGCCCCGGCGACCAGGCGCAGCGCGGTGTCCACCGCCGCGGCCATCGACCCGGGGTCGTCCCGGTCGATCCGCCGGGCCTGCCGGTGATCGAGGATCGCCCGCCCGCGCGGTACGCCGCTGAAGAACTCCAGGCACAGCGCGTCCGGTTTGCGCTCCCGGAAGACGGAGACCTCCCACACGCACCACTCGGCCGACGACCCCTCGGTCGTGATCACGATCAGCGCCTCGGCGGCGAGCAGATCGCGGCGCAGGCTCTCCCGCCACTCGTACGAGGGCTCGGGGCCCGACCCGGGCTCGGCGTAGGCGTAGCAGTCCTGGTACCCGGCGGCGGTCAGCGCCTCGCGTAACCGGCCGGCGATGTCCCCGCCGTCCTGCGCGTGGTAACTCAAGAAGATCCGGCCCATTCCGCCCCCGCCGCCCTCGCCCCGTTGTGCGCCTGCCGGGCATCATGCCACCGTGACCGATCCTTTCCACCCCGTGAGCCCCCGGAGGGTGGCGCCGGGCGAGCACCCCCTGTGGGACGAGGCCCTTGCCCTGCTCAACCGCGACCTGGCGGCGACCTTCCCGGACGAGGGGCCCCTGCGGCTGATGGCTCTCCCGCCGGACACCGCCGGGGAGCCGGAGAACGTGTACGTCACCCTGGCCAACGGCGCGTGGCACGGCAACCCACTGGTCCACACAGGGGCGGCGAGCCCGGCCGGCTTCCTCGTCGCCGTCGCCGACGCCGCCCAGGAAACGATCACCGAGCGGCTGTGGCGGGCGTGGCCCCTGTGCGGCGAACACGACATCGGGATGCACCCCCGCGAGACCGACGGCCGGATCCACTGGTGGTGCGCGGGCGGCGCCCGCCGCCGCGACCCGGCCCACGCCCGTGCCGCCGTCGGTGAGCTCGACGCCCTGCGCCGCCCACGCCGCCGGGGGCGACGGCGGCGCTGAACCCGCCGCCGCGGCCGGGCCCGTCGTCAGCCGGCCAACAGCTCGGGATGGTGGCGCCTCGCCACCTCGGGGTGGGCCCGGACCCAGCCCTTGAGCTCGTTGCGGCCGTACTCCGCGTGCAGGGGATTCGTCCGGTCCTGGGCGAGGCCCGGGGCGTCCGCCAGGTAGGAGCCGGGAACGGTGTTGACGACCGCGTCGAGCCGCGGATTGTAGAAGAACGGCACCGAGTAGCGCTCCACCGCCCCCGGCGGGCTGACGACCCGGTGGTCGGTCGCCGACAGATAGCCGTCGGTGGCTATCTCCAGCAGCTCGCCGAGATTGACCACGAACGCCCCCGGCATCGGCGGCACGTCCACGAAGCCGTCCCCGCGGCGCACTTGGAGTCCGCCCACACCGTCCTGGAGCAGCAGGGTCAGGAAGCCGTAGTCCTTGTGCGCGCCCACACCCTGGTCGGCCCCGGACGGAGCCGACCCGGGGTAGCGGATCAGCTTGGTGTGCAGATGGGGCCGCTCGGCGAACGCCTTGTCGAAGAAGTCGGCGGGTGCGCCGATCGACGCCAGCAGTTCCTGAAGCAGCCGGTGCGCCACCGCCGCCAGCCGCTCCTGCCATTCCAGGACGACCGTACGGAGCTCGGGGAGCGCCTTGGGCCACTGGTTGGGGCCCTCCAGCCACAGGTACGGCGGGTCGTCCGGCCCCACCTCGGGGGCCGGACGCTCCGCGCCCACGTCGAGCTGGTCGCGCCAGTCGGAACGGCCGCCGGTGAGCTCGTCCCCGATGCGGGTGTAGCCACGGAAGTGCGGCGAGTGGAGATTGCTGACCGCCAGCCGGTCCGCCTCGGGCAGGGCGAAGAACTCCCTGGTGAGGCTGAGGATGCGGTCGGTCTCCGCGGCGCTGACACCGTGCCCCGTCAGATGGAGGAAGCCCGTCCCGTGCGCGGCGTCGTGGAGCCGGCGCCGGAAGGCCGAGCGGGTCGCCGGATCGTCGGCCTCGGAAAGATCGATGACGGGGAGCGAGCCGGCAGGAGTGTCCATGGATGGCATGGCGATTTCCGTTTCTGGTGTCGCACGGCCCTGTCCCATGGGTGGCGGGACGGCGGAACACGGACATCGGCGTCATAGGGTGGAGCCGAGTACCGCGGGTGACCGCCGCAGGACCGTGCAGAGGTCTGATTACGGCCGGAAGTCAGTCCTGGCGCAGACAGCTCGTGGTCGTGACGCGCACATAGTCCACGTGGCGGCGCATTACGAGAAAAGTCATACGCAGAGGGTACGCCCGGTGTCCAGGAGCCGTCCGGGATACCCGAACCACACCGACGGCGGACCCCGAGGATGCCGGGGAACCGGACCACGCGCAGGGTGGAAGCATGGGAACGCAGGCACCAGTGATCGTGTATCCGACGTCCGAGACCGGCGGGCGCCATGTGCGGGCCGACGGCACGACCCTCGGCATCGCGCACAGCGTCGCCGATCTCGTCGACCTGCTCAGCGGCACGGGGCTGGAGCTCGGGCCGGACGAAGTGGCCACCTCCCGGCTGATCGAGTGGCGGGGCGGCGGTCCGGCGGTATGGGCCGAGTCCCCGCCGTGACGGGCCCGGCGGACCGCCGGAACCGGTGGCTCTTTGACGGATCACCGTCATACTGCTGCGGTGACCGCCGCAGCCGCCCCCGCCACTCCGGCGCCGGATCAGCGCACCCGGGTCGTCGTCGTGGGCGCGGGCCCGGCCGGGCTGACCGTGGCCAACATCCTCCGGGCCGCCTCCGTCGACTGTGTCGTCCTGGAGACGGAGAGCAGGGAGTTCATCGAGCAGCGCCCGCGCGCCGGGTTCATCGAGGAGTGGGCCGTCCGCCCTGGAACGCCGCGGACTTGCCGACCGGCTGCTGGACCACGCGCCGTCGCACGGCGCGTGCGAGTTCCGGTTCGCCGGGAGGCGCCACACCTTCCGCTACGGCGAGCTGTCGGGGCACCACCACTTCGTCTATCCGCAGCCGCTGCTGGTCACGGACCTCGTGGCCGCGTACGCGGACGACGCGCACGGCGACATCCGTTTCGGCGTGCGTGACGTCGAGCGGCACGGCCTCGGCACGGACCGGCCCTCCGTGTCGTACACGGACCCGGCGACGGGCGAGCGAGCGCGGATCGCGTGCGAGGCCGTGGCGGGCTGCGACGGTGCCCGGGGCGTGACCCGCACCTGGCTGCCGCCGGACAGCACGGGGATCGCCCGGCACGACTACGGCATCGGCTGGCTGGCGCTCCTCGCCGAGGCCCCGCCCTCCAGCGACCGCGTGGTGTTCGGTCTCCACCCGGACGGGTTCGCCGCCCACATGGCCCGAAGCCCTCAGGTCACCCGCTACTACCTGGAGTGCCCGCCCGGGGACAGCCCGGACGACTGGCCGCACGAGCGGGTGTGGTCACAACCGCGCGCCCGGCTGTCGGCGGCGGGGGCCCGGCCGCTCGTCGAGGGACGGCTGATCGAGAAGCGGGTCCTCGACATGCACAACCACGTGGTCGAGCCGATGGCGTGGGGCCGGCTGTACCTGGCGGGCGACGCGGCCCATCTCGCGGCGCCGATCGCCGCGAAGGGCATGAACCTCGCCCTGCACGACGCGCTGCTCCTCGGGGACGCGCTGGTCGCGTACTGCCGGAACGGCGACGACCGTGGGCTGCGCGGCTACTCGGCGGCCTGTCTGCGGCGCGTCTGGCAGTACCAGGAGTTCTCGCAGTGGTTCTCCGAGGTCCTGCACGGACCCTCGTCGGGAGACGCCTTCAGGGCCGGCACCGCGGCCGCACGGCTGCGCCGGCTCCTCGGCTCGCCCGTCGCCGCGGCCGCCTTCGCCGAGCTGTACATCGGCAAGGACGCCGGCCACTGAGCCGGTTCACCGCGTCCCGGCCTCCCATGCTCACGTGGTGTCGATGCCGGTCACCGCGGGCGGTCCGAGCGGCGCCTTGTCCTCGCCGAAGCCCGCCTCGCGCAGGGCGGCGGCGACCGTCTCCTTCGCCTGCTCCTCGGCGCCGCGCCGGGTGTCCGCCTCGACCTCCAGGTGCACGCTGAACGTGCCGTTGTCGTTGACGGTGAGGATTTCCAGGTCCTCACGCTGCCCCAGGGACGTCTGCTGGGGATCGGCCGGTCGCAGTTGGCGCAGCAGTGTGGCCCGCGCGCTGTCGGTCAGCCCCTGCAGGAACGTGCCCGGGATCGTGATGACGTATGTCGTCATGCCCACTCCTCGTATGCGCGCGTTCGGTGGCGACGGTCAACGGGTGACCCGTCCGGGGCCGGCGGAAACGGGACCGGCCGGCCCGAGCGGCGCACGGTCGCACGGGCCGGCCGGATCACGTCAGCCGGCGGCGACGGAACCGTTCTCGGAGAGGACGTCCTCCAGGAGGTGCGACAGGGCGCTGTCGCCCTTGACCGCCGTGGAGTTCTCCGCGCACTGCTGGTTCTGCGTGTCGTTGAGGATGTCCTGCACGCCGACGTTGAGGAAGGCGGCGATGTTCTGGACGTCCACCTGGGCGGGCAGACCGACGCACGGCTTGTTGAGCGAGCCCTGGACGAGCCCGATCTGCGGGCTCATGTACCCGCCGGTGACCGTGTTCCCGTACGCCTGCTTGGCGTGGTTGCCGTTCTGCGTGTCGATTCCGCGGTCGCCCACGGCCGAGGCCATCGGCGCGGAGGCGCCCAGTACGGCCGCAGCGACGCCGGCGGTGGCAAGAACCTTCTTGATCATGGTCCATCCTTCTCAGTGAGAGATCCGTTGCCCGGATCCCCCTGCGTAACAGGGCAACCTTGTCCGCGTAACGGCTGAGTTGTGACAAGAGTCCGAGTTCACCCATCTGTCGCATCGCATGGTTGCGTTACGTGATCGCAGTCTGCGTCGGCGAAGGGGTGAAAGGCCGAGAACCTGCCCCGGACGGCTGGTCAGGGCAGGTCCGGCACCCGCCTGGATGGAAGGGGGTGCGTCTCGACATCACACACAGTACGCCTGTCGGCGCCCTGCGCGGCACCGCCGGGGTGGTCAGTCCACCGTCAGGGCGACCGGCAGACTGTCGTACGACGTGACGAAGTTCGACGCCCTGCGGGTGGGAGCCCCCAGTCCGTGCATCGCGTCGACCCGGGTCAGCAGGGCCTCGAACACCAGCCGCAGCTGGGTCCGTGCGAGTGCCGCGCCCATGCAGAAGTGCCGTCCACTGGTGAATGCCAGATGCGGATTCGAGGTCCGGTCGACACGGAACTCGTCCGGCGTGGCGAAGACTTCCTCGTCACGGTTGGCGGACGGCAGCCACAGGCAGACCAGTTCGCCCGGCTGCAGTCGCGTTCCGGCCAGTACCGCGGGGCGTGTGACGGTACGCACGAGGTGCAGCGGAGGGGTGGTGTAGCGCAGGATCTCCTCGATCGCCAGGTCGAGCCGCTCGGGGTGGCGCCGCAGCCACTGCCACTGCGCGGGATGACGGGCGAAGGCCATCACCCCGGCGGTGGCCGCGTTCTTGGTGGTCTCGTTGCCGCCGATGGCGAGATTGAGGCAGTTCAGCAGCACCTCCTCAGGGGTCAGCCGGTCACCGTCGAGGTCCGCGTCCAGCAGCCGGCGGATCAGACCGTCACCGTCGAGCGCCGGGTGGTCGACCAGAGCGGCCAGATGCATCAGCAGCTGTCCGTTGGCGGTCGCCGTGGACCGCCGGCGCGCCGCCAGGTCGCCCGCGCTCGCGTCGTGCTCGCCGAGCGAGCCGCAGACCGCGTTGCCGGCGCGGACGGAGAGCACGTCCCACTCCTCGGGGGGCAGCCCGAGGAGCAGACCCGTCGCGGCCGCCGGGACGCGCGCCGCGACGGCCCGGACGAAGTCCGTCTCACCCGCCCGTACGGCCTCGTCCACCCAGCGCTCCACGTACCGCCGCAGCACGCCGTCCATCGCCCGCGCCGCGGAACGGGTCATACCACTGCTGACCAGCCGCCGCAGGCGCTGGTGCAGCGGGGGATCGGTCAGCTCGATCATCCGCCCCGCGGCCTCGTCCCGCCGGCCCAGCGCGGTGTCCAGCGTCATGCCCCACTCGGAGCTGTAGGTGGCCGAGTCCCGCAGTACCGCGTCGATGTCCCTATGGCGGGTGATCGAGTGGAAGCCCGGAGCGCCGGGCCGTTCCTGGTAGTGGAGCGTGCCGCCGCGCCGCAGCTCGGCCCACACCCGGTGGGGCGGCTCGGGCAGGAAGGAACGCGGAGCCGACAGGTCCGGGACGAGCAGGGGAAGAACAGGCATGGCCGCCTCTCTCGGATACTCACGGTTCGTCACGCGGATCGGACGGGCTGCGGGGCGGGGAGGAAACCCGAGCTGTGGAAGTAGCGGATGTACTGGTCCAGCAGCCGGTCGTCGACCGGTGGGCAGACCAGCCCGCTGCCCGCCAGGCCACGCTCGATCCGCGCCCGGCCGAGCCGGGGCGCGTGGTCCGCGGTCGACAGCTCCTCGATGGTCGTCCCGCCGGCGGCCGGCGTGGTGAACAGGCGCGCGAACGGGGTGAAGGGATGGGTGGGCCGGTCCGCGAGGTGTGCCGCCATCGCCGCGGTCCACTCCTCGTAGCCGACCGTGCGGATGCGGTGCCCGTGCGCACGCAGCCGCCCCACCATGTCGTCGAGCCGGGCCTCGTGCGGGTTCGTCAGGTGGTACGTCCCGCCGGTCGCCGCCCGGTGCGTGGCGAGGTGGACGACGGCGCCGGCCGCGAAGTCGGCCGGCACCAGGTTCAGGGGCAGGTCGAGAGCGGGCGCGAGTCCCAGCTCGGTGATGATCCGGAAGAACTCGCACAGCGCCGCGTCACTGTTCCATGTGTGGCTCGTGGTGTCGCCGCTGATCTCGTGGGGGCGGTGGACCGCGACCGGCAGCCCGGCCCGGCCGGCGGCCCGTACGAGCTCCTCCGCGACCCACTTGCTCTCCGTGTAGCCCATGGACAGCAGCTCCACATGGCTCAGCGGGGTGTCCTCGGAGACGTGCCGCACTCCGGCCGCGCCCATACCGTGCACCACCGCGACGGTGGAGATGTGGTGCAGCGGGACGGCCCGGCGGGCGGCGAGCGCGATGACCTCCCTCGTGCCGTACACATTGGCCGCGCGCAGCTTCTCGTACGGGTAGAGGAAGTTGACCTCCGCGCCGCAGTGGTGGATCACATCGGCGCGCTCGGCCTGGGCCTCCCACTGGGCGTCGCTCAGGCCGAGGCGGGGCCGGGTCAGGTCGCCGACGAGGGGGTGGACGCGGCCGGCGGGCAACGGCCGCGCGATGCCGTGGCGGGACTGCGCCCGGGCGATCCGCTCGTGGGCGTGCGCGGTGTCGCGTGCCCGGACGAGCGCGTGGACGTCCGCATCGGTCCGGTCCAGCAGTTGGCGCAGCAGATGGGCGCCGAGGAAGCCGGTGGCGCCGGTCAGGAACACATGCCGGGGCGCCTCCCAGGCCGGCCGCGGTTCGGACGCGCCGACAGGGGGCAGGGGCCACCGCAGGTCGGGCCGCCAGCGGTCCACGGCCGTGGCCGGCTCGCCGCCCGCGCCCGCCGCGCGTGAGGTACCGCCGCCGGAGGGCCCTCCGGGCGCGGTGGTGGACCCGGTGGCGGGGCCGGCGTCGGTGACCATTTCCTCGACCGCCGCGACGAAGGCCTTCAGGACCGGTTCGTCGAGCAGCCTCGTCACCAGCTCGTAGCCGAGGGCGTCGTCGATGACCAGGGCCTTCTGGACGCGGGCGACGAGCTGGACGGCGAGCAGGGAGTTTCCGCCGCAGGCGAAGAAGTCGTCGTCCGGCTCCGCCCGTCCGACGGGCAGGGCCGACGCCCACACCTGGCAGACGGTGTCGAAGACGGCGTCCGTGGCGGGTCCGGGCGCCGGGCCCGGGACGGCGGGCCCGGAGCCCCTGGAGCCCCCGGAGCCCCTGGAGCCCCTGGAGCCCCTGGAGCCCCCGGAGCCCCCGGCGGCCCGGGCGGTCCGGCTCGCCGGGTCGGGAAGCGCGGAGCGGTCGACCTTGCCGCTCGGCGCGAGCGGCAGCTCGTCCAGCACGGTGATCGTGGCCGGAACCATGAACGCGGGCAGCCGACCGCCGAGGAAGGTCCGCAACTCCGTCGCGCCCGGCGCCGTTCCGGGCCGGTGGCCGGTGACATAGGCGGCCAGGCAGCGGCCGGTGCCGTCCTCGCGGGCGACGACGACCGCGTCCGCCACGGCGGGATGGCACACCAGCGCCGCACGCACCTCCTCCGGCTCGATCCGGAAACCACGCACCTTGACCTGGTCGTCGCGGCGGCCGCGGAACTCGATCACCCCGTCGGCGCGGCGCCGCGCGAAGTCGCCACTGCGATAGACCCGCTCGGGCCGGCCGTCCGGGCCGTGCCGCAGGGTCACGAAACGGCGGGCGGTTTCGGCCGGATCGTTGAGGTAGCCGTCCGCGACACCACCACCGCCGATGTACAGCTCCCCGTCCTCGCCGACGGAGGCCGGACTGCCGTCCTCACGGAGGATGTGGCAGACGGTCTCGGCGATGGGTCGCCCGACGGGCACACAGGCAGCGTCCGCCGGTACCTCCGTGACGAGATGGGCGGTCGCGACACAGGCCGTCTCGGTCGGGCCGTAGGCGTTGACGAGGTGCCGGGGCCTGCCGTGCTCCAGCACGCGGCGGGCGGCGTCGGGCCGCAGCGCCTCGCCTCCGGTGACCACGTACCGCAGACCCGCGAACACCTCGGGACGTTCCCGCGCCACATGGTGGAAGACGCTCGTCGTCAGGAACAGCACCGTGATCCGCTCCCGCAGCAGGAAACGGTGCAACTCGTGCGGCACGAGCAGCACGTCGGAGGAGACCGGCACCAGGCACGCGCCGTTCAGCAGCGCCGGCCACATCTCCAGCACCGAGGCGTCGAACGACAGCGTCGCCCCGTGCAACACCCGGTCCTCGGGGCCGAGCTCCATGAAACCGTTGTCCACCGCGAGCCTGGCCACCCCGCGCTGGGGCACAGCCACCGCCTTGGGGCGCCCGGTCGTGCCGGAGGTGAACATCACATAGGCCGGTGTCGAGGCGGCGGCCGCCGCGCCGGGCAGCGCGAGGGTGTCCCGGGAGTCCCGGCCGGCCACCCGCAGCACCTCCTCGAAGTCCACCACCGGAGCCGTTTCCCCCGGGCGGTGCCGTGCCCCGGCCGGTGTGCGCGTCCCGGACCCGGGCAGCCGGACGACCACGGTCGCGCCGGAGTCCACGAGCATGCCGCGCAACCGCTCCGCGGGCAGGGAGGCGTCCAGGGGCAGGTAGGTGGCGCCGGCGAAGACGGTGCCGAGCACGGCCACACAGGCGTCCGGGCCGCGCCGCCCCATGAGTCCGATCACCGCCCCGGAGGCCACTCCGAGCCGGCCGAGGCCGCGCGCGAACCTCAGCGCGAGGGCGGCGAGTTCGGCGTACGTGTAGCGGACGTCGTGCGCGTCGACCGCGTACCGCTCCGGGTAGCGGTACGCCTGGGAGGCGAACAACTCCGCCAGCGACCGCTCGTGCGGGTTCGGGTTCGGGTCCGGGTCCGGGCACGGCACCGCGCTGCCCGGGTGGACTTCCGTATCCGTCGCTCGTGTCGCGCCGTCCAGGCTCATCGCAGGCTCCCCGTCACGCTCGGCTTCGGTCGCCGCGATCGTACGGTCGCAGGACCGTGCCCCCGGCGGCCCCGGCAGGCCGGAAACGCCCCCGGAACAGGGCGGCGTGGCCGAAGCGACGGGTGTGCTTCCGGTCGGACTTTGGCGGGTTCCGGGCACGCCCATCCGTCGGTGGGGCCACCCGGCCGCCGTGTGCCGGAGCCCGCGCGCGGCCCGCCGGCGGAAGGCCCACCCCAAGCGGAATGAGTCCTACCGCTCGGGTTGGGCTGCGCTGCCGCACGGGCGGCACCGGTCCATCGGTACGGAACGAGAGCAGGGACATATGGGCGCCGACCGGCAGACAGCAGACCTGCTGCGGCAGATCGCGACGCAGGACGTCGTGGTGCTGCGACATGACATGGCCGTCGCCGGAAAACTGGCGGTACAGGCCTTCGCCGCCGAGCAGTACGGCTTCGAGTACGGCGAGGCGCGGCGTGAGGGGCCCAACAAGCGGACCCTGGTCGTCGACCTTCACCGCGACCCGCGACCCGCGCCCCCAGGCCCGGGTCGCCGCGCGAGGCGGCCACCCTCAGCGCGTACCCACAGGCCGGCAACGGCGGCGCGGTGCCCGGCCTGCGGCCCGGTTCGCTGCAGCCTGCCCCCGAGGCCGAGGAGGCGGTCGCGCGGCTGAAGGACCGGATCGCCTTCGACGTCATGACCCAGGCCGCCGAGAACCAGCAGAAGGTGGTCGCCTGGGGCGGTGTGGGCGTCCTCGTGGTGGTGCTCCTGATCGCCGGCATGTACGTCGGCGCCGTGGCCGGCGGCGCCGCCCTCGCCGCCTTCCTGCTGAGCATGTTCAAGCTGGGCGAAGTCCGCCGGCAGCGGGTGGCCCGGCGCCTGTGCGACGCCGGTTTCGTCCCCGTCCGCGACGAGTGCGGCCGACAGCGGTTCCTGCGCCCGGGGCAGCAGCTCCCCGGACGCCAACCCGTTCGCCGGCTGAGGCCGCCTCCGCGCCTCACCACATCGCCGCGACTCCGCCTCCTGGCGCGGCGGGCTCACTGCCCGCCGCGCCGGAGTCGTCCGGCCCCGGCCCGTAAATCGGTTGTCAAGCGCTCGGCCGCGCCCGGACAGTGGCCGGATGCAGGCAGTACCCATACCCACCGTCCGCGCCGCCGGGCCGGAAGACGCGCCGCAGATCTGCGAGCTGCTCAACGCCGTCGACACCATCGAGATCGGCCGGCCCGAGACCGATCTCCATTCGGTCGAGGCCGACCTGACCCATTCCGACGTGGACCTCGCCCGCGACTCATGGCTGGCCTTCCAGGACGGACGGCTCGTCGCCTACGCCCTGTTGTGGGACGAATCGGGTGCCGAGCGCATCGACATCGACCACTACGTCCTGCCCGAGCACCAGACGGCCGGCGAACGACTGCTGGAACTCGCCGAGGCACGGGCGCGGGCGAAGGCCGCCGCGAACGGCGCCCGGCGAGCCGTCGTCCACCTCAACCTCAGCCAGAAGCCCACCACGGACACCGCCCTGCTCGCTGCGCGCGGCTGGCAGCGGGTACGCCGCCACCATGTCATGACCCGCGCGATCGCCGTGCGGACCGACCCGGTGCCGCGGCCGCCCGCCGGGCTGACCCTGCGCGACTGCACCGACGAGGCCGACCGGCGCCGCGTGCACGAGCTCGTGCAGGAGACGTTCTCCGAACACTTCGACCACCACCACCGGACCTACGAGCAGTGGCTCGACGACATTGACGCCGCCCACCTGGACTGGTCCCTCGTGTGGATCGCCGCGCTCGACGGCATCGGCGACGCCGCCGTGATCCTCACCCGGGACGACCGCGCCAGCATGGCCTGGGTGCGCAACCTCGGCGTCCGCGAGGCGGCCCGCGGCCAAGGCCTCGGCGGGTACCTGCTGCGGCACGCCTTCGGGGTGTACGCGGCCCGGGGGCGCGACACCCTCGGGCTGGGCGTCGACACGCTCAACGAGAGCGGTGCCCTGCGGCTCTACGAGGCGCACGGCATGGGTCTGCACTACGCCGTGGACACCTGGGAAGTGACGCTCCCGGTGGCGGACTGACCTGCGTTTCGGCTCCAGCCTCTCGGTTCCGGCGTTTCGGTTCCGGCCCTTCGGGACCCGGCCTTCGGGGCCGGGTCCTTCAGGCCGGTCATCAGGGTCCTACAGGTGTACCGAGGAGATCCCCCAAGGCCGCCTCCGGGTCGTCGTCGGCGGGACCCGCGGGGCACCACCGGGCGCCCTCCTTGCGAAACGGCCACCAGCGGCCGTCCCGGTCGAGGCGGAGCTGGAGGCCCGCGCCCACCACGGTCCAGCGGCCCGGGCGGCCGGCGCGCAGCGCGGGCCCCTCACCGTCCTCCCAGGCTTCGGCGAGTCGCACCGTGGCCCGCGCCAGGAGCTCCGGCTCGGGCGACCAGTCGTCCTCCAGTACCGCGAGCGCACCCGCACCGCCGAGCCGCCACGCGCGCGTGGCCGGCTCCAGGTCGGCCCGCCGGCGGCCCGTTCCGGCCGCCAGCCGGTCCAGCACCCACGGCAGCCCGTCCGCCACGGCGCCCAGCCGCACCGCGTCCTGGTCCACCGTCAGCACCGGTGCGGGCAGCGCCTCGTACTCGTGGCCCGGCGCCAGTGCCTCCGCCAGCATCCGGTACGCCCTCGCCGCCGCGTCCGACGCCAGCAGCTCCAGCGCCGCCGGGTCGACGCCCGGCGCCGGCGGCGTCTCCGTGTCGAGCGCCGGCGGCTCACCGGGCGCGTCGGGCAGCGCGGGAGGCCCGGGCAGCGGTGGAAGGATGTCCCGCGCGGCGAACGCCTCGTCGGCCCGTACGCCCTCGGGCACGGCCTCGGCCGCCTCCGGGCGCCCCTCGGGGTCGCGTGCCGCCCGCGCCGCGCTGCGGACCTGCAGTTCGTCCAGCAGTCGTCGCTCCCCGCGCCCGCGCATCAGCAGCAGCAGGAAGGGGTCCTGGTCCATCAGGCGCGCCACCTGGTAGCAGAGCGCCGCGGTGTGCGGGCAGTGGTCCCACGCGTCGCATGCGCACTCCGGCTCCAGGTCGCCGATGCCGGGAAGCAGTTCGATCCCGGCCGCCGCCGCGTCCTCCACCAGGTGCGGCGGCATGTCACGGTCCAGCAGCGCCGCGATGTGCCCCGCCCGGTCCACCGCCAAGTCCAGGAACCGGTCCCACTCCGCGTCGGTCAGCCGCTGCAGCAGCACGTCGCTGCGCCGCGTGCCGCCGTCCCGGTCCTTCACCACGGCCGTGATCCGTCCCGGCCGCACCGACACCGCTCCGACCGCGCCCTCGCGCGCGTGCCTGCGGCCCTTCTTCACCTGC
Source organism: Streptomyces sp. STAM6 (assembly GCF_054963715.1). Classification (NCBI taxonomy): domain Bacteria; kingdom Bacillati; phylum Actinomycetota; class Actinomycetes; order Kitasatosporales; family Streptomycetaceae; genus Streptomyces; species Streptomyces sp. STAM6. The sequence goes on along the minus strand of NZ_JBUEFZ010000011.1, from coordinate 178,819 downwards.
TCGGAATCCAGCGCCGTTTCCTCCAGCGCCTTCAGCCAGGCACGGCCCCACCAGGTCTCTGCGAAGCCCCGGCCCCGCGCGGGAGGCAGCGCGGCGAAGGTCCGCTCGTTCACGGCGTCGTTGTCGTCGGTACGGCTCATCGCCCGCTCCCTCGCAGCTCCACCAGTTCCGACAGCTCGGCGTCGGTCAGTTCGGTCAGCCCGGCCTCGCCGGAGCCGAGGACGGCGTCCGCCAGCTGCTGCTTGCGAGCCAGCATCTCCGCGATCCGGTCCTCGATCGTGCCCTCGGCGATCAGCCGGTGCACCTGCACCGGCTGCGTCTGGCCGATGCGGTGGGCGCGGTCGGTGGCCTGTGCCTCCACGGCGGGGTTCCACCAGCGGTCGTAGTGCACGACATGGCCCGCGCGGGTGAGGTTGAGTCCGGTGCCCGCGGCCTTCAGCGACAGCAGGAAGACCGGGACGTCACCCTCCTGGAACCGTGCGACCATCGCCTCGCGCTCGGCGACGGGCGTACCGCCGTGCAGGAACTGGGAGCGCACGCCCCGGGCCGCCAAGTGCTGCTCCAGCAGCCGCGCCATCCCCACGTACTGCGTGAACACGAGCACGCTCGCGCCCTCGGCGAGAATCGTGTCGAGCAGCTCGTCCAGCGCCTCCAGCTTTCCGGAACGGTCCACGATCCGCGGCCGCTCCTCCTTCAGGTACTGCGCGGGGTGGTTGCAGATCTGCTTGAGCGCGGTCAGCAGCTTCACCACCAGCCCGCGCCGCTCCATGCCGTCCGCGTCGGCGATCGCCGCCAGCGTCTCGCGCACCACCGCCTCGTACAGGCCGGCCTGTTCCTTGGTCAGTGCCACGGTCCGGTCGGTCTCCGTCTTCGGCGGCAGCTCCGGCGCGATCCCGGGGTCGGACTTGCGGCGGCGCAGCAGGAAGGGCCGTACCAGGGCCGCCAGCCGCTCGGCGGCCGCCGGGTCGGCCCCGCCCTCCACGGCCTGGGCGTAACGGCTCCTGAACGTGCCCAGGCGTCCCAGCAGCCCCGGCGTCGTCCAGTCGAGGACGGCCCACAGCTCCGACAGGTTGTTCTCGACGGGGGTGCCGGTCAGCGCGACCCGTGCCTTGGCCCCGATGGTGCGCAGCTGCCTCGCGGTCGCCGAGTACGGGTTCTTGACGTGCTGCGCCTCGTCCGCGACGACCATGCCCCAGGGCACACCGGCGAGCCGCGGCGCGTCGAGCCGCATCGTCCCGTACGTGGTGAGCACGAACTCGCCGTCGGTCAGCCCGTCCAGGTCCCGCGCGGGACCGTGGAACCGGCGCACGGGGGTGCCGGGCGCGAACCTCTCCACCTCGCGCTGCCAGTTGCCCATCAGCGACGTCGGGCAGACGACCAGGGTGGGCCCGGCGGCGGACTCGTCGGTCTGCCGGTGCAGATGGAGCGAGATCAGCGTGATCGTCTTGCCGAGGCCCATGTCGTCGGCGAGGCAGCCGCCGAGACCGAGCGAGGTCATCCGGTGGAGCCAGTTCAGCCCGCGCAGCTGGTAGTCGCGCAGGGTGGCGGCGAGCGCGGCCGGCTGCCCGACGTCCTGCCGGCCGCCCTCCGGATCGGCGAGCCGGTCCCGCAGGGCCCGCAGCCAACCCGTGGGCCGGACGGCGACGGGGCGGCCGTCCACCTCCGTGGTGCCGGTCAGTACGGCGCCGAGCGCGTCCAGCGGAGTGACCTTGCGGTCCTGCTGTTCCCTGGCGCGGCGCACCTCCTCCGGGTCGATCAGCACCCACTGGTCACGCAGCCGCACCACCGGCCGGCCGGCCTCGGCGAGCCGGTCCAGCTCGGCGCGCGTGAGGTCCTGGCCGCCGACCGCGAACCGCCAGTCGAAGGCGAGCAGCGCGTCGGCGGACAGGAACGACGGCAGACCCGACGCTTCCCGCCCCGACGCGTCCCGGCCCGGGGCGTTCGAGTCCGTGTCCTGGTCCTCGTCCGGGGGCCCGATCACGGCACGCGCGGTCAGCGACCGCGCCAGCCGGCGGGGCCAGTGGACCTGCACGCCGCATGCCGCCAGCGCCCGGCCGGCCTCGCCGAGCAGTTCGGTGACCTCCTCGTCGGCGAGTTCGATCGCGTCCGGGACGGCGGCCGACAGCAGCGGGGTCAGCGGCTGCCAGGCACGGGCGGCCCGCCGCAGCGCGAGCAGGGCGTCCATCCGGCCGTGCGGCCCGAACGCGGCGCCGTCCGGGTCGGCCCACACCTCGGCGGCGTCGGCGACCAGCGCCGGATCGGCGACGCTGTGCATCTGCAGCACGCATCGGAAGGCGGCGCGGAGTTCTCCGTCGGCCGGCGCTTCCGTGGCCGACGTGGACTCCGCGGCGCCGGAGGACGGGTGAGGCGTGTCGTCCAGGCCCGGCAGCTCGATCCGCAGGGAGAGCCGTACGCCCGCGTCGTGACCCGCCGCGACGCCCGCGGCCCAGGCCCGCTGCGCGGGTACGTGCTGCGGCTCGTCCACCGTGAAGGCCGGCCCGCCCGCGGCGAGACGGGCGGCCGGGGTGCGCGGCAGGCCGTCGGCCACGGAGTCCAGAAAGGCCCTCAGCAGCCGTTCCGGCTCGGGCAGCAGGACGGTGCCGTCCGCCGCCGAGCCGACGGGTACGGCGTGGGCGGCCGGCGGCATCGACGCGGCGAGCGTCCGCACCCGCTCCACGTCGTCGGACGTCAGTGGACCGATCCGCCACGCGTCGTGGTCCGAGGCGGTGAGGCCCGGCAACAGCCGCCCCTGGGCGGCCAGTTGCAGCGCGAGCAGGGCGGCCGCACCCCAGAACGCCGTCGCCGGCGAGGCCTGTGCGGAGAAGCGTGCCCGGGTGAGCAGCGGCAGCGCGTCCCGTACGGGCATCAGCAGCGCCCGGACCGCCCTGGGGCGCGCGTCGTCCCCGACGACGGTGAGCTCCTCGACGGAGCCGAGGGCCCGGGGTGGCTCGGCGGCGCCGGGCGCGCCGGGCGTCCAGAAGGCGATCCGCCCCCTGCGAGAGGGGTCGGCGGGCAGGAAAAGGGCGGAGCGGGATATGAGGGGAGAGGTCTCGGAGGGCGTCGTCGAAGGACGCCGGTGCACAGTGCTGATGCGTTCCTCAAATTTGACTAGTGCGGACCGGAATCGCCGATCGTACAGAACGGAAGCGGCTTGTAGGGGCTGTCAGTCAGTGATGTGTGTCACTTCTGTGCGGGTGTTGTCAGCCCCACCCCGACGCATGGGCCACCCCCCTCTTCCGTCCGGGTGGTGGCGTCATGGTTCCGGTCCACTCCCGGCTCCTAGGTTCAACGGGTCGGCGAAGTCACGTACGGACCAACAGAACCGGAGACCGCCATGCCCCAGGCCACCACCCTCCTCGATGCACCCGCATCGGGCCCCGCGCCCGGGAAACGCCGCCCCGGCAGTGAATTCACCCCGCTCCTGCGGACGGTGAAGGAACAGAAGCTCCTGAACCGGCGCGCCGGATGGTACGCGACGGACATCACCGTCAATCTGCTCGCCCTGACAGGAATCTCCGCCGGCCTGGTGCTGTACGGACACTCCTGGTGGGCCCTCCTGCTCGCCGTGCCCCTGGCACTGTTCTCCGCGCGGGCGGCCTTCACCGGACACGACGCCGGGCACGGACAGATCAGCGCCGGCCGGCGCACCAATCGCCTCCTTCAGCTCGTCCACGCCAACGTGCTGCTCGGCATGAGCAGGGAGTGGTGGAACGACAAGCACAACCGGCACCACGCCAACCCCAATCACCTCGACAAGGATCCCGACGTCGCCGCCGACGTCCTCGTCTTCGCCCCGCACCAGGCGGCGGGCCGGACCGGCTTCAGCGGCTGGCTGACCCGCCACCAGGCCTGGCTGTTCTTCCCGCTGACCACCCTCGAAGGGCTCGCCCTCAAGGTCTACGGGATCCAGGCGCTCTTCGCCGCGAAGGGGCCGTACGGCACCCGGCGCGAGCGCGCCGTCGAAGGCGGCCTGCTCCTGGCCCACGCGACCGGCTACCTCACGCTGCTGTTCACCACCATGTCCCCGGGCCGGGCGGTCGTCTTCGCGCTGCTCCACCAGATGCTGCTCGGCCTCCACCTCGGCATGGCCTTCGCCCCCAACCACAAGGGCATGGCCATGCCCGACCCGGACGGCGAACCCTGGGGCCATCTGCGCCGGCAGGTGCTGACCTCCCGCAACATCCGCGGCGGCCTGGTCACCGACTGGTTCCTCGGCGGCCTCAACTACCAGATCGAGCACCACCTCTTCCCCAGCATGCCCCGGCCGCATCTGCGCCTCGCCCAGCCCGCCGTGCGGGCCCACTGCCACGGCCTGGGCATCCCGTACACGGAAACCGGGGCGGTCGAGTCCTACCGGCAGGCGCTCGGTCATCTGCACGCCGTCGGCGAACCCCTCCGCCCCGCCCGGCCGGGGACCGGCGCCGCATGACGGCCGGCCGGGCGGCACGCCGTGGGGATGCGGTACGGCGGCACCGCGGGTGGAACCGGACGGTGTGACCGTGCGTTCTCAGGGCAGGAAGCGGCCGAGGGCCCTTAAGGAGGCGTCGGAAATGTCGACGAGGACGAAGATCGTTGTCGGGGGAGTGGCCGTGGGCCTCCTCCTGATGCCGCTGATCGGATTCTGGCTGTCCCTGCTGGTGGTGCTCGGTGTCCCCGCCGTGGCCTATCTGGCCCTGGACCCCGCGCAGCGCCGCAGGCTGCGCCATGTCAGTCGCAAGGAGCTCCGCCGCTGACCGGGTCGGCGGGGTAGTCTCCAGTTGATCATCAAGGTGTGATCATCAAGGTGTGATCTTCGGATGGAAGAGGGGGCTCCGCGCGATGGGCGGGACGGTCACGACGGTCAGCAGCAACGGCGAGTACTCGTTCACCAAGCCGAACCGGGCAAGCATCACCCTGCTGGCCGGGCTCGGCGTGGAAGGTGACGTGCACGCGGGCGTGACCGTGAAGCACCGGTCGCGTGTCGCCCAGGACCCGACCGCGCCGAACCTGCGCCAGGTGCACCTCATCCATCAGGAACTGTTCGACGAGGTGGCCGAGACCGGCTTCACGGTCGCCCCCGGCGACCTCGGTGAGAACGTCACCACGCGGGGGATCGACCTGCTGGGACTGCCCACTGGCACCCTTCTGCACCTGGGCCCGGAGGCCGTCGTCGAGGTCACCGGTCTGCGCAATCCCTGTCTCCAGATCGACGGTTTCCAGGACGGTCTGCTCAAGCAGGTCGTGGGCCGGAACGAGGCGGGCGAGATCGTACGGAAGGCCGGGATCATGAGCATCGTGCGCACCGGAGGGGTCGTCCGGCCCGGCGACACGATCAAGGTCGAGCTGCCGGACGGGCCCCACCGACCGCTGGAGCGCGTCTGAGGGTCTCGCTCCCCGGTCGCCCGCCCGCGCGACGAGGGCATGCCCCCGCGCGCGCAGGGGCATGAGACCGGCCGGGCCGGGTACCCGCTCCGGCGCCGGAGGGAGAGATCATGGACGACAAGCGTCACGAAGCACCGGACGAACCGGACGAGGCCGTCCCCAGGGACCTGCCCGACGAGCAGGCGGGGGAAGGTTCCGACCACTGGGACGCCGACCTCTCCGAGGCGGCCGACGCGGTTCCCGACGACACGCCCGAGCAGGACACCTTGGCCGAGGACGCCTCGCCCGAGGAGCCGACCGCCTGAGCGGTCCGCTCGGCGATCCGGCCGCCGGGCTCCTCAGGCGAAGCCGGGCACCGCGCGCAGCGGGGCAGCGCGCGCAGCGGGGCAGCGCGCGCAGCGGGGAAGACGCGCGCAGCGGGGCAGCGCGTGTCTTCCCCGCGTCGGGCGGCCTCCACGTCGGGCGGTCTTCGCGCCGGGTGGTCCCCCGCCGGGTGGTCAGGACGGCCGTACGGCCATGGCGTCCAATGCCGTCAGCAGAGCCGGCAGCCGGGCGCCGCGCCCGACGGGCAGCACCTCACCCGGCTCGTCGTCCAGCAGCAGGAACGCGACGTCGTCCGTCCGCGCCACCAGGGACCAGCCAGGCCCGTCCGCCCTCAGGGTCCGTGCTTCGCCGGGTGCGAAGCTCGACCGCACCCGGCCGGGCGGCGGTGGTTCGTCCAGGTAGGCCCGCAGTTCCGCGAGGGCGCGCCGGACCCCGGCATGCCCCTCGGCCCCGGCACCACCGGCCGTCGCCCCGTCGTCCTCCCCGCCCGCGCCGTCCGGGTCCGCGGCTTCGTCGTCGCCCGTGCCCTCCGGCGGGGAAGGGGCGAAGGCGTCGTCGCCGAGCTGCTCGCGCCACACCGCCCACTGCAGCGCTATTTCGTCCGCGCCCAGCCGGCGCTGGGCCGGGCCCCACTCCTCCGTGTCCGGTGGTGTGAGCGGCGGCCGGTCGCCGGACTCCGTCTCCGGGTCGTGCGGGGCGGGCAGGCCCGGCGCCGCCACCGCGACGGCGAGCGGCCAGCCGGGCAGGGCGACGACGACACTGCGCTCGTCGGGGGACAGGTCGTACTCCATCCCGCAGTCCCACGAGGCGATCGCGACGGCGACCAGCGACACGTCGTCCACCACGACCGTCCAGCGGGCGCCGTTCCCGTCCTGGCCGATCACGAGCCCGTACCCCTCGGCGTACGGCTCCAGACCGAGCGCCGCGCACGCCTCGGGGTAGTCGTCGCCCAGCACGCTGGGGAACTGGGCGGGGGTCAGCAACACGGCGGTCAGCACGTACAGCGCGTCGTCGGCCTCCTCCCGCTCCTGCGTGCCGTCGGCGGTGCCGACCTTGTCCGTTCCGGCCACGGCAGCCTCCGTCCGTTCGTCGTCGGCGCACCCTAACCAGCCGGTAACCCTGACGTCGAGAGCCGGTCCACGAAAAGCCGGGCCCTGCCGGGGAGGCCGTCGGTGTTCGTCGGCCACCGGGCCGGTGGCGTCACACGGCGGGCAGGCCGAGCAGGCTGCGCGCCACGGTCTGCGGTGACTCGTCCCGCTCACGGGCGAGCGCGATGACCGCGCGGCAGGCCAGTTCGTTGACTCCGAAGGACAGCGCCTCGGGCGACACCCAGCTCGCGGCCTCGTCGATCCCCTCCTGGTCCTCCTCGGCGCACGCGGCCACATAGGTCGCCGCGGCCTCGAAGATGTTGTGCCCCCGTGCCTGGCCGGGACGCCGTGCCGTGACCGCCTTGCGCCGGTCCGGGACACGGGACTTGACGTACGTGCGGAGTCTGTCGAACACCACGCCCACCTTCCCCCTGTGCGGTGCCACCGCCGATCTTCCGCGTCGGCACTCCCAAGCTAAGGTCGGACGGGCACCGGCAGAAGAGGGCAGTGGCGGACGGTCGGCTCAGACGTCCGGTTCGAGCTCGCGCAGAGTCGCCGCCAGCCACTCCAGCTCCGCCCGGCTGGTGGCACGGGCGACGGTCAGGACGCCCCGGCGGAAGGGGTCGTCCAACTCCTCGGCGCGCAGCGGCCGGTCGCCCTCGTAGAAGAAGCTGGCCGGTTCCTCCAGGAAGGCGAGCCGCCGGCGCAGGACCGCGGCCTGGGCGGCCCGGTCGTCCAGGTGTCGCAGGAACGCGAGCACCGTGAACCACCGGTTCTCGTCGGTGATGTCCCCCCGCTCCGGCTCGGCGAGCCGTCGCCGCAGCTCATGCCGTCCTCCGTCGGTCAGGCTCAGGACGTGCCGCGGGGCGGCCGCCTGCCCCGGCCTGGTCTCCCGGGTCAGCAGACCTGCCTTCTCCAGGCGCTTGATCGCCGGGTACAGCGTGCTCTCCGCCACCGGCCGCACGTGCCCGGTCAGAGCCGTGATCCGTTTGCGCAGCTCGTAGCCGTGCAGAGGCGCGTCGTACAGGAAGCCGAGGATGGCGAGTTCCAGCATGGCCCCATTGTGCCCCACTCCTGGTGTACATCGGTTACGTAGTATAACGTGACCGATGTACCGACGCGGTTCGTTCGAGGGGCGCGGCAGAAGGGGGAGAGGGCGTGCGACAGACGCGATTCGACGGAAACGGCAGCATGATCCGCTGGACGGAGACGGCCGGGGACGGGCCGGCGCGGGTGTACGTGCACGGGCTCGGCGCCATCAGCTCCGTCTACCACGCCCATGTCGCTGCCCATGCCGGACTGGCCCGCTGTCGCTCGCTCTTCGTCGACCTGCCGGGCCATGGGATCAGCGATCGCCCCGCCGACTTCGGGTACACGCTGGAGGACCACGCGGACGCGCTTGCGGCCGCGCTCGACGCCGCGGGGGCGACCGGGGCGGAGATCGTGGGGCACAGCATGGGCGGCGCGGTCGCCATCGTCCTCGCGCACCGCCGCCCCGACCTGGTGGCCCGCCTGGTGATCACCGAGGGCAATCTCGACCCGAACCCACCCGCGACCGCGGGCAGCAGCGGAATCGTCCGCTATACCGAGGAGGAGTTCCTGCACGGCGGCATGGCGCGCGTGCTGGAGCGCGTCGGGCCGCTGTGGGCGGCGACGATGCGGCTCGCCGACCCGCTCGCGCTGCACCGCAGCGCCACCGGCCTCGTGCGCGGGACCCGCCCGACGATGCGTCACATGCTGCTCCATGCGCGCGCGGACCGGGTGTATCTGCAGGGCGAGCGCAGCGGGGACCTGGTCGGCAGGAGCGAACTCGAGGCCTCGGGCGTGCGGGTCGTCACCGTTCCGGAAGCCGGGCACAACGTCATGTTCGACAACGCCCCGGCGTTCGTAGGGGCCCTGGCGCGCGAGCAGTGACACACGACCGCCGCGGCCGCCTCCCCCGTGCCCCGGCCGGGGGACGGGGGACCGGAGGACGGGGGACCGGGGCACGGAGGGCGGGGGACGGGGGATCAGGCGGGCCGGAGCCCGGCCTGATCCAGAGGCGCCCTAATCCTCGTCCCGCTCGGCGATCGCCAGGAAGCGGGCGTCCTCGTCCACGTACGAGATCAGGCGCCACCCCGATCCGGCGAGCAGCGGACGCAGGTTCGGCTCGGCGCGCAGGTCGTCCTCCGTGAGCTGCCGCCCGTGGCGTGCGGCCAGGGCGGCCCGGCCGACCGGATGGAACAGGGCCAGCCGTCCCCCCGGCCGCACCGCCCGGGCCAGCTCCCGCAGTCCCTCGGCCGGATGCGGTAGGTGGGAGACGAGCCCGGCCCCGAACACCGCGTCCAGCACGCCGTCACGCAGCGGCAGGCACTCCACATCGGCGAGGAGCAGCGAGCCGCTGCCGTCACGGCCCGCGCGGACCGCCTGCACCAGCATCGCGGGGGTCAGATCGGCGCCGATGACAGTGCCCCCGGACCCGACGGCCTCCCGCAGGGGAGGCAGGGCGCGTCCGGTGCCGCAGCCCGCGTCCAGCACCGTGTCACCCGGGCGCAGCCCGAGTTCGGCGACGGCCGCCGTGTACGCCGGCCCGTCGTCGGGAAAGCGCGTGTCCCAGTCCGCCGCCCGGGCGGCGAAGAATTCCTGCACAGCTGCGCGGTCATCGGCCATGGGGACATGATCGCGCATCCCACCGGCACCTGCCGCGGGGCTTCCCCTCCGGCGATTGATCCGGTGCACATGTTCGAGCGCTGCACGATCGTCCAGCATCATCTCTCTGTCATATTCCATCAGCTTTCGAACGCGCCCCTCACGCGCGCCCCCCGCGGGTCTAGCGTCCCGGGGCCATGGGACACCTGGACCATGCCGCCTTGGGCTGGCTGACCCCCGTGCTGTCGTACGCGATGGCCTGCATCGGCGCCGCCCTCGGGCTGCGCTGCACCGTTCGGGCACTGGACGCGGCCGGTCGTTCCCGCCGCAACTGGCTGCTCACCGCCGCCTCCGCCATCGGAACCGGCATCTGGACCATGCACTTCGTCGCCATGCTCGGCTTCGCCGTGACCGGTACGGACATCCGGTACGACGTACCGCTGACCCTCCTGAGCCTGCTGGTCGCCGTGCTCGTCGTCGGCGGCGGTGTCTTCGCCGTCGGGTACGGCCGCGACCGCCTCCGGGCGCTCCTGCTCGGCGGCCTCACCACCGGCGTCGGCGTGGCGAGCATGCACTACCTCGGCATGGCCGCCCTGCGGCTGCACGGCACCGTGCGGTACGACCCGCTGCTCGTGGCGCTCTCCGTCGCCACAGCCGTCGTCGCGGCGACCGCCGCCCTGTGGGCGGCCCTCAACATCAGGTCACCCGTCGCGGTCGCAGTCGCCTCCCTGGTGATGGGGGCCGCCGTCAGCAGCATGCACTACACGGGAATGCTCGCCGTCGCGGTCGACGTCGCCCCGGCCCGCACCGAACTCCCCGGGGCCACGGCGATGCAGTTCATCTTCCCCCTCGCCGTCGGCCTCGGGTCCTACCTCTTCATCACCTCGGCCTTCGTCGCCCTCTCCCCGACGGCCCGCGAGCGTGCCGCCTACGCGTCGGCCGAGCGGCTCACCGAACCGGCCGCGAGCCACTGAACCGGCAGGGTCACCCATCACCTGCGGCGCTCCGTCACGTCGCCGCGCGGCCGTCTCCTCGGTCAGTCCCATTCCCTCGGCCGGTCCCCCCTCGGCCGGGCCCACCCGTCCCCGCGCTCACCCGTCCGCGCGCCCACCCGTCCCCCGTATCCGGAACGAGGAGGCCATGCCCACTGCCCGTACACCCCATGGCGGAGCCGACGCCCCGCCGCCGACCACCACGGCGGCCCGCGGCCGGCGCGCGCACGCCGGTCCGCCGGCCGCCGACGAGTTGCCCCGCGACAGGGCACCCGGACCGGGACCGAGCACGTCACGGGCCCGGCGGGGGTGGAGCCTTCGGCCGAGAACCGTACGCGCCAGGATCGTCTCCCTGCTGATGGTGCCCGTCGTCTCCCTGCTCGCCCTGTGGGGCTTCGCCACGGTCACCACCGCGCAGGACGTGGCGCGGCTGCGCGAACTGCGGAGGGCCGACGAACTGATACGCGACCCGGTGACCGCCGCCGTCGCCGCCCTCCAGGCCGAACGCCACGCCGCCGTACGCCAGGTCGCGCGGCCCGGCGCCGGGCACGCCGCCGAACTCCAGCGGCAGGCCCGCGGCACCGACGCGGCCGTCGCCCCGCTGCGCCTCGGCGCCTCCCACACCGTCGCCGACACGGGCGGTATGCCGCCTCACGTGGCCGACAGAATCCGGGTCTTCGTCGACCGTGCCCGGCAACTCGACGCCCTGCGCGCCTTGATCGTGGACCGGAAGGCCGACTGGAACACCGTCTACAAGCGCTACACCGAGGCCGTCTCCGCCGGCTTCGCCGTGACCGGCGCCCTCACGGGCATCCAGGACAGCGGGCCCGGCTCCGACGCGCGCGTGGTTCTGGAATTCGCCCGGGCCGGCGAAATGCTCTCCCGCGAGGACGCCCTCGTCACCACCGCCCAGCTCACCGAGGACTTCACGGCACAGCGACTGCGGACGTTCCACGGCACCGTCGCGACCCGGCGCGCCCTCACCGAATCCGCCACCGCCGATCTGCGCGGGCCGGAACGCGAAGCCTGGCGGCGGCTCATCGCCCAGAGCGCCCACCGGCAACTCACGGCGGCCGAGGACCGGATCGTCACCGCACCCGCGGGCGGCCGGGCCGCCACCGCCGTACCGGCGGCCGCCTGGGAGGAGGCCCACACCCCCGTCCAGAGTGCCTGGACGGCCCTGGAGGCCGATGCCCGACGCAGCGCAGCGGACCGGGCCGACCCCTTCGCCGGCGGCCTCCTCTCCGCGGGCGGAGCCGCCGTGCTCCTCGGCCTCGCCGCCGTCGCGGCCTCGCTCGTCATCTCCGTACGCATCGGCCGGGCCCTCGTCGTGGAACTCGGCAGCCTCCGCAACACCGCCCTGGAGCTCGCCCGGCGCAAACTCCCGCACGCCATGCGGCGCCTGCGCGCCGGAGAGGAGCTCGACGTCCACGCCGAGGCGCCGCCCGGACCGCCCGCCCACGACGAGATCGCCCAGGTCGCCGAGGCACTCGGCACCGTGCACCGCGCGGCGCTCGGCGCCGCGGCCGAACGGGCCGAACTCAGCCGCGGAATCTCCGGGGTGTTCGTCAACCTCGCCCGCCGCAGCCAGGTTCTCGTCCACCGGCAGCTCGCCCTCCTCGACGGCATGGAACGCGGCGCGGACGACCCCAACGAACTGGGCGACCTCTTCCGGCTCGACCACCTGACGACCCGGATGCGCAGGCACGCCGAAAGCCTCATCATCCTCTCGGGTGCCGCCCCCGGCCGGGCCTGGCGCGTGCCCGTGCCCCTCACCAACGTCGTGCGCGCCGCGGTCTCCGAAATCGAGGACTACGCGCGCGTGGACGTGCGCAGGCTCCCCGAGACGGCCGTGTCCGGTGCCGCCGTCGCCGACCTCACCCACCTCCTGGCGGAACTTGTGGAAAATGCCGCCCAGTTCTCCCCGCCACACACCAGGGTGCGGGTCAGCGGAGAACCCGTCGGCAACGGATACGCCCTGGAGATCGAGGACCGCGGACTCGGGATGGGCAAGGAAGCCCTCGACGAGGCCAACCGGCGGATCGCACAGTCCGAGGCGCTCGACCTCTTCGACAGCGACCGCCTCGGACTGTTCGTCGTCAGCCGGCTCTCGGCCCGGCACGACATCAAGGTGCACCTGCGCACCTCTCCCTACGGCGGCACCACCGCCGTGGTCCTGCTGCCCACCGCACTGCTCCAGAGCGCCCTCCCCACGGGCGCGGCGCGCGGGATCGAAGCCGGGGACTCGGGGAGCGCGGCCACCGGCGAGGGAACCGGGCACAGCCGCGCCGCCACCGGCCCGGGCGCCCGGATCCCTCCCGAGCCCGGCCACGAGCCCGTCCGGCCGGAAGGCCATCCGCCCGCGGCGGTCACCGCCCTGCGCCTTCGCGGTTCCCAGCGAGCCGCCCCAGGGGAGCCGGACCGGGCCGCTGCCGCCGCGCAACCGTACGACCGGGCCGCCCCCCTCTACGGGCCCGGCACATCCGGAGGCGCCCCCGGCCCGGCCGACCCCCGAGGCGCTGTCCCGGAGACCGACGGAGCCCACGGCCACGCCGGTACCCACGGCCAGGCGGGTACCCACGGCCAGGGCGGTGCCCACGGTCACGACGGTGGCCACGGCATGGGTCAAGGCCACGGGGCCGGGCACGGGCCGGGTGACGGTCACGCACCGACGGAGGACCGCGGCGGGTTGCCGCGCCGCGTACGCCAGGCCAGCCTGGCTCCCCAGCTGCGCGGGTCACCTCCGCACCAGCCCGGTCCGGAACCGGCTGCCGATCACCCCGCCGACCGAAACCCGGAACAGGTCAGGGACCGCATGACGGCCTACCGCGACGGCTGGGCCCGGGGCGGCGGTCCCGCCCCCGGCACACGCGGCCCGGCGCTCGGCCGGCCCGGCACCACCGCAACCAGCAGCGAAGGAGACCACGCATGATCGAGCACGAGAGGATCGCCCCCCACCGGCCCACGGGGGATCTCGACTGGCTGCTGGACGACCTCGTCCTGCGCGTACGCGAGGTGCGCCACGCGGTCGTACTCTCCAACGACGGCCTGGCCGTCGGCGCCTCCAGCGCCCTGACGCGCGAGGACGCCGAGCACCTCGCCGCCGTCGCCTCCGGCTTCCACAGCCTGGCCAAGGGCGCGGGCCGCCACTTCCGGGCCGGCGGGGTGCGCCAGACCATGGTCGAGATGGACGCCGGGTTCCTGTTCGTCGCCGCCGCCGGGGACGGCTCCTGTCTGGCCCTCCTCAGCGAGGTGACCGCCGACATCGGCCTCATCGCCTACGAGATGGCGCGCCTGGTCAAACGTGTCGGCGAGCACCTGCGGACACCGCCACGCGTCACCACCACGCCGCCGTCCGCCGGCTGACCGGAGACCACACCATGACCGAGGACAGCGGGAACGGCCCGCACGTGCCGGGGAGCCACTGGTACGACGCGGAGGCCGGGCCCCTCGTCCGCCCGTACGCCATGACCGGGGGCCGCACCAAACCCGGCCCCAGCGACGTACGGTTCGACCTCATCGCCCTCGTGGTCGTCGACGACCACTCGCCCGGAGCCGCCGATGAAACGTTCCTCGGACCCGAGCACCGGGCCATCCTGGCCCTCTGTCGCGCGGAGATCCAGTCGGTCGCCGAGCTGGCGGCCGACGCGGACCTGCCCGTCGGCGTCGTCCGCGTCCTCCTCGGGGATCTCCTCGAGGCCGGCCACGTGCGGGTGAGCAGACCGGTGCCGCCCGCCCAGCTGCCGGACGAGCGGATCCTGCGGGAGGTGATCGACGGCCTCAGGGCGCTCTAGGGCGCGTTTCGGAAGTCCCGTCCGGCCGGGGGCGTCTGGCACGCTCGCTCGCACCGACGCCGCCGGCCCCGCCCGCAGGGCGGACGACGCCACTTTCGAAACACGCCCTGGCGGGACGCCGTGCGCCCGGGGGCGTAACGTTTGTCTCAGACCCCCTGGGCCATGCCAGTTTTCCTGGAGCGTGCCCGATGAGCCGACTCCACGTTCCACCGCCGGCAGACGCCGAGGATTTGCTGCACACCCTCGTCCGGCTCACGGGTGAGGTGCTCGAGGGCATCAAGCTGCAGGAAGCCCGCGTGGAGCTGGCGATGGCGCTGCAGCGCCATGTGCTTCCGGCGGAGCTGCCCGAGGTGGTGGGGCTGCGGACGGCGGCCCGGTACGTGCCCGCGCGGCGCGGCCTGGAGATCGGCGGCGACTGGTACGACGCGTTCGTGATGTCCGACGGCACCGTCGGCGTGGCCATCGGCGACGTACAGGGCCACGACGCGGAGGCGGCGGCCTTCGTGGGACAGGTGCGCAGTGGTCTGCGCGCGATCGCCGGGATCACTACCGATCCCGGCGGTGTACTGACCCGGGTCAATGAACTGCTGGTGTCGATGAGCTGCGGCCTCTTCGTGACCTGCTCGTTCCTCCGCTTCGACCCGGTCTCCCACGAGCTCGCCGACGCCCGCGCCGGCCACATCCCGGCGGTCTGGGCCACGGCCGACGGCCGCTCGGACGTCGTGCTCGACGCCGGCGGCCTGCCCCTCGGCATGTTCCCGGGACAGGAGTACCCGGTCACACGCCGGGTGCTGACCGCTCCCGGCGCCTTCGTCCTGCTCACGGACGGGGTGGTCGAAGGGCCGCACTTCCCGATCGAGGAAGGCCTCGCGGCGGTGGCCAAGCTGGTGCGCATGGGCTTCGACGCCGACGCGGAGCTGCTGGCGTCCAGTGTCATCAAGGTCGCCGACATGACCGGCCACAACGACGACGCCGCCGTGGTCGTGCTCCGGCACGACGGCAGACCGGAACCGGCGTGACACGCCCCGCCGCGCGGGCCGGCCCGGCGTTGCGTGAGCGTCTGAAGCGCTACGCGCCCGAGGGCGCCCGTGCGGCCCTCATCGCCGGCGCCTACTACGGGTCGGCCGAACTGGGGCTGCTCCAGGAAATCGTCCGCGAGCAGGTGACCCCCCTCTGGCCGCCCACCGGCATCGCGCTCGCCTGTCTGCTCTGGTTCGGCCCGCGTGCCTGGCCGGGCATCGCCATCGGCGCTCTGCTGGTCAACGCGCCGATCGGACCCACGGCACCCGCGGTCGTCGCCATCACCGCCGGGAACACACTCGCCCCCGTCGTCGCCTGGCTGCTGCTGCGGCGCACCGGATTCCGTACCGAAATGGACCGTATGAGGGACGCCCTGGTGCTGGTCTTCCTCGGTGCCCTCGTCGGCATGGTCGTCAGTGCCACGGTGGGCACGGGTGCCCTCGTGCTCGCCGACGCGGTCCCGGTGGGCGACTTCTGGTCCACCTGGTCGGTGTGGTGGACCGGGGACGCCATGGGCGTCCTCGTGGTCACACCGGTCCTGCTCGTCCTGCGGACGATCCACCGGCCGCACGGTGTGCGCATGTATCGATGGGTCGAGGCCGCGCTGCTGCTCGGCGGCACGACGGCGGTCACGATCGTGGTCACCACGAGCAGCGTCAACCTGCTGTTCCTGGTCTTCCCTTTCCTGATCTGGGCGGCGTTCCGCTTCCAGCTCACCTGCGCCGCTCCCTGCGCACTGATCGTTTCAACCGTCGCGATCCACGCGGCGGCGAACGACTCGGGCCCCTTCCAGGGCCATGGACTGTTCGCCCAGATGTTCACGCTTCAAGCGTTCAACGGCGCGACGGCCATGACGGCCCTCCTGCTGTCGGCGATCGTCACGGAACGCAACCGCACCCACGAACAGATCACCTATGCGTGCGGCCAACTCGCCCAGGCGGTGGCCCGGCTCGCCCGGGGCGAGAACATCGAGGAGTGGCGGCCCACGCACGAGCGGGAGCGCGAGGAGTGAAAGCCGGATCGAACCGCGCGCCGAGCGGTCCGGCGCATGGTCCTCCGGTCCACTGCGCGCCTCCGAGCAACTGAATGCGCATCCATATGGACACGTAACGGTCGCAGAACAGCCGCATCGGGCAAAGAGCGTTCGTGGCCCCCGGGCGGAGGCCGCCGTTGCCATACTGCTGGCTTCGCGGCAGAACAGTTGTGCTCCGGTCGACCGTTCTGCCCGTTTGCCGCCTACGTCCGAGAGAAGTGATCGATGGCTTCCGAGCGCTCTGACACGACCGGCGAGAGCGGTGGCGGGGAGACCGCCGCACTGGCCCTGAAGATCCTGGTCGCCGGCGGCTTCGGTGTCGGCAAGACGACCCTGGTGGGCGCGGTCAGTGAGATCCGTCCCCTGCGTACGGAGGAACAGCTCAGCGAGGCGGGACAGTCGGTCGACGACACCGGGGGAGTGGACCGGAAGACCACCACGACCGTCGCCATGGACTTCGGCCGCATCACCATCCGGTCGGGCCTGTCCCTCTACCTCTTCGGCACACCGGGACAGGACCGCTTCTGGTTCCTGTGGGACGAGTTGTCCCAGGGAGCCCTGGGAGCCGTCGTCCTCGCCGACACCCGCCGCCTGGAGGACTGTTTCCCCGCCGTCGACTACTTCGAGCACCGGCGGATCCCCTTCGTCGTCGCGGTCAACTGCTTCGCCGGGGCCCGCGCGTACGGAGCGCACGACGTGTCCCGGGCCCTCGACCTGGACCGCGGCACACCCGTGGTCCTGTGCGACGCCCGCGACCGCGACTCCGGCAAGGAGGTACTCATCCGCCTCGTCGAGTACGCGGGGCGCATGCACACCGCCCGGCTCCTCGACTCGGTCTCCTGACCCGGCCACAGGACCGGAGACCCGGACGGGCTGCGACCTCGGGACTACGCCCTGCGTCGCACCCCGCCCGGGTCTCCGGGACGATCCGCGGTCCATGGGCGCGCCCTTAGCGTCGACCCCATGCGTATAGGAATTCTCGGAACCGGAAATGTCGCCCGCGCCCTGGCCAAGGGCTGGACCGCCGCGGGACACGATGTCGTCCTCGGCTCACGCGACCCCGAGCGGAGGAAGGCCCTGGACCCGGGCATTGGTGAAGCGGCCGGTGTCGTCGGCCTGAGCGAGGCGGCCGGACACGCCGAGGTGCTCGTCAACGCCACTCCCGGCACGGTGTCCGTCGACGTGCTGAGCACGATCGGCGCACCGGCGCTGGCGGGGAAGGTCCTCGTCGACGTCGGTGTCGGCATGACCGAGGAGTGGGATCTCGCCCACCCCAACAGCAGCCTCGGGGAACGGATCCAGGAGGCGTTCCCGCAGACGGCCGTCGTAAAGACCCTCTGCACCATGGACTGCGCGGTGATGATCGACCCGGCCGGACTGGAAGGGGCCAGCACCGTCTTCCTGTCGGGTGACGACCCGGAGGCCAAGCGGACCGCCGGACGGCTGCTCACCGACCTCGGCTGGCCGGAGTCGTCGCAGCTGGACCTGGGCGGTATCGCCACCTCCCGCGGGCAGGAGCACTTCGCGCTGCTCTTCATGGGCGTCGCGGGTGGCCTCGGCACCCACGTGTTCAACGTGCAGGTGGTGAAGCCGCGTTCCCTGCCGGCGTGACGGCGCACGCGTCCTGAGGAGTGCTTGCCCTGTCCACGTCCGTGCGCGAGGCTTACGCGACAGCGGTACACGGGGTAACGGGGAAAGCACGCAACGGGGAAGGACCGATCGATGGCGCTGGACAAGGAACTCGACTGGCTGCTGGACGACCTGACCAAGCGGGTCGAGCCGATACGGCACGCACTCGTACTGTCCAATGACGGTCTGGTGACCGGCGCGAGCACCGGACTCGCCCGTGAGGACGCCGAGCACCTCGCCGCCGTCTCCTCGGGACTGCACAGTCTCGCCAGGGGCTCCGGACGGCACTTCCGGGTCGGCAACGCACGTCAGACGATGATCGAGTTCGACGACGCGATGCTCTTCGTCACCGCCGCGGGCGAGGGCAGCTGCTTGTGCGTCCTGAGCGAGGCGGAGGCAGACGTCGGACAGGTGGCCTACGAGATGACACTCCTGGTGAACCGGGTGGGCGAGCACCTCAAGGTCGCCGCCCGGCAGCCGGGCGGCATCTCCTTCACCGATCGCTGACACCCTTCCGACCCGCCGGCTTCCGCCCGGTCGCGGAGTTTTCCACAGGCCGGGCGGAAGGAGCGTCCTCCGGGCTACCTTCGTCACCGAGAGTGAGAACGACTCACGGGGGAGGGCCGGCATGACGGTCAAGGCAGGCGCCGCACGCACCGTTGCCTTCGGGCGCGCGGCGGAAGAACTGGCACTGAAGCGAAGCGAATTCGACCTGGCGGTGCAGCTGGGCCATGTGCGCACCGTTCACGCGGCGAGCGGAACGCCGGGACCGGGCGGCGTGGGCGGCGCGGCACGACGCCGCGTCCCCCAGGAGGAGATCGACCGGCTCCGCGCCGCGCCGGACTTCCCGGACGGCCTGCGCGAGCGGGTCCGCGCCATCGGTCAGGCGGAGGCGGCCGACCTTGCCTCGATCACCGTCGACCGCTTCACCAAGCTGGCCAGGACGGGCCACTTCAGCCCGGTGAGGTTCTACCTCAACCGCTACCGCGCGGTCGTCTGGCTCTATCTGGCGGGCGACGTGCGCGAGTTCGCCGCGCGGCATCCGCAACTCCTCACCGGCAGACTGCCCCGCGCGGCCCGCGCCGCACTCCGGGCGGGCGAGGACGCCCGCCCGCGCAACTGGCGCGCCCGCCGGCTCGGACTGCTGCTGCGCCAGACCGACGACCCCTGGGCGGGGGCGGCGGCCATCGCGTCCCTCCTCGACCCGCTCCAGCTGGCCGAGGTGGTGGACGACCCGTACGAGCGCGCTCACCTCGACCGCCTCCGCCCGGAGCGGCCGTACGAGAGCCGCTCGGAGTCCCCCGCCGTCCGCGACATCACCGACAGGCTCCTGCTGGCGGACGACCCGGACGAGATCCTCTGGCACCGGCTCAGCCTCGCGCTGGCCCTGGACGAGGCGCGGGCGGTCCGCCCCGCTCCGCGCCCCGACCATTCCCACCACCGGCCGCCGCCGGCCCGGCCCCGCCCCGCCCGGGCCGGGCTGCTCACTCGGCTCGGGCTGAGGCGCCGACGCGGAGCGGCGCCCCGGCGGCAGTGACGGGCCGCTATTCGGAGCCGCGTGCCACGACCGACGACAGCACGCCGGGCAGCGGGTACCAGTCGGCGGACACGATGCTCGCGTGCCGGCCGGCCAGCAGATCCAGACGGCCTCGGGCCTGAGCCTCGGTGGGGTTGGTGCCGTCGATGGCGGGTGCCACGTTGTGCGCGTCCGTCATCACGACCAGGTAGTGGTGCCGGTCGTACCAGGCGGTGTCGATCGAGCCGCCCGCGTACGCGGAGGCGTCGCCGTCGAAGACGACGAACCACGGCCGCAGTCCCGCGTCCGCGTACCTGGCCCGGGGGTCACCCGTGCGGGCACCGTGCACGGCGGGGAACGCGGCGGCTTCACGGAGCCGGCCCGCCGCGGCCAGGTCCCGCAGATGCTGGGCGTACTCGCGGTCGGTCCAGAGCGAGTCCGCGGGATTGCCCTCCTCCACCGTGCCGGGTATCAGCTCCACGATGAACTTCCCGGCCATGGCGGAACGGGCGGGCCAGCCGTTGGCCCGCACGGCGGTGTCGAGGTCCGGGCTGCCGGCGGCCAGATCGGCCGGCCGGAACAGGGCGTCGCCCAGCTTCGCCGTCAGCAGTGCGTCCAGCGCGGCGGGTCCGCGGCCGTTTCTGGCCTGGAATCCGTCCTTCATCTCCACCTTCAGCAGGATCGGCCGGTGCCCCGGGTGGGCGTCGTGCCAGGCCCGCATGTCGGCGAGACAGCCGCCCAGGTCCTGGTTCCGGGACTTGGCGCGCAGTTCGCCCGCATGGGCCGCGTTGACGCAATTGTTGTTGTTACCCAGGGGGTTGTTGTGCGAAACACGCCACGACCTGCCGAACACATTGGTCCACACATCGATCTCGAGCATCCCGGCACCGGAGTCCAGCGCGTCCGCGAAGTACGGGTACTTGGCCTTCTCGTAGGCGTTGTGCACCCCGACGCCGGTCGTGGCCGAGTACGCCGACTGCCCCGGATCGGCGGTCTGCGCCCCGGCCGGCGCGACCCCGAGAGTGAGCGCTCCGGCCGCGACGGCCGTCACCGCGGTGCGCGAGAACTTCCTCATGAACCCCTGCCTCGTGTTGGTCCGACTACAAGTCGACCGAAGCGTAAGGGGGTTGGGTGAAAGGAGGGAGACCCGGGTCCGGACGTTCGCCGCGGCCCCCGCTCGGCGGTGCGGGCGCCGGGGCGCGTTCCGCTGCCGCCACTTCATAACGGCCGGCGTGGCACGACGGGCGCAACCACGGGAACGCCGGCCATGGCGCGGTCTTCCGGGGCGGTTCACCCGACGGCAAGGGGGCGGTTGAGGCTGCTCGGTCGAGCAGTTTCGCGGTGCCGGCCGGTTCGCGTCGCTGTAGTCGATTGACGCGGTGCCGGTCGATGGACGAGCGCCACACCTCCTGCCGCACCCGCTGGATCTCGCCGATGGGACGGTGCTCCTCGCGAGATCGCCACGGTGGATCGACGTGGCGTCGGCGTCCGCCGGGTCGTCGTCCCCGCCGATGTCCTGCCGAGGGAGGTCCGCACGGGCGAAGGCCACCCGGGGGGACAGTTCTTCGGGCCCGCGGGGGCCGCTCCGCTTCGGTCAAATCTCTGCGGGTGTGTGGACACGATCCGTTCTGAATGGAACGCTCCCTACAGACGCGACCCGTACGTCCGCTCCGCCGGTTCGCCTTCGGCTTCTCGGCCGGCGTCGCGCCCCGGCGCAGCCCCGTCAGGTTCTCCCGCACGAGCCGTGCATCCCGCACCAGCGCGAAATTCTCTCGCAGCAACCGAATTCTCGTATGCCCGGATTCCTCCCCGAGAGGAGCTCACCGCATGAGGTTCCGAGTCACCCTTGCGACACTCGCCACCATCGTCCTGGCCGTGGGTCAGGCCCCCACTGCCGGCGCCGCCGAGGCCCGGGGGGCCGACCCCGCGGAGTTCACGGTGGACACCACCGCTGACGCGGTGGACGCCGACCCTTCGGACGACCGGTGCCGTACCGCGTCGGGCGCGTGCAGCCTGCGCGCCGCCGTCATGGCCGCCAACGCCCGGCCGGGCAGTACGATCACGCTGCCTCCGGGCCACTACCGGCTGACCATCCCGCCCGACCCGCGGCTGATCGTCGGGTCCCATCCCGACCCCACCACAGGTGACCTGAACGTCGAGGCACCCACCACGATTCGCGGCTCCGGCGCCCGGAGCACCGCCATCGACGCCGACGGCCTGGACCGGGTCTTCCGCCTGCGGGCGGACACCCACATGTCCGATGTGACGATCACCGGGGGAAGGGCCGTGCAGCGCGAGCTGCCCTTCACCGACACCGGGGGCGGCGGCATCGCCAACGGACAGCACCTGACACTGCGTCGGGTGGCCGTCACCGGGAATTCCGCCGGCTACGGCGGCGGCATCTTCAACGTCCCCGACTCCCACCTGGATCTCATCGACAGCACCGTCAGCAGGAACACCGCAGGAGAGGCCGGGGGCATCAGGTTCGACGACAGCGGCACCGTGACGAACTCGACGGTCGCCGACAACCGGGTGACGGATCCTGGCGACCGCCCGGGCAGCCTCGGCGGCTACGGCGGAGGCATCGACATCCGCGGTCTGGGAACCGTGGAGATCCTCAACTCGACCATCACACGCAACAGTTCCAGCGACGGCGGGGGCGGAATCAACATCGCGCCGGCCTACCTGGACAGCCTGCCCGCGCCCCTCCCGGACATCGCCGACCTGCCGCTGGGGCGTATGACCCTGCGCAACTCCGTCGTCGCGGGCAACACCGTCGACGGCACGGCCGCCGACTGCGAGAAGGCCTTCGCCACCATCGCGTCGCTGGGCCACAACATCGACGGCGACGGCAGCTGCCGGCTCACCGCCGTGGGGGATCTGCCCAGCCGGGACCCGCTCCTGGGACCGCTCGCGGACCACGGCGGCCCCACGGACACGGCCGCGCTGCTGCCGGGCAGCCCCGCCCTGGACGCGGCCCACGGCTGCCCGGCCACCGACCAGCGAGGCGTCGCCCGCCCCCAGGGCGCCGCCTGCGACATGGGCGCCTACGAGCACATCACGACCCCCCACCCGCGCACCGGCACCTGGAGCCACGGATGAGAGTCCCGAGCCCGCGCCACGCCCTGTCCCGCGCCACAGCCGCCGTCGCGGCCCTGCTCCTGTCATGGACCGTTCCCCCGCCCGCCGCCCACGCCGACCCCGGCTCCGGCCGCGGCTCCCTGGTCGTGAACACCGACCGCGGCCGGGTGCGGGGCGCGGCCGTCCGCGACGGCGGTCGGGTCTTCCAGGGGATCCCGTTCGCCGCCCCGCCGACCGGTGAGCTGCGGTGGCGTCCGCCGCGGCCCGCGGCGCGGTGGTCCGGCGTACGGGACGCCACCGCACCGGCTCAGCCCTGCCCCCAGTTACCGTTGACGCTGCTCCCCGACGGCGGCCCTGTCCTGCCCGGCGAGTCCAACCGCACCGGCAGCACCACGGAGGACTGCCTGCACCTCAATGTGTGGACGCCCGCAACCACCGGCGGCCGCCCCCTCCCGGTGCTGGTGTGGCTGCACGGCGGAGGCAACGTCTACGGCGCGGGCAGCGACTACGACGGCGCCGCGCTGGCCGCGCGGGGCGTGGTCGTGGTGACCGTCAACTACCGCCTCGGAGCGCTGGGGTTCCTCGCCCACTCCGCCCTGTCCGCCGAGAGCGGGGACCAAGCGTCGGGCGACTACGGCCTCATGGACCAGCAGGCCGCGCTGCGCTGGGTGCGCCGCAACATCGGTGCCTTCGGCGGCGACCGGAACCGGGTGACGCTGGGCGGCCAGTCCGCCGGATCGGCGGACACATGCCTCCACATCGCCTCGCCGACCGCGAAAGGCCTGTTCCACCGGGCCATCCAGCAGAGCGGAAGCTGCGCCGCAGACGGCGGTCTGACACCCCTGACGCTCGACGCGGCCGAGCGGAAGGGAAGCGGCTTCGCGGCCTCGGTCGGCTGCGCCGATCCGACGACCGCGGCGGCTTGTCTACGCGCCGTTCCCACCACCGAGCTCATCCGCGCCACCGGGACCGGGCCCTCGTCCCTGTGGGGCCCGAACACCGGGCCACGCCTGCTCCCGCGCCCCCCGCGCGCGGCATGGGCCGAGGGACGCGTGAACGCCGTCCCGACGCTGAGCGGCAGCACCCATGACGAATACCGCTACTTCACCGCTCTGTACGTGGATCTGCTGGGCGGCGGCCCGCTGACGCCGGCCTCGTATCCCGCCCTGATCGGGCTGCAGCACGGAAACCGCGCGACCGCGGTCCTCGACACGTACCCCGCCCGGGCGTACGGGTCCCCCAACCTGGCTTACTCCGCCGTCGGCACCGACCATCGGTTCGCCTGCCCGGCACGAGCCGACAGCCGTTTGTACAGCACCCGGGCGCACGTCTACGCCTACGAGTTCCACGACCCGCAGGCACCGCCGTTCATCCCGGCACCCCACACGCCACAGGGTGCGTTCCACGCCTCCGAGCTGGCCTATCTCTTTCCCACAGACGCGCTACCGCCCCTGACGCCCGTCCAGCGACGGCTCGCCGCCACCATGACCGCCTACTGGGCCCGCTTCACGGCCACCGGCGACCCCAACGCGCCCGGGACTCCCCGCTGGCCGCGCTACACGGCCGACGGAGACCGAGTCCAGACGCTGGCGCCGGAGCGGGTCGGTCCCACCACCGGGTTCGCGGCCGACCACCACTGCGCGTTCTGGCAGTCCTCCCCCGCTCACCGCGGAGCCGTGCGATGAGATCCACATTCGCCCTGGCCCGGGACGGGCGCCGGACACTGCGGCAGGGCCCGGACGTCCTGGCGCACCGGCAGCGGGAGCGGCTGGCCGCGATGGTCGACTTCGCCCGCGCCCACTCCCCTTACTACCGCGAGCTGTACCGGACCCTGCCCGACCGCGTAGAGGACGCCGCCGCGCTGCCGGTGACGCACAAGCAGGCCCTGATGGCGCGCTTCGACGACTGGGTCACCGACCCCGAGGTGACCATCGAAGGGGTGCGGGCCTTCGTCGCGGACCCCCGACGGGTCGGTGAACCCCTCCTGGGCCGGTACCTGGTCACCACCACGTCCGGAACGACCGGCCACCGCGGCCTCTTCCTCCTGGACGACCGCGCGGCGTCGGTGGCCAAAGCCCTGTCGCTGCGGGCCGCCCTGCGTACCCTCACCCCCTCGGTGACGGCCCGGTTGCTCGCCCGCCGCACGCGGTCGGCGCACATCGTGGCCACCAGCGGCCATCTGGCCGCGTATGCCGTCCTCGCCCGCTCCCGTGCGGCCGGCCGGCTGTCCACGCGGGGCAGCCGGGTGCTGTCGGCGCACAGCCCCCTGCCCGAGCTGGTGCACCAGCTCAACGAGTACCGCCCGGTGCTTTTGACCGGGTACGCCACGGTGATCGCGCTGCTCGCCGGCGAGCAGCTGGCCGGTCGGCTGCGCATCGCGCCGGCCATGGTGTCGCTGCTCGCCGAGGGCGTCAGCGACCGCGACCACCGGAGGATCCGGGCCGCCTTCGGGCCCCATCCGGTCAACACCTACGGCTGCAACGAGGCGCTTGTGCTGGCCTACGGCTGCCCGTTCGGGTGGCTCCACGTCCACAGCGACTGGCTGATCCTGGAGCCTGTCGACGCCGACCACCGCCCCACCCCGCCGGGCCGGGAGTCCTTCACCGTGCTCCTCACCAGCCTGTGCCGATGGGCGCAGCCGATCCTGCGCTACGACCTCGGCGACAGCGTCCTGCTGCGCCCGGACGCGTGCCCGTGCGGAGACACTCTCCCCGCCATCAAGGTCCGCGGCCGAGCGGCCGACCTGCTGTCCTTCCCGTGCCGGGACGGCGGCGACACCGTCCGTATCGTGCCCATGGCCTTCGAGACCCTGCTGGAGAGCATCCCGGGCATCGACCTGTTCCAGATCGTCCAGACGGCGCCCGCCCGTGTCCGCGTGCGGATCCGGTCCGCCGCCGGAGCCGATCCCGACCGGCTGTGGACGGCGGTGCGAAGGGAGCTGGTCACCCTGCTCACCGCCCACGGGGCGGGCCAGGTGAGTGTCGAACGCGCCCACGAGCCGCCCGAGCAGTCCCCGGGCGGCAAGTACCGGGTCGTCATTCCCTGGTCGTGATGGCGCGTGGCGGGGCGTCCTCACCCGGGGCGCCCCGCACCGCCACGCCGTGGTGGGCCGCGAGCGCCAGCAACGCCACGCGCAGCGGACCGGTCTCCAGGAGGGTGCCCGGCTCGAACCAACGGGCCACGGCGGTTCCGCTCGCCATCCTCAGTGTGAAACGTGCCAACTCGTCCGCCACCTCGGGGCGGTCACGCAAGGAGAAGACGCAGCTCACCGAAGCCCGGGCCCAGGCCACCAGCGCATCGCGATACTGGCGCACCTCCGCCACGGCCGCCGCGCTGGCGTCCTGCTGCACCGTGCCCAGCCCCAAGAGCAGCTTCACACCGTGCGGGTGGCGCTGGAACGCGTTCTCCACCTCCAGGAGAAAGGCATCCAGACGCTGCGCCACGCCGTCGCCCGGCACCTCGGCCGGGGGCAGGGCTGCCAGCAGCGCGGTCCTGGCCCGCTCCAGCACCGCGACGTAGATCCCGTCCTTGCTGCCGAAGTGCCAGTAGATCGAACTGACCGGCAGGCCGCATGCGGAGGAGATCATCGAGATGGACGTGGCGGCGTAGCCGTAACGCGCCATCAGGGCGCCGGCGGTGTCCAGTATCGCGTCACGAGACCGCGCGCCACGGTCTTGGGCCGGTGCCTCCGTCATGGGGCCGACTCTAGAGGAAAGACAGGCGGGGCAGTGCCTCCGCGCTCATCTGCGACGGAGGGACGGGAGCGGTCCTCTGTGCCGGGCATCGACACTGACGCCCCCGTCGGCCCACTTCGCCGGGGATCCCGACGCCGCGTGTGTGTCCACCGGCTTGCCGAACAGCCGCCACCGCTCATCCTGACTCGCGGAGAGGGGCACGGGACGGGCGGAGGACGCCCCCCGCAGGGAGGATGATGCCTGCGTGTGCCGCGCCCGGGTGCGGAGTTGCGAACGCGCGGGCACCATGGTCGCATGCTGCTGGCTCGTCTTGCGGAGGTATCCCAACAGGTCGCCGCCACCTCGGCGCGATCGCGCAAGATCGCGGCGCTGGCCGGGCTGTTCTCGGCGACGCCGCCCGAGGAGGTGCCGCTCGTCATCGCCTACCTCGCCGGGCGGCTCCCGCAGGGGCGGATCGGTATCGGGTGGAGCATGTTGAAGGAGCCCGTGCCCCCCGCGGCCGACGCCACGCTCACCGTCCTCGGTACGGACGCCGCCCTGACCGGGCTCGCGCAGATCACGGGTGCGGGTTCGCAGGCCGAGCGGCAGCGGCGGGTACGGGAGCTGATGGGTGCCGCCACCGCCCCGGAGCAGCAGTTCCTGCTGCGGCTCCTGACGGGGGAGGTCCGCCAGGGCGCACTCGACGCGGTGGCGCTCGAAGCGGTCGCCCGGGCCGCCGGGGCACCCGCGGCGGACGTGCGGCGGGCCGTGATGCTCGACGGGTCACTGCCGCGGGTCGCCGAGGCGGTCCTCGCCGAGGGACCCGCCGTCCTAGAGCGTTTCCGGCTGCGGGTCGGCAGCCCGGTCCAGCCCATGCTCGCCCACACCGCGAAGAGCGTGACTGAGGCGGTCGCCGCGCTGGGCCCGTGCGCCGTCGAGGAGAAGCTGGACGGCATCCGTATCCAGGTGCACCGCTCCGGCGACGACGTCCGTGTCTACACCCGTTCGCTCGACGACATCACCGATCGTCTGCCGGAGGTGTCGGTGGCGGCCCGGGCACTGCCCGGAGACCAGTTCGTGCTGGACGGCGAGGTGATCGCGCTGGACGCGGACGGCCGTCCCGTCCCGTTCCAGAACATCGCCTCCAGGGTCGGCTCCCGGCTCGACGTGGCGACCGCCGCCGCCACGCTGCCCGTGTCACCGGTCTTCTTCGACGTGCTCGCCGCCGACGGAGCCGTTCTCCTCGACCTGCCCGGCCACGAGCGGCACGCCGCGCTCACCCGGCTCGTCCCCGAGCCCCTGCGGGTGCGCCGCACCGTGGTCGAGGAGCCCGGGCGGAGCGAGGCGGTGACCGCGGCGGAGACGTTCTTCGCCGACACGCTGCGGCGCGGCCACGAGGGGGTCATGGTCAAGGCTCTCGACGCCGCTTACAGCGCGGGCCGTCGCGGGCGCTCATGGCTCAAGGTCAAGCCGGTCCACACCCTCGACCTCGTGGTGCTCGCCGCCGAATGGGGCCACGGCCGCCGTACGGGCCTGCTGTCCAATCTGCACCTCGGGGCCCGTGCCGAGGACGGCACGTTCGTGATGCTCGGCAAGACCTTCAAAGGTCTGACCGACGCCATGCTGCAGTGGCAGACCGAGCGGCTGCGTGAACTGGCCGTCGAGGACGACGGCTTCACCGTCCGCGTCCGGCCCGAGCTCGTCGTCGAGATCGCCTACGACGGTCTGCAGCGCTCCCCGCGCTATCCGGCCGGAGTCGCCCTGCGTTTCGCCCGCGTACTGCGCCACCGGCCCGACAAGCAGCCGCACGAGGCGGACACCATCCACGCGGTACTCTCCGGCCCTCACTCCCGCGTGGTGTAGCGGTGCTTGGCCCACAGCGGCAGCGCGAACCAGCACAGCAGGTACCAACCCACGACGGCGGCCACCAGATACGGCACGAAGGCGTCGTGCGTGGCGACCCTCAGCACCAGGAACAGCGCCGAGATCAGCGTGGCCAGCAGCAGCACCAGACCGATGAAGGTCAGCCGGGACGCCCACACCACGGCCTGCGGCTTCATCCGCCGGCCCGACACGATCCGGTGGAACGACACCGGCCCGATCAGCGCCCCGGTCGCCGAGGCGCCCAGCGCCACGGTGGCGATGTAGATGGCCTTGTCGGCGCTCGGAAGCTCCACGTACCGGGGGGTGAAGACCACGGTGAGCAGAAAACCGAAAAGGATCTGCACACCCGTCTGGGCGACCCGGATCTCCTGGATCAACTCGGCCCAGCGCCGGTCCGCCCGCTCCTCCGCGGTCTCGTCGCGGCCCCGGTCCGCTCCCGCACCGGATCCCGACGCTTCCCGCTGTTCCCGCTCCGCCATGCGATCCTCCCACGGTCCGTTGCGGCCCTACCCCCTTGTAACCCGTCGGGGCGGGCTCAACCAGGCGGTACGGCACCCGATGGAACTCGCCGGGCGGCGCGCCGCCGGAACGTGACCGCCGGCGCTCGGCCCCCCATGCTCGTACGAACGCCACGCCTCGACGGACACCTCCGGCTTCCCGGCGGGGTCGGCGGGCGCCGAAAGGAGCCGTGCCCCGTGCGTCCCACCCCACCCGTCGCGCTCGCCGCCGGTCCTCCGGCCGTCTGCGTCCTCGCCGTGCTGCTCGCCGGCTGCTCGGTGCCGGACGAGGAGATCCGCGCGGTCTCCGGCGCGGCCACCGATTTCGCCGCCCGCCACACGGCGTCCGACCGGGCGGCGTGTGATCTGCTCGCTCCCCGCACCCGCGAGGAACTCGCCGACGACCCGGGCCCCACCTGCGCCGCCGGCCTGGCCGACGCGGGGCTCCGCGACCCCGGGAAAGTCCGTTCCACCGATGTCTACGGCCATCAGGCGCGGGTCGTCATGGAACGGGACGTCTACTTCCTGACCTCCTACCCGGACGGCTGGAAGGTCAACGCCGCGGGCTGCACCCCACGGCCGCAGAGGCCCTACGACTGTGTGGTGAAGGGGGACTGAGCCGCGCCGTGCGCACCATGTTCACGCTCTACCTGCTCGTCGTCTTCTGCGGCCTGCTCTACTTCTCCCTGGTGGGAATGATGCACCGATGACGCGCGTGGGCCGGTTCCTGAAGGACAACGGCATCTCCCTCGCCTTCGGCATCGGATTCCTCGCCGCCCTCCTCGGCCAGGCCGCGGCGGGTCAGGCCGTGTACAACGGCGAACTGCGCTCCGTCGGGGCCCGGCCCGTCGGCTTCGCCGACTACCTGACGACGTCCCACTTCGCCGTCGACGTCACCGAGAACTGGCAGTCCGAGTACCTGCAGTTCTTCCTGTTCCTCT
This sequence comes from Streptomyces sp. STAM6, assembly GCF_054963715.1. Taxonomy (NCBI): domain Bacteria; kingdom Bacillati; phylum Actinomycetota; class Actinomycetes; order Kitasatosporales; family Streptomycetaceae; genus Streptomyces; species Streptomyces sp. STAM6. Next base: position 149,357 of record NZ_JBUEFZ010000011.1, on the reverse strand, counting down.
TCGCGACGGTCTGGCTCGTCCAGCGCGGCTCACCGGAGTCCAAGGAGCTCCACAAGGTCGGTGTGGAGTCGGACAAGGAGCAGCGCGTCGGCGAGCACGCCCGTCGCGACTCGCCCCGCTGGGCCTCCGCCGGCGGGATCCGGCAGGCGCTGTACTCCCGGTCCCTGGGCGCGGTGATGCTCCTGGCGTTCCTCGGCTCCTGGTACGCCCAGTCCGTCACCGGAGCGGCCGCCTACGGCGAGGAACGCCTGAGCGGCCTCGAGGCCCCGGTGCCCTGGACGGAGTACCTCCTGACGGCCGATTTCTGGAGCCGTACGCTGCAGAACTGGCAGTCCGAGCTGCTGGCGGTCGGTTCCATGGCCATCTTCGCGGTCTATCTGCGCCAGCGGGGCTCACCCGAGTCCAAACCGGTGGGCGCCTCCCACTCCTCCACCGGAATCGAAGGCTGACACGACGCACGGCAGGACGGAGCACGGCATGACACGCGCGGCGGTTTTCGATGTCGACGGCACCCTCGTCGACACCAATCATCTGCATGTGACCTCCTGGTGGGAGGCCTTCCGGCAGGCGGGGCACGACGTCCCCATGCACGCCGTCCACCGCTCCGTCGGTCTCGGCGCCGACGATCTGATCGCCCATCTCCTCGGTGACGACCGTGACAAGGAGAAGGACGGCGCGATCAGCGCCGCCCACAAGACTCTCTACGGGACGTACTTCGACCGGCTGCCGCCCTTCCGGCACGCCGGGCGCCTCCTGAGGACGCTCGCGGCCAACGGATGGACGGTGGTCCTCGCCACCTCGGCCGGGGGTGCGGAGCTGTCCGCGCTGCGCCGGGCCATCGACGCCGACGACGCCATCAGCGCCACGGCGAGCGCCGACGACGTCGAAGCCGGGAAACCGGCCCCCGAACCGGTGCTCCAGGCACTGAAGCTCGCCGGGGCACCGGCGGCCGCCTCCGTGTTCGTGGGCGACACCGTGTGGGACATGGAGGCCGGCAGCCGCGCGGGCGTCACCTGCGTGGGGCTGCTCTGCGGGGGCATCCCGCGGGCCGATCTCACTGCGGCGGGGGCTGCCGTGATCTTCGACGATCCCGCCGACCTGCTGGAGCACCTGGACCGTGGGCCGCTCGCCGCCCACGGCCCCGGCGCGGGTTCCCGCCCCGTCTCCGAGGCCGTCTCCGACTTCGGGTCCGACACCGGAGCACAGACCGGCGCGGACGACGGCTTCGGGCGCTGACCGGGCCGCAGTCCCGGCCCGGCCCCTTCGTGGCGCTCCGGCGCCGCCGCCACCTACTTCCCGAGCTCGCGCTGCAGCTCCGCCTTGTTCATCGACGACCTGCCGTGGATGTTGCGACGCTGGGCCTCCGCGTACAGCTGGTCGTACGTCGGCCCCTTGGAGCCGCTGTGCGAGCGCTGCCCGCCCCGCTTCGACGACGACATGTCCTGCGTGGAACTCTTGCTGGCGGTCTTCGACTCACCGGCTCGCGCCCGTTCCTTGTTCACCGTCCGTGCCGCGATCTCCTTGGACCGCTTCTCGCTCGCGCCGCGGTCCTTGGCGCTCTCCTTGATGTGCTCGTACTGCCGTTCACGCTTCGGGCTGGATCCTGCGGGCATTCGTTCCTCCTCACGGTCCCCCTCGGGCCCCCGCTTCCCCTCACCCTCGTACCAGGCAACCACCACCGCAAACGCGCGAACGGCGATCCTGATTGGAGTGCTGGAGGCGAGGTATTCGTGCGTGCGAGGTATTCGTAGGAGTACCGGTACCCACCGACGAAGGAGTGGAGCGACGTGGAGAGCAACGGAACCAGGAATCACCCCGCGGACTGCGATGTCACCGTGCAGCTCAGCGAGTGCGGGCGGGCGGACGCTCAGGCGGTCTTCGACACGCTCGACCACCTCTTCGCGGCCTGCGACGTGGGAACGCCCGGTCCGAAGACGGGTCATGGCCGCGAGCCCACCGTGTGGATGGCGACCTTCGACAGCTCGGCCCCGTCGGGCGAGTCGCCGGCCGCCCCGCGGCTGGAGATGCCGGTCTCGGCGCTGCTGACGGGCGACCACCACGCCGTGGACGAGGTCGAGAAGGCGCTGGGCAGGATCTTCGAGGTGCGCTCGGCGCAGTCCGTCTCCGGAGAGCACGAGAGGGAGGCGCGCCTGATGCTCGAGACCCGTTGACGTCCTCCGTGGTCCTCAGCGGTCTCCGGTGTCCCGTCGACCGAAATCGATCTTCTCGGCCTCCACCGTCCGGGCGTTCATGTTGCGCCGCATCATCTCCAGGGCGGCCCGCGCCAGTGACTCGTGGATGTGGGCCACCGCGTCCGTCGGCACGGTCACGTCGAGGTGGCGGATGTGCGCGTCGAGCGCCGAATAGAGCACGCACTGCTCCGTGACCTGCCCGCACAGCACCACATGGCCCACGTCGAGCTGCCCGAGCAGATAGGCCAGCGGGGTCTCGTAGAAGATCGAATGCCGTGCCTTCACCACGAACAGGGAGGAGTCGTCCGGCCGGATCGGCTCCACCAGTTCGGCGTGCGGGCCGGCCAGCGCCGTCCCCACGATCTCGCCGTGGTGCGAACGCCACTCACCGAAGTTGTCGTTCACGTACACCACGGGGACGCCGGCGTCCCGGGCTCGCCCCAGCAGGTTCACCAGGACGGGCAGCGTCTGGCGGACCGAGGGGATCAGCAGCTCGGCGTCCTCGTGGTCGTAGGTGTTGATCATGTCGATCACGATGAGGGCCGTCGTCCCCCGGGCGGTCCGCGCGGTACCCATGGGCGTGGGCCCGCCTAGCCGAGCGCGTCGCGCAGTGCGGGCAGCAGTGTCTTCGCCGACCAGCGTAGATAGTCCGGCTGGGAGTCGCCGCCGATCTGCACGAGGGCGATCTCGGTGAAGCCCGCGTCGGCGTACGGTTTCACCGCGGCCACGAAGTCGTCCGGGTCGTCCCCGCAGGGGATGGATTCCGCCACGTCCTCGGGCTTCACGAACTGGGTGGCAGATTCGAACGAGTCGGGGTGCGGGAGTTCCGCGTTGACCTTCCAGCCGAGGCCGAACCAGCGGAACTGGTCGTGGGCGCGGCGCACCGCGGCGTCCTTGTCCGGGTCGTAGCAGACGGGCAGCTGCCCCACGCGCGGTTTGCCCCGGCCGCCGTGGTGGTCGAAGGAGGTGAGCAGCTCGGCCTTCGGCTCAGTGGCGATGACCAGGTCGGCGAGACGTCCGGCCAGCTCGCAGGACTGCTCTCCGGAGACGGCGACACCGATGGGCGGGGGCTCGTCCGGCAGGTCCCAGAGCCGGGCGGAGTCGACGTCGAAGTGGGTGCCCCGGTGGTTGACGTGGCCGCCGCCGAGGAGTGCGCGGATGATCTCCACGGCCTCCTCCAGCATCTCGTGCCGCACGTCGGCACTCGGCCAGCCACCGCCCACGACATGCTCGTTCAGGTTCTCGCCGGCCCCCAGTCCGAGGCGGAACCGGCCCCCCGACAACAGTTGCAGCGTCGCGGCCTTCTGGGCCACCAGGGCCGGGTGGTAGCGCAGAGTCGGACAGGTCACGCACGTCATCAGCGGGATGCGTGAGGTCGCCTGCGCGGCCGCTCCGAGCACGGCCCAGGCGTAGGGCGAGTGGCCCTGGGAGCGCAGCCAGGGGAAGTAGTGGTCGGAGGTGACCGAGAAGTCGAATCCGGCGTCCTCGGCCTGGACGAGGTGGTCGACGAGGGCTCGGGGCCCTGCCTGTTCGGTCATCATCGTGTATCCGATTTGCACCATAAGTTCGCGAATTCCCTGATGCGAGGGCAGGAAACCTCGCCCCGAGGCCCCTCCCCGGAGCTTTCCTCACCCCACTATGCACTCCATGTATACACCGTGTGTAGAGTGCGGGTCGGATCGACCGGTCACGCCTTCGCTCGACGTCCTGGGCGAGGCATGGCCGCCCCGCCACCCCCTGAACGAAGGAGAGTCACGCCATGCCGTTCGGCTCCGAGTCCGCGAGACGCCGCCGCAGGACCACCACCGCCGCCGCCGCTGTTCTGGCGGCGGTTTCGCTCGTCCTGACACTCGGCGGCTGTTCGGCGGAGACCGTCGCCCCCAGCAGCGCCCGCCAGGACGCCAAGGGCGAAACCGGGCCCGTGGACTGCCGGAGGGCGAAGTGCATCGCCCTCACCTTCGACGCCGGTCCCGGCAAGGACACGCCGCGGCTGCTGGACACCCTGAAAGAGAAGAAGGTCCCGGCGACCTTCTTCCTGCTGGGCAGGAAGCACGTCGACCGTTACCCCGATGTCGTACGCCGGATCGCCGCCGAAGGGCACGAAGTGGCCAACCACACCTGGAGCCACCGGATACTGCCGGACCTGGAGCCCGACGAGATACGCCAGGAGCTCTCCCGCACCCAGGACGCGATAGCCGATCTCACGGGCCGCCGGCCCACCCTGATGCGCCCGCCGCAGGGCCGCACCGACGACACCGTCTCCGAGATCAGCCGTGAGCTCGGGCTCGCCCAGGTGCTGTGGAGCGTCACCGCGAAGGACTACTCCACCACGGACTCCGCCCTCATCCGGCAGCGCACCCTCGACGGCGCCGAGAAGGACGGCATCATCCTGCTGCACGACATCTACGACGGCACCGTCCCGGCCGTCCCCGGCATCATCGACGAGCTGAAGAAGCGGGGTTTCACCTTCGTCACCGTGCCGCAGCTGCTCGCTCCGGCCAAGGCCGAGCCCGGCGAGATCTACCGCCCCTGACCCGCAGGCGCCTGTGCCCCCGGCCGCTCCCGGCTGCCCGCTCCCGGCCGCCCGCTCCCGGGCGCCCGACCGAAAGCGCCCAGGGTGACGAGAGCGCCCGGGGCCCGTGGCCGTCCCCCGGCGGGAGGCGCCCGCCCGGCAGGGGCTTCGCCTCCCCGCCCGGACCCGGGCGTGCGACGCTGGCTGCACAGGACCACTCCTAAGGAGCACGGCGATGACCCAGCAGGCCCGGGAACTCCTGGAGACCACGATCGAGGCACTCGCCCCCCACCAGGGGGCCAACCGGTTCGCGGCCGCCATCGCCGAGGGCAGCGCGAGCCGCATCGCCCTCGGCTCGCTCGCCATGGAGCAGCGCCACATCGTCGTCTCCGACCACCGCTCCTTCCTCCACCTGGCCAGCCGGACCGCCGACCGGCCGCACGGCGCCGCGTTCTTCACCACCCTCGCCGAGGGGGACTCCCTCGCCCTCGAGCGCCTCGGCGCGCTGCTCGAGGGCTGTGGCCTCGACGACGTGACGGCCGAGGCCTACGAGCCGATGGCCGGCTGCCAGACCTACCCCGCGTACGTGGCCTGGCTCGCCCTCAACGGCGAACCGGCCGACGTCGTCCTCGCCGTCTGCGCCAACTTCGCCGCGTGGAGCGGCTACTGCGCCACCATCGCCGGTGCGCTGCGTGACCACTACGGCTTCGGCGACGAGGCGTGCGGCTTCCTCGACTTCTTCGCCCTGCCCGCGCCCGCCCTGCGGGAGCAGGCGCTCGCCGCCGTCCAGGAAGGGCTGGACGACCGGCGTGTCACCCTGTCGCACGCCTACCGGTACGGACGGCTCCTGCAGAGCTACGAGCTGATGTTCTGGGACGCGCTGTACGAGGCCTCCGCACACCACTGAGCCACCCCTGAGCAGACCCCTGAGCAGACCCCTGAGCAGACCTCCTAGCCGCGCCGGGCCGCCGCGCGGGCGAGAACGCCGGAGCGCCGCGCGTTCCCGGCCGGGGAATCGGGGTACTCGCCGTCCGTTCCCGCCAGGCGGACGACGGAGGCAGCCATGGCCGTGCGGCACCAGCTGATCAGAAGGCCACCCGAGGCGGTGTGGGCCGTGCTCGAGGACGGCACGCGCTACAGCGACTGGGTGGTCGGGACGTCCTCGTCCAGGCCCAAGGACGACGACTGGCCGACGGTCGGATCCGCCATCGAGTACACCGTGCGCCTCGGGCCCCTCACGGCCGAGGGCAACACCGTCGTACGGCTCTACGACCCGCCCCGGTGTCTGGAACTGGAGGCCAACAGCGGCGCGCTCGGCACGGCCCGGATCGCCGTCGAGGTCCGCCCCTGGGGCGAGGAGACGCTCGTCATCGTCGACGAACACCCGCTCCGCGGCCCGGGCGGCGCCCTGCACAACGCGGCGTTCGACGCACTCGCGCAGCTGCGCCACCACACCATGCTGCGGCGCCTCGCCGAGGTGGTCGAGCGGGACGCGTCCCCCGCCTCGTCCCCGTCCCCGTCCCCGGGACCGTGATCGGGAGGCAGAGCGATGGCGCATGCGGGGGTCTCGGAACCCGAGCCGGACACGGTCCCGGACGCGATCGTGATCGGCGCCGGCCCCAACGGGCTCGTCGCCGCGAACATCCTGGTCGACGCGGGCTGGTCCGTCGAGGTCCTGGAGGCCCAGGACGAGCCGGGCGGCGCCGTGCGCAGCGACCGCGCGGTGCACCCCGACTACGTCAACGACGTCTTCAGCTCCTTCTACCCCCTCGCCGCGGCCTCGCCCGTCCTCGACCGCCTGGACCTGCACGAGGAAGGGCTGCGCTGGAGCCATGCCCCACAGGTCCTGGCCCACCCCCTGACGGACGGGCGCTGCGCCGTGCTGGCCCGGAACAGGGCCGAGACCTGCGCCGCGCTGGAGGGGTTCGCCCCCGGCGACGGCCTCGCCTGGGACCATCTCTGCGACATGTGGGACCGTCTGGGCAAGGACCTCATCGACGGCCTCTTCACGCCCTTCCCGCCGCTGCGGGCCTCGGCCCGCCTACTGGCCCGGCTGCGGGGCGCGGGCGGTCTCAGGGTGGCCCGCACGATGCTGCTGCCGGTGCGGCGCATGGGGGAGGAGGAGTTCCGCGGCGACGGGGGCAGGCTGCTGCTCGCCGGCAACGCCCTGCACGCCGATCTGGTCCCCGAGGCCACCGGCAGCGGCGGCTTCGGCTGGCTGATGTCCATGCTCGGCCAGACGGTCGGCTTCCCCGTGCCCGTCGGCGGTGCCGGAGCGCTCACCGCGGCCCTCGTCCAGCGCCTGCGGCGGCGCGGCGGGGTGCTCCGCTGCGGACAGCGGGTCGTCGAGGTGACCGTACGCTCCGGGCGGGCCGTCGCGGTCCGCACGGCCGAGGGCGAGACCGTCCCGGTACGGCACGCCGTCCTGGCCGACGTCTCCGTGCCCGCCCTGTACGGGCACCTCGTCGGACCGCAGCACCTGCCGGCCCGGCTCCTGGACGACCTGCGCCGCTTCCAGTGGGACTGGGCCACCTTCAAGGTCGACTGGGCGCTGTCGGGCCGCGTGCCCTGGGCGGCCGCGGCCGCCGTCGGCGCGGGCACCGTCCACCTGGCCGACGGCATGGACGAACTCACCCGGTTCGCCGCCCAGCTCTCCACCGCCCACCTGCCCGACCGGCCGTTCCTCCTCTTCGGCCAGATGACCACCTCGGACCCGTCCCGTTCCCCGGAGGGCACGGAGTCGGCCTGGGCGTACACCCATGTCCCGCACCACGTCCTCGGGGACGCGGGCGACGACGGCATCACGGGCGCCTGGCATCCGCACGACCAGGAGGCGATGGCGGACCGGGTCGAGGCCCAGGTCGAACGGTTCGCGCCGGGATTCCGCTCGCTCGTCCGCGCCCGCCGCATCCTCGCCCCGCCCACCCTGGAGGCCATGGACGTCAACCTCCACGGCGGCGCGGTCAACGGCGGCACCACCGCCGTCCACCAGCAGCTCGTCTTCCGCCCGGTCCCCGGCACCGGCCGTCCCGAGACCCCGGTGCAGGGGCTCTACCTGGCCTCCTCCGGCGCCCACCCGGGCGGCGGCGTGCACGGCGCCCCCGGCGCCAACGCCGCCCGTGCGGCGCTGCGCAGCACCCGGCCCGTGCACCGCACCCTGGTCCGGAGCCAGCGCATCCTGGCCAGTCGTGGGAGACATCCGGCCGACGACCTGCCGCCGATGGCGTAACTGCCCCATGCTGGAGGCGTGGGGGCGGTGTGTGCGTGGCCGAGCACCCGGCCCGCCCGGCTCCACCGAGCGGAGGTGAGCAGCCATGGCCGTCGCGGACAAGATCCTGCTGGTCGACGACCATGAGGACAACCTGTTCGCTCTGCAGAGCGCGCTCTCGCCGCTCGGTCACCCCCTGGAGGTGGCCACCAGCGGGGACGGGGCGCTGAAGGCCGTGCTCCGCGGCGGTATCGCGGTGACCGTCCTCGATGTGGTCATGCCGGGGGTGAGCGGTCTGGACGTCCTGCTCTACATGCAGCGCCTCGAACAGACCCGGATCATCCCCGTCATCCTCGTCACCGGCATGGGCATCGACTCCACGCTGTCCAGGGACGCCATGCGGCTCGGCGCGGCCGACCTGCTGGCCAAGCCGATCGACCCGTGGTCCCTGCGCATCAAGGTGCGCTACCTCCACGAAACCAGCCGCCGCCTCTCACCCGCGCCGACGACCTGAGCAGCTCGCCCGACGGCCGCGCTCCCCGCGGATTCCCGCGGTCGCGGCGTGGACCACCGGAGCCGTGGGGTGAGTCACTCCGCACGGGCCGCCGCGTCCTCGGCGCGGCGGCGGGCCTGCCGGGCCACCCGGTCGGCCTCCCGGGCCCGGGTCCGTGCTTCCCGCACACCGGTCTCCGCGGTGCGCCGTGCCTCCCTCGCCCGGTCGAGTTCGCGGGCGAGCGCCGTGGCCCGCTCCCCGGCGTCCCGCAGCTCCGCCTCCGCCCGCTCCAGCTCGGCCCGGGCCCGGGCCCGGTCTTCGTCGCGTGCGCGCGCCTCCCGCTCGGCGTCGTCCCGGGCGCGTACGCGCTCCGCCCGCTTTGCCTCCGCCTCCCTTGCCTCCGCCTGCCTTGCCTCTTCCCACCGCAGCTCTTCCCGGCGGGCCTCCCGCCCGCGCCGTTCCTCCGCCCTGAGCTCCGGCCCGCGGGCCCGCTCCCCGGCCCGCTCTCGTGCCGGGCGCCGCTCGGGGGTCTGCCGTGCGTCCGCCGGGCGGCGGGCCGGCCGTGCCGCCACCGCGCCCGTGCCGGCCGCGGCCGCGGTGAAGCCGACAGGCGCGCTCAACGGCTTCGCCAAGCGGCCCGCCGCCCACTCCTCGGCAGCCGCCGGGTCCGCCAGCGCCGCGTGCAGCGTCGCCTCGACCTCCTGCTGCACCTGGTCGCCCACCGGCTGGCCGGCCTCCTCGGCCAGCTGTCGTGCCTGCCGGGCGAGCGCGTGCACGACGAGGTGCTGGCGCCGGCTGAGCTCCCGCAGCCGGTCACCGTCCAGCTCGTGGTGCGCGCGGCGCAGGCCATCGCCCAGGCCCACCAGGGACCGGACCTCGTCGGGCTGGTGCCGCACGAGGAGATTGCTCGCGTAGGCCGCCAGGGTCGGCCGGCGCAGCGCCGTGATGGCCTCTGCCAGAGCCCGGTCACCCGCCGTGCGCGCTTCGGCGGCACGCTGGTTCCGGACCGCGGTGAAGCGATCGGGCCGCAGGCCGTACAGTTCGTCGGCGACGCTCTCCAGGTCCACGGCTCTCCCGTACGAAACGATCCGCCGGTACGCGTGTCGCGCTCCCTCGTCCATGACCATTTTCACCGTCGGCGGGGTGTTTCGCTCCTCGGACACCGGTCACCCGTCGGGAGGCGGCGGAGCGCGCGCCACCCACCGGTGCGGCAGGGAGCGCGGGGAGGGCGGGGCGACCCGGCGACGAAGGGCGACGTCAGGAAATCGAACCCCGTCCCCCGGGCGGCGTTGCTGACGTCACAGTCCGATCGTATACAAACACCGGGTCGTTGAAATGAACGGCCGGGCACGGTTCGCAAAACACGGCGGCCCGCCCGGCCTTGAAAAGGGCCGGGCGGGCCGGTGGAACCCGGGGGCGGGGGAGGTGCGGGAGGCGGACGGCGGCCGGCCGGACTCATTCCCCTCGCGTTCCGAACGGAATCCGGGATTCTAGAAGGCGAAGACGCTCATTCCCTCCGCGTGCATCACGCAGGAATTGGCATATGTGCGCTCGAAGTCAACCCGCCTGCCTTCCCATGTTCCCTGTGCCGTCACCACGACGGGGGCGTAAATCTTGATGCACGGTCGGCCGGTGTCACCGCCGAGCCGGTCGAACTGACCCTGGACCGCACGCAGTTGGGTACACGCTTCCTTCGGTGCCGGGTGCGTCCCCTGAGGGGTCGGTGTGCAGGTGAGCGTCACTGCCCGCAAAGGCGTCGCGGTCGCGGCGGTCTCGCCCTCACCGACCGTCAGCACGAGCGCCGACGGTGCGTAGAGCCGCTGCTCCGGGGTGTCCGCCTGAGCCACCGTCAGGGGGCTCAGGGTCGCCGCGGCAGCCAGACCACAAACGACGGCGCGCCTTACCAGTGTACGCATTGCGAGAACCTCTCACTCGATTTCGGTTCGGTGCGGAGGCCACACTGCCGCGCGTCCGCTGATGACGCACATTCAGCGACTCTTTTCGGTTTTGTCTGCCATTCAAGCGCTGACGTGAAACCGCTTTTTCGGAGGGGTCGTTACGTGTGCGCCACCCGTTCCACCAGCCCCTGCGGGCTCGCCCGATCCGGTTCAAATGTGCACGATGCGTGGAACGTTGCGGGTCGGCGGTCGTCAACACGGCTGAAACATGACGGCAACACAAGGGTGAGCGGGGGGCGGCGTCGCGTCGCACAGGGCTCTTCACCAGAAGGTAATGTTCAGGCAAAGTTGGTGAGGTGGCCGTGGTGCATGATCGAATGGCACCGCGCCACGGTGCGCCCCCACAGCGTCTGCGGAGACCCCGCAGCCCCCACCGACACTGACAATGACCGACCACACCGCGCCCCGGCCCCAACCCGGAGCGCAGGAGGCAGGCCGCCATGAAGTCGCTGATCGACAACGCTCGCACGTTCCCCGCACGGGTCGCCCGACGGCCACAGGATTTTCGCGAACTCGCCGCAGGACAGACACCCCAAGCCCTCTTCATCACCTGCTCGGACTCCCGGGTGATCCCCTCGCTGATCACCGGGGCCCGCCCCGGCGAGCTCTTCGAACTCCGCACCGCCGGCAACATAGTTCCGCCCTACGACACCGACCGCCCCAGTGGTGAGACCGCCACCGTGGAGTACGCGGTCCGCGTGCTCGGGGTCCGTGACATCGTCGTGTGCGGACACTCGCACTGCGGCGCCGTCGGCGCCCTCGTACGGGGTGAGGACCTGTCCGCCGTCCCCGCCGTGCGCGGCTGGCTGGACCGAGCCGTACCCGAGCCCCCGGCGGGCCGGGACCTCGCCCAGGCGGTGCGTGACCACGCCGTCGCACAGCTCGATGCCCTGCGCGGGTACCCAGCCGTCCAGGAGCGGATCGCGAGGGGTCGACTCCGGCTCCACGCCTGGTACTACGAGGTGGACACCGGAGCGGTGAGCACGCACCGGCCGGACCGGGGCGGCGAGTTCACGCCGCTCTGAGCGGCCACCGCACGCCCGTACCTCCCGTTCCGCTCGTCCGCCGAGCGCGGCGGACCATACCCACCTGGGAACCCCTCTCCATGTTCACCTTCCTGAAGGATCATTCCGTGCTGCGCCGCGACTTCCTCGCGTCGCTCGTCGTCTTCCTCGTCGCCCTGCCCCTGTGCGTGGGCGTGGCGGTCGCCTCCGGCGTCCCCGCCGAACTCGGCCTGATCACCGGCATCGTCGGCGGTCTCGTCGTGGGCTCCCTGCCCGGCAGCAGCCTCCAGGTCAGCGGTCCGGCCGCCGGCCTGACGGTCCTGGTGTACGAAGCCGTGCGCGAATTCGGCCTCGGTGCGCTCGGCGTCATCGTCCTCGTTTCCGGGCTGCTGCAACTCGCCCTCGGCGCACTGCGTTTCGGTCGCTGGTTCCGGGCCATCTCCGTGGCGGTGGTCCAAGGCATGCTCGCGGGCATCGGCCTGGTCCTCGTGCTCGGACAGGTCTACGCGATGGCCGACACCGCTCAGCCGTCCGGCGGACCCGGCAAGATCGCGGGACTGCCGGGTCTCGTCCAGAGCGTCTTCTCCGCCGGCACGGCGCTGACCGCGTTCCTCGTCGGTGCCGGCACCGTGGCCGTCCTCGTGCTGTGGCCGCGCGTGCCCGCCCGGCTCCGCGTCGTCCCCGGCCCGCTGGTCGCCGTGGCGCTGGCCACCGCCGTGACCGCGCTGTTCGGGCTGCCCGTCGCCAAGGTCCAGGTCCAAGGGCTGCTGGAAGCCGTCCAGCCGCCCGGGCTCGGGGACTTCGGTGATCTCGCCGGAATCGCGATGATCGGCACGGTCCTCGCGTTCACCCTCATCGCCTCCGCCGAGAGCCTGTTCAGCGCGGCCGCCGTGGACCGCATGCACAACGGTCCGCGCACCGACTACGACAAGGAGCTGATGGCCCAGGGCGTGGGCAACACGCTCTGCGGGGCACTCGGGGCCCTCCCCATGACCGCGGTCATCGTGCGCAGCGCCGCCAACGTGCAGGCCGGGGCGCGCACCTCGCTCTCACGTGTGCTGCACGGCCTGTGGCTGCTGCTGTTCGCCGCGCTGCTGCCGGCTGCGATCGGTGTCATCCCGCTGGCGGCGCTCGCCGGTGTCCTGGTGCACGCCGGCTGCAAGCTCGTTCCCGTCAGGGAACTGGCTCCGCTGTGGCGGGAACACCGCGGTGAGGCGGTGATCCTCGCCGTCACCGCGGTGGCTGTCGTGGTCACCAACCTCTTCGAGGGCGTGTTGCTGGGTCTGCTGCTGGCCGTGTGCAAGACCGCCTGGGAGACCTCCCACCTCCACGTCGAGGTGCGGGAGCTCACCGGCGGACGGCTGGTGGCGACCATCACCGGCAACGCCACGTTCCTGCGGCTGCCGCGCATCCTGGAGGAACTGGAGGGCCTGCCGCAGGACAGGCCCATCGAGTTGGACCTGTCAGGGCTGCGCCATCTCGACCACGCCTGCCGCGTGGCGCTGGAGAACTGGGCCGTGCGCCACAACGACGCCGGCACCGAGCCGGTCCGCATGCTGCCCCCGGCGTCGGCCGTTCTGGCCTCCTCGGCTCACTCCTCTTCGGGCAGCAGGTAGCCGACCATCGACGACGGGGTCAGCCGGTCGTGCTTGACGAGTGCGACGGACTCTTTCTGCCCCTGCCCGGGCCCGGCGGCCTCGGCGGCCGTGGCCTGGGCGGACATGGCCCCGGCGCTCAGCAGAGCGCCGGCGGCTGCGGCCGCCGTCGTCGCGGTGCGGCGGAGATTCATGGTGCCCCTCTCGAAACCCGTCGAGCGCTGATCGCGCCTGTGATCAACGAGCGAGGCCGGGAGAGGGGCCGGGAGAGTGCGGAAAAGCCGAGATATTTTCGATATTGACCAAAATGGCACGGAGGGAGTTATATGGGGTTAAAGGGCGGATAAAGTCTTCCACAGGAGGCGGGCCCACGATGACCACCCATCCGAGCATCGAGCAACACCCCGATCTTGCCGAGATGCGCTCCCGGTTCGAACGGGCAACCAGCACCCCTCGTGCCCAGGCGATAGAGACACTGGCCCTGCTCACGGGTCTGTACCTGGCGGCTTCGCCGTGGATCGTCGGCTTCAACGGCCTGACCACACTCGCCGTGACGAACCTGATCACCGGCATCGCCTACGCGCTGTGCATGGGCGGATTCGGCTCGGCATACGAGCGCACCCACGCGATGGCCTGGTGCTGCATCGCCATCGGGGCATGGACGATCATCTCCCCGTGGGTCGTGGCCGGTAACGTCGACACCACCCGCAGCGTGGTCAACAACGTCATCGTCGGATGCGTGGCGCTGCTGCTCGGCGGGGCCATGGCCGCGGTGTCCGACCGTCGCATGTCCGACCTTCGTCCTGGTCGTGCCCGCGGCCGCGGAGGACCGACCATGGATCCCATGAGCTGAGGTGCTCACCCCGACGGCCCCGGTGTCCGTGACACCGGGGCCGTCGGGGTGAGCGAGTTGTCGAACCGGTCGCGCACCTGGCCCAACTGCTCCCGCGCGCGGCGCCGCACGTACACCTCCTGGCCACCGGCCGTGAGCCGCTGGGCATAGCGGGCGAACAGCTGTGGCCCGTACCGCCGCTGGACCTGCCCGAACCGGCGCGGTACCGCGTGAGGTGGGCCGCGCCGGCGCGGCCCGGCTGTGCGTGGCGAGGGCCGCCGCCGCGTCCCCCGGCTTCGCGCTCTCGGACGGCAACGCCGAGGCGGTGGCCACCATCCGCCGCCGCATGGACGGCATCCCCCTCGCACTCGAACTCGCCTCCACCCGGATCCGGGTGCTGGGCGCGGCGGGACTCGCCGAGCGCCTCGACGACCGGTTCGGACTCCTGACGGGCGGCCGCCGGGACGCCCTGGCCGGCAGCGGACCCTCCGGGCGATGATCGACTGGCCGGAGGGGCATCGCGGCGGCCCTGAGCGTGCGCGGTGTGCAGCGCCATGCCCGCGGCGAGCCGGCCGCATCCCGGCAGGACGCCGAAACGAGCCTGCGACTGTTCCGCGAGGCCGGCGACGACTGGGGCCGGCTGCAGGCCACCGCCTTCCTCGGCCGGCTCGCCGAGATCGAGGGCGACCACCAGGAGGCGGAGAACCCGCACCGGGACGGTCTACGGATCGCCGAGGGCCTCGGGTTGTGGACCGAGGCGTCCACCCGGTGCTCGGAGCCCGGCAGGATCGCCTGCTGACCGGCGACCACGAGCGGGCCGCTGAACTCCACGAACGGGGCCGGCGGCTCGCCTCGCCCACGGGGACCGGCCCGCCCAGGAGTTCGCCGAGATCGGCCTCGCCCTCGGGGCCCGGCGGCAGGGGCGGCTGGACGAGGCCGAGGCGTATCCGCGCCCCTGGCTCACCTGGAACCGCCGCTTCGGCGCCGCGAACGGGACCGCCCTGATCCTGGCCGAGCTCGGCTTCGCGGCCGAGCAGCGGGGCGACGCCGAATCGGCCCTGCGTCTGCACACCGAGGGTCTGGCGGCGGCCCGCGGCACCGGCGACCCACACGCGGTCGCCCTGGCCCTGGAAGGAACGGCGGGCGCGCTGAGTCTGGCCGGCCGGGCCGGTGAGGCTGCTCGGCGACGCCGCCCGCACCCGCGCCTCGGTGGGAGCGCCTCTCCCCACGGAGGAGCGCGGCGACGTCGAGAGGATCACAGCGGCCGTGCGGACCGCCCTCGGCGACGAGGGCTTCAGGGCGGCCTCAGGCCTCACGAACCCGTAACACAGCACACGTGTACGGCACTGCGGGCCTGGGGAAGGCCGTGATCATGACAGAGGCACACTCCCGGACCCAGGCATCCGTCCCGGCCCCGCGCCCCGCACGACAGCTGCTCGCCGCCTCGGTGGGCAACGCCGTCGAGTGGTACGACTGGTACGCCTACACCTTCCTCGCCACCTACATCGCCGGCCAGATCTTCCCCACGAGCTCGGGTAACTCCCTCGTCCCCCTGCTGTCCACGTTCGCCGTCTTCGCCGTCGGCTTCTTCATGCGCCCCGTCGGCGGACTGCTCATGGGCGCCGTCGCCGACCGGCACGGCCGGCGTGCCGCGCTCACCGTCACCATCCTCCTGATGGGCGGCAGCAGCCTCCTGGTCGGACTCACCCCGACGTACGCCTCCGCGGGCTTACTCGCGCCGGTCGTCCTGGTCATCGCCCGACTGCTCCAGGGCCTGTCCGTCGGAGGTGAGTTCGCCGCCTCCACCACCTTCCTCGTCGAATCCGCGGGCCCCGGCCGGCGAGGACTCTTCTCCAGCTTCCAGTACGTCTCCACCACCGTCGGTCAGCTCGCCGCGTCGGGCGTGGCCGCGGCCCTCGTCGCCACTCTCGGCGACGGTGCCATGGAGAGCTGGGGCTGGCGCGTGCCGTTCGCCCTGGGGGCCGCCCTCAGCCTCGTCGGCTTCTGGATCAGGCGCGGGGCACGGGAAACGCTCGACACCACCGGAGCGACCGGCCCGCGGCGGCGCCCCGGACTCTTCGACGCCCTGCGCCACCACCCCCGCCAGTCCCTGCTGATCTGCGGCATCACCGCCGGCGGCACCATCGCCTACTACACCTGGACGTCCTACCTGCCCCTCTACGCCGAACTCAACGCCGGTACCGGCAAGGCCGAAGCGCTGCTCGCCGGCACGCTCGCGCTGGCCTTCTTCGCGCTGCTCCAGCCGCTCGGCGGACTGCTCTCCGACCGTTACGGCCGCAAGCCGCTCCTGCTGTTCTTCGGCGTCGGCTTCGCCCTGCTGAGCGTCCCCCTGCTGCGCTCCATCGGCGGCTCCTTCACCTCCCTGCTGCTCGTCCAGTGCGCCGGCATGGTGCTCCTCACCGGCTTCACCTCCATCTCCGCGGCCGTCAACGCGGAGATCTTCCCCGCCCGGGTACGCGCCGCGGGAATCGGCTTCCCCTACTCCCTCACCGTCGCGCTCTTCGGCGGCACCGCACCCTATGTCGCCACCCTCTTCAAGGAACTGGGCCGGCCGGAACTCTTCCCCTGGTACGTATCCGCCCTCTGCCTGGTCTCGTCCGTCGTCTACGTGCGGTTGCCGGAGAGCGCCCACAAGGAACTGGAGCGCTGAGCCGGCCACATATCAATGCATCCTGCAGCCAAAGCCGGGTACCCGCGCCGCCGTGACCGTGCGCGGAGCGGACGCGAGGCACCGCACGCAGGTGTGCCGATGGACGGACGTCCCCGGCGGTTCCGTTTCGCCCCGTCCCGCGACGGTCATGGCTGTGGAGTTGCTGTCCCGAGCACGGAGGAGACCCCATGCCCGAATCCGACATCCCCGGCGCCCCCGCTCCCGAGCCGCCCCAGGTCGAGGAGCCGACCGAGCCGCGCGGGCCCCTCCCGCCCAAACCGGACCAGCGCGGGCCCGCGACGGTCGGTCCCACCGGCCTGGCGACGGGCGCGGAGCCGTCGCGGATGGCGCAGGGCGATGCCTACCTCACCACCGCCCAGGGCGTCCGGCTCCACGAGACCGACCACTCGCTCAAGGCCGGTCCACGCGGCCCGGTACTGCTGCAGGACCACCACCTGCGCGAGAAGATCATGCACTTCGACCACGAGCGGATCCCCGAACGGGTCGTCCACGCCCGCGGTGCGGCCGCCCACGGTGTCTTTCAGGGCTACGGCACCGCCGCCACCGTCACCAGGGCGGCGTTCCTGCGGAAGGACGTCACCACGCCGGTGTTCGTCCGCTTCTCGACCGTCCTCGGCTCGCGCGGCTCCTCGGACACGGTGCGGGACACACGCGGGTTCGCGACGAAGTTCTACACCACCGAAGGCACCTTCGACCTGGTCGGCAACAACATCCCGGTCTTCTTCATCCAGGACGCGATCAAGTTCCCCGACATCATCCACGCCGGAAAACCCCACCCCGACCGGGAGATCCCACAGGCCCAGAGCGCCCACGACTCCTTCTGGGACTTCGTCACCCTGCACACCGAGGCCACCCACCACACGCTGTGGAACATGTCCGACCGTGGTATCCCGCGCTCCTTCCGCATGATGGAGGGCTTCGGCGTCCACACCTTCCGCCTGGTCAACGAGGAAGACGCCACGACCCTGGTGAAGTTCCACTGGAAGCCCAGGCTGGGCGTGCACTCCCTGGTCTGGGAGGAAGCCCAGATGATCAACGGCATGGACCCCGACTTCCACCGCCGCGACCTCGCGGACGCCATCGAGGCCGGTGCGTACCCGCAGTGGGAACTGGGCATCCAGACGTTCCCCGACACCCCTGAGCAGACCTTCGAGGGCATCGACCTGCTCGACCCGACCAACATCGTTCCCGAGGAACTGGCCCCCGTTACCTCGACACCCAGATCAGCCGGCTGGGCGGGCCCAACTTCGCCCAGATCCCGGTCAACCGCCCGCACGCTCCCGTCAACGACATGCTGCGCGACGGCATGCACCAGACGGCCGTCCACACCGGAGTGGCGCCCTACCGTCCCAACTCCCTGGACGGGGGCTGTCCCTTCCTGGCGGGCCCGGACACGGCGGCGTACGTCGAGGTGCCGCGGGAGATCCCGGCCACCGAGAAGGTCCGCGAGGCGCCCGCCTCCTTCTCGGACCACTTCAGCCAGCCGCGCCGGTTCTGGCTCAGCATGACGCCCCCGGAACGGGAGCACATCATCGGCGCCTACACCTTCGAGCTCGGCAAGTGCTACGAGAAGGCCATCAAGGAGCGGGCCCTGCAGGTGCTCGCCAACATCGACCCACAGCTGTGCGAGCAGGTCGCGGCCGGGCTCGGCCTTCCCGCCCCCAAGGCCTCCGAGCCCCTCGCGCCCGTCGAACCGAGCCCCGCACTCTCCCAGATCGGTGAGACGTGGCCCGCCGACGGCCGGGTCATCGGGATCGTCGCCGACGAGAACAGCAACCTGGACGGGGTGCGGGCCGTCCGCCGGGCGGTCCTCGACGGCGGGATGGTCCCCCTCGTCATCGCACCGTCGGGGGGCGACCTCGGCGGGGACGGCGACCGGCCCATCGTCGTCCAGCGGACCTTCGCCACCGCCCGCTCCGTCGAGTTCGACGCCCTGCTCCTGGCCGGCGTGCCCGGCCACGGCGACGACGCCTACGGCGCACGGGACGCCAAGGCCGGGGACGCGGCACAGGCCGGCGCGACCACCGACCCCCGTGTGCTGCTCATGCTCTCCGAGGCGTTCCGGCACGCCAAGGCCGTCGGCGGCTGGGACGGGGCGGAGTCCGTGCTGGAGGCGGCCGGAGTGCCGGCAGGGGCACCGGGCGTGGCGACCGGCGACAGCGGGGAGGCCGTGCTGGGCCGGATCGTCGACATGCTCGGCCGACACCGCGTGTGGGAGCGCTTCCCCGCCTCCGCCTGACGCGTCGGCAAGTGCCGCGGACTCGCCGGGCCCACCGGCGCCCGGCGGTCCGCATCACCACGTCACGAGGGCGGGCCGGGGTCGCACGACACCGGCCCGCCCCTCGGGGAATGCCCGGACAACGGCGGACCTGGACCATGACGAACCGGACCATGACGGACCCGGACCGCGGCGGCCCCGGCCCATGACGGACCCGGTGCGTGCCGAGGCCGGTTACCGGTCCGCGCCGGGGACGCGCCCGCGAACACCGCCGCGCTCGGTCCGGTCTGCGGTCACCATGTCACCGGCAGCGACTCGGGGCCGCGGACGGGCGCGCCGCGCCGGAACGGCACCTCGTAGGCGGGGACGGCCAACCGGAGGCCGGGGAAGCGGTCGACCACGGCGTCCACCAGCAGCTCGGACTGCAGCCGGGCGAGCATGGCGCCCACGCAGAGGTGCGGCCCGTACCCGAACGCGACATGGGGGTTGGGACTGCGGCCGAGGTCGAGTTCCCCGGGCGCGGCGAACACCTCCGGGTCACGGTTGGCCGCCGCCCAGGAGACGTGGACCGTGTCGCCCGCCGGGATGAGCACACCGGCGACCGACACATCCTCCAGCGCGATCCGTGGCAGGCCCCCCGTGGCGAAGTGCGGGATGTAGCGCAGCAACTCCTCGATGGCCCGGGGCCGGGCAGCCGGCTCCCGGCGCAGCCGCTCCAGGTGCCGCGGGTGGGTGAGCAGGACGAAAAGCACGGTGCCGACGTGGTGGGTCACGGCCTCGCCGCCGGTCTGGATCAGCAGGGACAGACCCACCGCCTCCGACTCGGTGAGCTCCCCGGTCGCGAGCGCGGTGGCCAGCAGGCCGATGACGTCCTCCCCGCCCGTGGCACGCCGCTTCCCCAGCAGCGCGGCGAAGTAGGCGCACATCTCCTCCCTGGCCCGGCGACCGCGCTCCGCGCCACGCGTGGACGAAAGGGCCGACAACCGCGTCCACTCGTGCATTCGCGGCCGGTCGGCCTCCGGCACACCCATCAGCTCGCAGGCGACGGCGATGGGGAACGGTCCGAACAGACCCTCCGCGAAGTCGGCGGGCGGGCCGTCGCGCAGCACAACGTCGACCAGCTCGTCGAGCGTCTCCCGCGCCCGGTCGCGCAGCCGCTCCACACCCGCGGTGGTGAACGCCGGCGCCACCGCGCGCCACGGCCCGCTGTGGTCGGGACGGTCCCCGGCACCGACCGCGTCGTCGACGGGGACGCGGTGCGCGGACCGTCGCGTCACACCGTCCGTGACGGCGGGTCCCCGGCCGAAGCGCGGATCGCCGGCGACCGTCCTGACGTCGTCGTACCGCGTCACCAGCCAGGCCCGGCCCGCACCGCCCGCCCGCTCGATCCGGGTGACGGGCCCCTCGCACATCAGCTCCGCGAGAACCGGGTCGACGTCGGCCCCGTGCGGGTCGGGGGCGGGCCGTTCGCGGACCGGGGGTGGCGCGGCGGCGGCCGACTCGTCCAGCATGGGTGTTCCCTCCGCGAAGAGGCGGTCGGATGCGTCGGTTCTCCCCTCCCGTCTCCACGCAGGATCACCGATCACCGCTGACGGCGCGCGTCGAGGACCGCCGGACAGCCGGGGGAGGCGCGCCGGCCTGCCCCCGGCGCCGGGCCGGAGGCCCCCGTGCGCCGGACGCCCCCGGCGCGTCGGACCGGAGCCCCGGCGCGCGGCGGCGCGGACGCCCCGTGCGCCCCGCACCGGGGTCCGTCACCCGTCCGGAGCAACACGCCCGACCCGTACGGTCCGTGACAAGTCCGCCGTGAGCGCTGACGACCCGCGGCCCGTCGAACGCGCGTGCCGGTCCGGACGGGCGATCCGCGGATGCCGGCGCCTCCGCAGGGCATGACCATTGACGTCATGTCCCACCATCTGCGCATAGTCCACGGATCGCCGACCGCGGCCGAACTCGCCGCGATCACCGCCGTTCTGTCCGCGCTCGCCTGCCGTGGTGCGACGGACCGCCCGGGTTCCTCCGCCGACTCCGACCGGGCCGAATGGGACCGCGGCTGGCGGGCGCACCCGCCGCCCGGTTCCTGGCGTGCGCGGTTCGGCCACGTGCCCTTCCGCCGCCACTGACAAGGGGCCGTGCCCCCGCGGCCCGTCGAGATGCGAGCACCCCGTCGTGCGCCTCCTGCTGACCTCCGACACCCATGTGCCCAAGCGTGCGAAACGACTCCCGGCGGAGCTGCTGCGGGAGATCGAACGGGTGGACGTGGTCCTGCACGCCGGCGACTGGGTGGACACCGCCACCCTCGACCTGCTGGAGGCCCGCGCCGGACGGCTGATCGCCGTGTACGGCAACAACGACGGCCCCGAACTGCGGGCGCGTCTGCCCGAGTCGGCCCGGGCCGAGCTGGGCGGACTGCGCTTCGGCGTCGTTCACGAGACCGGCCCGGCCCAGGGGCGCGAGCGCCGCTGCGCGGAACGGTACCCCGACCTCGACGTACTGGTCTTCGGCCACAGCCACATCCCGTGGGACTCCACCGCGCCGGGCGGGCTGCGCCTGCTCAACCCCGGCTCTCCCACCGACCGCAGACGCCAGCCGCACTGCACCTACATGACCGTCGAGGTGGACGGGGGAGCGCTGACCGGAATCGACCTCCACCTGCTGCCACCGCGCCGGTGACGGGCCGGGACCGTGCCCGGCCGTGATTCCGCCCTCACCGCCCCCACCCGCCCGGGAAGCGGCTACGGTGCTCGGGTGGTGATCAACGGGCAGAACATGACGGGCACGGCACTCGTGCTGGCGGCCGCACCGGTCGGCAAGGGACGACTGATCGACGCGGTGTCGGTACTGCCGCAACTCGCCGCCGTACCGCCCGGGGCACTGACCGGGACCGAAGCCGCCACCCTGGTGGAACTGGCCGATCCGATCGACCCGCAGGCGGTTCTGACCCGGCTCCGGGCCGCGGCCGCCGCCCCCGGGCCCCTGGCGCTCTACCTCACCGGTCAGCTCCACCTCGACCACAAGCAGCACCAGCCCCACCTCGCGCTCGCCCGCAGCACGCCCACCACCCTGCGCTACACCGCCCTGCCCTGGCACTGGCTCGCCGCCGAGCTCAAACCGCGCCCCGCGGGCAGCACCACCCTCGTCCTCGACCTCGTCGCCGACGCCGCCGCCTGGGAGCGGCTGACCGTCTCGCCTTCTCGCGGCGCCGCGCTCAGCCCCGGCCCCGGAGTGGCCCTGTACGGCCGAATCGTGCCGCCCCCGCCACGCCGCACCACCGCCCATCCCGTCTACCTCAAGGCGTGTGCGGCGATCTGGCGCAGCGGGGCACGCCCCGCACCGGCCGCTCTCCACGAACAGGCCGCCGCCCAGACCGAGGGCGAGAGCCGGCTGCTCCTCGCCCCCACGGCGCCCACCACCGCGCCCACCGCGCCCAACCCGTCCGCCGCGCCCGGTCCCTCCCGGTCCACGGCTCCGGCCGGCGTCGTGTCCGCGGACACCGCGGCGGCGCCCGCCGATCCCCACCCGGCGATCCTCGCCGCCGCCCGGTCCGGCCGTCATGACCAGGCCGAAGCCGCCGCCGGTGCCTGGGAGCGGCAGGCCGTCCTCACACACGGCCCCGGCTCGCCGCAGGCCATTCACTGGCTGGAGGTGCGCGCCGACCTCGCCCGGCTCGCCCAGGACCACGCCCGGAGCTGCCAGCTCTGGATGGCCGCGGCACACGCGCGTCTCGAACGCCTGCAGACCCACGACGACCCCGATGTCGAGGCCGCCGTCGACCGCGCCCACCACCAGTGGGAGCAACTGCGCCACCCGCAGACGGCCCGTGCCCTGGCCCCCGCCCTGATCACCCTGCGCCGGCGCGTCCCCGGACGGCAGCGCGGCGCAGTGGGGGCGCTCCAGCGCCGTCTGGAACACCTCCACGCCAGCCCCGCTCCCTCCTAGGCCCTGTGCGGGCGATTTTCTCGGCCCGCAACGCCGGCCACGGCACCTCGCCGCGTTGCCGGATTCGCCCGAGTACGCCCCGTACGAGAGCGATCCGGCGCCTTGCGATCCACCGCATCCGACGCCGTGGGCTTGTCCTCAAAGATCGCCCGGACAGGGCCGAGGGCTCCTGGGGCATGTACCCGGGTGGCATGCGCCCACCCGGCGCGGCCTTGTCGTGGCCCTGGCGCTAAAGTGCGTGCCTGGTCAAACAGCCGTACGAATGAGGGGGAACGGCATGAGTGCCCAACTGCGCGACACGGCAACGGAGTTGGCCCGCCTGCTGTGGCGCGAGCACACGGTCTACCGCGAACGTTCCGGCGGCGTCGTCATCCGGGGCGAGCACGTCCGCCGCTGGATCAGCCTCCAGCCGGCGGGCGGCCGGGACGAGATCCTCCTGCGTGCCGGCCGCCTCCTCGACGGTGGTACGACAGCGCCCGCCCGCTCCGAAGCGCTGGCCTCGCACTCGTTCACCACCGCCGAACTCGCCACCGTCTGCCGCCGGCTGCTCGCCGAGGCGGCCGACGAGCCCGTCTCGGTGTCGCCCCAGGCGGGATCAGGACAGAAGAGACGCACCGCCCCCCGGCGTGAACGCGTCACGCGCACAAAGCGCGCGCTCCGCACCGGCCGTCCCGCGCGAGCCGCACGGACACGGCGCCGCGGGCGGCACACCGGCCTCGCCTCATGGGTGACCCTGGCCTGCGTCGCGGGCGTGTTGGCCGTCTACCTCCACAACATCGGCCTCATCGGCGGCTGAACGGCACGGCCGGGAAACGCCGTTCACCGCGGTGGTGACGGATCGCCGCATTGACCGCCTCCTCCCGTATACCCGACGATCACAAGGTAGGTGCTGGATACAACTTGTTCCGGTCGGCGCACCGTCCCCTGCCCGGCCGGAGGACAGGAGGAGCCATGTGTGGCATCACCGGCTGGATTTCCTTCGACCGAGACCTGCGCCACGAGCGGGACACCCTGGACGCCATGACCGAGACGATGGCCTGCCGCGGACCGGACGACCGCGGCGTCTGGGCCGCCGGTCCCGCCGCCCTCGGCCACCGCAGGCTGGCCGTGATCGACCTCCCCGGCGGCCGGCAGCCGATGACCGCGTCCACCGACGGCGGCACCGTCGCCCTCGTCTACTCCGGCGAGACGTACAACTACACGGAACTCCGCGCAGAACTCCGCGCTCTCGGCCACCACTTCACCACGGACTCCGACACCGAGGTCGTCCTGCGCGGCTACCTCCGGTGGGGAGCCTCCGTCGCCGAACGGCTCAACGGCATGTACGCCTTCGCCGTCTGGGACGAGCGCGACCGGCGGCTCACCCTGATCCGCGACCGCATGGGCATCAAGCCGCTCTACTACCGGCGCATCCCCGACGGCGTCCTGTTCGGCTCCGAACCGAAGGCGATCCTCGCCCACCCCCGCGGGGGCCGCACGGTCGGTCTCGACGGCCTTCGGGAGATGTTCGCCCTGGCCAAAACGCCCGGACACGCCGTGTGGGACGGGATGAACGAGGTCGAGCCCGGCACCGTCGTCACGGTCGACCGGGACGGCCTGCGCTCCCGGACCTACTGGCAGCTCGAAACACGCCCGCACGAGGACGACCGCGACACCACCGTCGCCCGGGTGCGCGAACTCCTCGACGACGCTGTCCGCCGCCAGCTCGTCTCGGACGTACCCCTGTGCACCCTGCTCTCCGGCGGCCTCGACTCCTCCGCCATGACCGGGCTCGCGGCACGCAGGCTCGCCGAGGACGGCGATCGGGTCCGCAGCTTCGCCGTGGACTTCCTCGGCCAGGCCGAGAACTTCGTCGCCGACGAACTGCGCGGCACCGCCGACACGCCCTACGTCCACGACGTGGCCCGGCTGACCCCCACCGACCACCAGGACATCGTCCTGGACTCCCAGGCGCTCGCGGAACCCGGTGTCCGCGCGGCAATGATCCGCGCCCGGGACATCCCCATGGGCTTCGGCGACATGGACACCTCCCTGCTCCTGCTGTTCCGGGCGGTCCGCGAACACTCCACCGTGGCGCTGTCGGGGGAGTCGGCCGACGAGCTC
The DNA here is from genome assembly GCF_054963715.1 of Streptomyces sp. STAM6. Classification (NCBI taxonomy): domain Bacteria; kingdom Bacillati; phylum Actinomycetota; class Actinomycetes; order Kitasatosporales; family Streptomycetaceae; genus Streptomyces; species Streptomyces sp. STAM6. Next base: position 124,614 of record NZ_JBUEFZ010000011.1, on the reverse strand, counting down.
TTCGGCGGCTACCTGCAGTTCTTCGACGAAGAGGCCCGCACCGCTGACACCTTCCCCTGGCTGGTCAGGATCGCCGAGCAGTTCGGCGACGACGCCTCGCTGCTGCGGCCCGACATCGCCGCGGCACTGGACCTGCCCACCTACATCAGGGACCACCACCGCGGCGCCGTCGCCCGCGTCCAGCGTCCCGACGGCGAGAGCGACTTCGAGTACCGGATGCGCAGGATGAGCCATCTGCACCTCACCCGCTTCGTACGCCTCCTGCTCGACCGCAAGGACCGGGCCAGCATGGCCGTGGGACTGGAGGTCCGGGTCCCGTTCTGCGACCACCGGCTCGTCGAGTACGTGTACAACACGCCCTGGTCACTGAAGTCCTTCGACGGCCGCGAGAAGAGCCTGCTCCGCGAGGCGACCGCCGATGTGATTCCCCGGTCCGTGTACGACCGGGTCAAGAGCCCCTACCCCTCCACGCAGGACCCGAAGTACGCGAGCGCCCTGCGGGACCACGCCGGCGCGCTGCTCGCCCGCCCCGGGCACCCGGTCTTCGACCTCGTCGACCGGGACCGGCTCAGGGCCGTCGCGGAGTCCGACGCCCCGCTCACCACACAGGCGTCGCGCCGCGGCCTGGAACGCGCCCTCGACCTCGCGCTCTGGATCGACCTGTACTCCCCGTCCCTCCCATGACCGGGGGCCTGACGGGCGGGGCCGCGTCTCATGCCTCGTCGAGCGCCCCGAGCAGCCGCAGGGCCTCGGCCCGCAACCGGCCGAGGTCGACGTCGTCGCAGTAGACCTGCAGACCGAGGGAGGTCATGTCGGGCCGGCCGGAGAAGGCGAAGTACGACTGGTACGACAGGTACGGCCGGAACCCGTCGGACGGGTCGCGCCCCACGGAGAGGGTGGCGAAACGCACCTCCTCCATGGGGCCCGAGACCATGGTCCGGGTGGTGGTCTCCGACAGTTCGAGGTCCCGCTCGTAGAACCCGGCCCTCGGCGGCAGTTCCAGAACCGCCTGGGCGAACTCACGCACGTGTGAGGCGTCGTCGAAGGGCAGCAGCTCGCTGAAGTCGGGCAGGGCGGCCACCAGTAGCCACCGCCGGCCCGTCTCCGACGGCTCGTACGCCACCGACAGCGCCGAGCTGCCCCGTGCCTCCGGGTCGTCCCGCCACGCGTAGATGAACACCTGCTCGAAACGCATGCCGACAGTATCGCCGCGGCCGGCTCCGGGCGGCGCGCCCCGGTCAGCCCCAGCTCTGGGCGTAGTGCGCCCGGAAGTCCTCCCGGTCCGCTCGCCCCGACCACAGCCGGCGCACGCCCAGCAGCACCAGGACGCTGACGGCGATGACCCCGACACCTGGCACGAACAGCTGGTAGTCCACGATCCCGGTGACGCCGCTCCGTGCCGCCCCCGGCACCGTGGCGGTGCCCGGCACCGCCTCGGCGGGCGCCGGCGGAGGCGGCGGCGCGGCGCCCTGCCGCCTCATCGCGGTGTTGCCGTCGATGACGCGTACGCCGAGGGCCTCCATCGCCGTCGTGACCGGCTGGAAGAACGTCACTCCTCCGGTGTTGCAGTCCCCGCTGCCGCCGGAGGTCACCCCGAGCGCCAGGCCCTGCGCGAGCAGCGGACCGCCGCTGTCACCGGGCTCCGCGCACACCGTGGTCTCGATCAGGCCGCGTACCGTCCCCTCGCGGTAGTTCACCGTCACGTTCAGCGCCGTCACCTTGCCGGACCGCAGGCCCGTGGTGCTGCCGCTCCGGAACACCTGCTGGCCGACCACGGGATCGGCCGCACCGATGACCGGCACCCCGCGGCCCTCCCCGATGTCCACGACGTTGGTGCCGTCGAACGAGTCGGCGCCCTCGTACCGCACCAGGGAGAAGTCGCCGCCCGGGAAGCTGCCCGCCACCGTGGTGCCGACCCGCCGGCCGCGCCCGACGTCCCCGAACCACGGTGTGCCGACGGGACCGCAGTGACCGGCGGTCAGCACGAAGTTCTGCTTCCCGTCGGTCACGTTGAAGCCGGCGGAGCAGCGGTCGCCACCGTTGAAGATGGGCGCGGCCCCGTTCACCCGGGTGGTGAAGGCGCCCTTCGTCCGCTCCATGTGTACGGCGCCCCCGGACCGTTCCGCCATGCGTGACATGCGTGACCAGTCACCGGCGGAGACGGTGCTGTCCGCGTACACCCGCACGCGGTTGGAGGAGTAGTCCACCGCCCACGCCGTGCCCGGCACACGCGGAGCCTGCTCCAGGGCACGTGTCGCCGATCGGAGGTCCCGCATGCTGTACCGCTTGACCTCGGCCCGGGCCCCGGCTCGCCGTACCTCGTCGGCCGCGCCCTCGTCGGTCACCGCGACGACCGGCCGCCCGTCGGAACCGATCCAGGTTCCCGCGGTACGGGACGGGCCCAGCTGTGCGACCAACCGCGTCCCGAGCCCGTCGGGCGCGGACTCGGCCGCCGTCACGGCGGGCCGTGCCGGCGCCTGCCCCGCCACGGCGTTCGAGACCATCAACCCACCGCAGAGCACTCCTCCGACAGCGCCCAGCTGAACCATCCGCCGCAGGCCGCGCCGCCCATGCCGCCTCATCTCCGGCCCCCAATGCCGTACCCGCACCCGTACCCGTCTCGTGCGTCGTCCTGGTCACGGGGCCCCGTGCGACAGCAGCCCTCCTCCCATACGTGGCGCCCGGCCGTACGGTTCAGCCCGAGGACGCCGGGGACGGCACACGGCCCACAAAGGTGTCGGTCAGCCTCATCAGCCGCTCGCGGGCTGCGATGTCGTACGCCTGCTCATGGGCCCGGGTGTCGGTGAACTGGTCGAAGTAGCGCCCCGTGGTGGACGCGAGGCCCGGATCGAGCAGCAGCCTGACGGTCGGCCGCACCCCCTCCTCGACGCTCGTCACCGGAACGAGGCCGTACTCGCGCACCCCGTCGGTGTCCATGAGGTGGGCGGGGTGGAGGGTGTTGACCGTGACACCGGTGCCGTCGAGTTCGGCGGCCAGATGGAACGTCGCCATGATGAGGGCGAGTTTGCTGCGGCAGTACGCGCGCAGCCCCTCGTAGTCCCGCTCCAGCATGAGGTCGTCGAAATCGACGGTCTCCTGGCCGATCGAGGCGACGTTGACGACCCGCGCCGGCACCGAGGCGGTGAGCAGCGGCAGCAGACCGCGAGTGAGGGCGTACGGGGCGAGGTGGTTCACGGCGAAACGCAACTCGTGGCCCTGGGCGCTGACCTCCCGTTTGTGCGGTTCTGCCCCGCCGCCGGCGACGGCGTTGTTGATCAGCCCGTCGAGCCGGGGCTCGGCCGCACGGATCCGGTCGGCCATCGCGTGTACCTGGTCGAGGTCGCCCAGATCGGCGAGGTAGGTACGGACCGTGGTGCCCGGAGCGGCGGCCCGCACCTCGGCGGCGACGCGGTCGAGGCGCTCCCGGTCGCGGCCGTGCAGCAGGAGCCTCCCGCCCCGCGCCGCGAGGTCGAGTGCCAGGCCTCGGCCCATGCCCTGGGTGGCTCCGGTGATCAAAGTGGTGCGCTGTGTCATGCCCTCAGCCTGGCAGCGGGGAGCGGCCGCACCGAGTGTGAACCGGTCCTGGTGTTGCGACCACCAGGCTCCGGGGCCGCACCCGCAGTTCCGGCGCGCCGGAAGCCGCGCCCAAGCGGGCTCCCGGCGGTGGCACAGCGCCCGTCACTCGAAGCGGGCGGGATCGCCCGCGCCCCGGCGCACGATCTCGGCCTCACCGCCGGAGAAGTCGATGACGGTCGTCGGCTCGGTTCCGCAGTCGCCCGAGTCGACCACGGCGTCGACCACGTGGTCGAGCCGTTCCTTGATCTCCCAGCCCTGCGTCAGCGGTTCGTCCTCGTCGGGCAGGAGCAGTGTGCTGGAGAGCAGCGGCTCACCGAGCTCGGCGAGCAGCGCCTGAGTGACCGTGTGGTCGGGGATCCGCACCCCGACCGTCTTCTTCTTCGGGTGCAGCAGCTGGCGCGGCACTTCCCTGGTGGCGGGGAGGATGAAGGTGTAGCTGCCGGGCGTGGCCGCCTTGACCGCCCGGAACACATCGTTGTCGACGTGCACGAACTGGCCCAGCTGCGCGAAGTTCTGGCACACCAGTGTGAAGTGGTGACGGTCGTCGAGGTTCCGGATCGACCGGATCCGGCCCAGCCCGTCACGGTTCCCCAACTGGCAGCCCAGCGCGAAACAGGAGTCCGTCGGGTACGCGACGAGCCCGCCGCCGCGGATGAGCTCCGCGACGCCGCTGATCGTGCGCGCCTGCGGGTTGTCGGGGTGGACGTCGAAGTACTTTGCCATCCGCCGAGCCTACGGGACCGGATCACCTGCCTCCTCCCGTACGCCGGGGTAACCCGCTTGCCGCCGGTGGGCCCCGCTGACAGGGTCTGCGCCATGCGCACATCCCCGCCCCCGACGGAACCCGGCTCGCCCACCACGTGTTCGGGGAGGGCCGTCCCGTGGTCTGCCTCCCCGGCGGACCGATGCAGGCCTCCGCGTACCTCGGCGACCTCGGCGGCCTCTCCGCTCACCGCCGGTCGATCATGCTCGATCCGCGCGGCACCGGCCGGTCCGCGACGCCGGACGACCCCGCCTCCTACCGTTGTGACCGCCTCGTCGACGACGTGGAGGCCCTCCGGGAACACCTCGGCCTGGAACGCATGGACCTGCTCGCACACTCCGGGGGGCACTAATCTGGCGCTGCTGTACGCGGCCCGCCACCCCGACCGCGTTGCCCGGCTGGCCCTGATCACTCCCAGTGTGCTGGCCGCCGGGATACCCGTCACCCCGGACGTCCGGCGCGAGACCGCGCTGCTCCGGCGGGGCGAGCCGTGGTTCCCCGAGGCCCTCGAAGCCCTCTTCGCCGACAGCGCGACGGCCGAGGACGTACGGGCCGTCGCACCGTTCTTCTACGGCCGCTGGGACGCGACGGCCCGGGCCCACCGGGCTGCCGAGGACGAGCAGCGGAACGCGCGGGCCGCATCCGTGTACGCCTCCGAGGGCGCCTTCGACCCCGAGGCCACGCGCGCGGCGCTCGCCCGGTTCGGGGGGCCGGTGCTGTTGCTCGCCGGGGAGGTCGATCTTAATGCGCCGCCGCCCGCGACGGCCTCGCTCGCCGGGCGCTTCCCGGACGCCGAGCTGGTCGTCCGGCCCGGAGCCGGACACTTCCCCTGGCTGGACGACCCCGACCGAATCGTGGCGATCACCTCGGAGCTCCTGGGATAGGTCGCCGTCCACCGGGTACCCGCCGCTGCGTGCCCAGCACGGCAAGGATCTGCCGTGCACCCGCAACCGACGGACACGAGGAGTCACGGATGAGCACGGTGAAGGAGACCATAGAGGTCGAGGTCCCCGTTTCCACCGCCTACAACCAGTGGACGCAGTTCGAGGAATTCCCGGAGTTCATGGAGGGAGTCGAGAGGGTCACGCAGATCGACGACCGGCACAACCACTGGATCACCAAGATCGGTGGCATACGCCGTGAGTTCGACACCGAGATCGTCGACCAGTTCCCCGACGAGCGGATCGCCTGGCGCACGATCAGCGGTGACACGGCCCAGAAGGGCATGGTCAGGTTCGAGCGCCTGGACGACACGCACACCCGCGTGGAGCTGGTGATGGACGTCGAGACGACCGGAGCCGCCGAGAAGGCCGGAGCCATGACCGGCACCATCGACCGGCGCGTCAAGGGCGACATGCGGCGGTTCAAGGACTACATCGAGACCCGGGGCGGCGAGTCCGGAGGCTGGCGCGGCCGGATCAAGCCGGTATGACCACGGGGCCGGACACGGCTCGGACCCGAGCTCCTCTTCCAGCCGCTCGGGCCCGGGCCCTCCGGCGGCCGGCGCCGCGTGCACCGGCCGCCGGAGGGCCCCGGTGGACGGGAACGCCCGGGGTGGGCCGGCGCCCGGTGAGTCGGCGGGCGTGAACCGGGTACGCGTACTGCCGGAGGACCGGAGTTGTGGAGATCGGCGACTGGCTACTGACACCCGGCGAACGCGGCAACCGCGCGACCCGCCTGGACGACCGCCGACCGGACCGGAAGGCCTGGTCGGACGGCAACCACGTCCGGCCTCTGGTCCACGGCGCGACGTACTTCGAGGAGCTCTACGCCGCCGTCCGCGCCCTGCGGTCGGGGGACCTGGTCCTCTTCACCGACTGGCGCGGCGACCCGGACGAACGGCTCGACGGCCCCGGCAGCGAAGTGGGCCGCGTCCTGAGCCGCGCCGCCGAGCGCGGCGTCATCGTCAAGGGCCTCGTCTGGCGCTCCCACCTGGACCGGTTCCAGTTCAGCGAGACCGAGAACCGCCACCTCGGCGCGGAGATCGAAGCGGCGGGCGGCGAGTGCCTGCTCGACATGCGGGTCCGGCCCGGCGGCTCCCACCACCAGAAGCTCGTCGTGCTCCGCCACCCCGGCCGACCCGAGCTCGACATCGCGTACGCCGGAGGGATCGACCTGTGCCACAGCCGCCGTGACGACGCCGAACACCGCGGCGACCCGCAGGCCCTGCCCATCGCCGACGCGTACGGACCGCGCCCGCCCTGGCACGACGTCCAGCTCGCCATCCGGGGACCGGCCGTCGGCGACATCGAGGCAACCTTCCGGGAACGCTGGGACGACTCCGCCCCGCTCAGCCGCAGCCCGGTCACCCGCCTGCGGGAGCTGCTGCACCACGAGGACATCCAGGCGGACACGCTGCCGCCCCAGCTGCCCGACCCCGAGCCCTGCGGCACCCACACCGTCCAGGTCCTGCGCACCTACCCGAACCGGCTGCTGCGCGGCTACGACTTCGCCCCCGACGGCGAGCGCAGCATCGCGCGCGGTTACCTCAAGGCCGTGCGGCGCGCGAGATCCCTCATCTACCTGGAGGACCAGTACCTGTGGTCCCCGCACGTGGTGGAGTGCTTCGCCCGCGCCCTGGCCGCGAACCCCCGGCTGCGCCTGATCGCGGTCGTGCCCTCCCTCCCGGAACAGACCGGCCGGATCACCCTTCCGATGAACCTCGTCGGCCGGATCACGGCCCTGGACAGGCTGCGCAGGGCCGGCGGCGACCGCGTCGCGGTGTACGGCCTGGAGAACCACGCCTCCACCCCGGTGTACGTGCATGCCAAGGTGTGCCTGATCGACGACGTGTGGGCCTCGGTCGGCTCCGACAACATCAACCTCCGCTCCTGGACCCACGACTCCGAGCTCAGCTGCGTCGTGCTGGACCGCACGCTCGACCCGCGCGAGCCGTCCGACCCCGCGGGACTGGGGGAGGGCGCCCGCCGCTATGCCCGGGACCTGCGCCTGCGACTCGCCCACGAGCATCTCGACACCGCGCCTCCCGACGACCCGCGCGCGCCCGATCCCCTGTGCGTCCCCGAGCAGGCGTTCGAGACCTTCGCGGCGAGCGCCGCCGCCCTGGACGCCTGGCACGACCGGGGCCGCTCCGGTGACAGGCCGCCCGGACGTCTGCGCGCGTACCGTCCGCCGCCGCTGTCCCGTACGGCCAGGACCCTGTCCATGCCGCTGTACCGGGTCGTGGTGGACCCGGACGGCCGCCCGTTCGGCCTGCGGCGCCGCAACGCGTACTGACGTCCCTGGGCACGCTCGGGCCGAACATCCGCCGGAGAGAAAATGTAAGGACTGCGTCAGGCATGCGCTCCTAGACTCCTGCGCATGCCTCTCACAGCCGACGGCGCGGACGCGCCGGCCCGCCGCCGCAGGCTGCTGGCCGATCTCACCCCGCTGAAGGAGTCACCGCACTACCGGCGGCTCTGGTTCGGCAACACGGTCTCCTGGGTCGGTCAGGGCATGACCGCCCTGGCCGTCTCCCTGCAGGTGTACGACATCACCCGCTCCCCGTTCGCCGTGGGGCTGGTCGGTCTCTTCTCGCTCGTCCCACTCGTCGTCTTCGGGCTCTACGGCGGAGCCGTCGCCGACACCGTCGACCGGCGCAAGCTCGGGCTCGTCAGCGCAGGCGGCTCGGCCGTACTGTCCGTCGTACTCGCGGCGGCGGCGTTCGCCGGATTCCACCGGGTGGGCTTCCTCTACGCGATCGTCGCCCTCCAGTCGGTGTGCGCCGCGGTCAACGCACCGGCGCGCAGCGCCATGATCCCCCGACTGTTGCCGCCCGAGCAGCTGCCCGCGGCCAACGCGCTCGGCTCGATGACGATGACGTTCGGGACGCTCGTGGGGCCGACCCTCGGCGGTCTGATCGTCGGCTTCGGCGGCTACCAGACCGCGTACCTCGTCGACGCCGTCGCGTTCTGCGCCGGGCTCTACGCCATGTGGCGGCTGCCGGCCATGCTCCCGGACCGCGCCGGCACCACACGCGCCTCCGTCCTCGACGGGCTCCGCTTCCTGGCCACCCGCCCCAATCTGCGCATGACGTTCTTCTCCGACTTCTGCGCGATGATCCTGGCCCACCCCCGCGCCCTGTTCCCGGTGGTCGCCGTCGTCTGGTACGGCGGCGACGCCCGTACCACCGGACTGCTCGTCGCCGCCCCCGCGGCCGGCGCGCTGCTCGGCGGCGTGCTCTCGGGCTGGCAGGGACGGATCAGACGGCACGGCGTCGCCATCGTTCTCGCCGTCGCGTCGTGGGGCACCGCCATCGCCGTCTTCGGGCTGACCCGCAACCTCTGGCTCGGTGTGCTGCTCCTCGCCCTCGCCGGGTACGCCGACACCGTCTCCATGGTCTTCCGCAACACCATGCTCCAGGCCGCCGCCCCCGACGAGATGCGCGGTCGGCTCCAGGGCGTCTTCATCGTCGTGGTGGCCGGCGGGCCGCGGCTCGGCGACTTCCTCGCCGGGGCGGTCGCCGGCCTCACCTCCCCGGCCGTCGCCATCACCGGCGGGGGCGTCGCCTGCGTCCTCGCCGTGACACTGCTCGCCCTGCGCTCCCGCCGCTTCCTCCGGTACGACGCCCGCAGTCCCACCCCCTGACCGGCTCCCTCCCCGCGGCCCGCAGTCCTCCTCACCCGCTTGGGCTCGCCCGGGTCGCGGACCCCGGACCGCCCGGATCTTCTGGTGTGCATGAGCGACAGCGGTGACGATCGGCTCTCCGGCAGAGAGCGCAGCGAGCTGGACGAACTGCGGCAGCGGGTGATCGCCCTGGAGGGCACCGAGGAGTCGCGGGCCCCCCGGCACCATCCGTTTCGCACACTCGGCTCGGTGCTGCTGATCCTTGTCGCCGCACTGCTGTCACTGCTGTCCGTCGTCGCCGTGTGGGCGAACAGCATCGTGCAGGACACGGACCGCTACGTCGAGACGGTCGGGCCGCTCGCGAGCGATCCCGATGTGCAGAAGGCGGTCACCAACCGGGTCACCGGCGCCGTGCTGGCACAGGTCGACGTGGACGCGCTGGTCAAGCAGCTCACGGACGCGGCCGCGCAGCAGGGTGTCCCGCCGCGGGTGACCCAGCTGCTCGGTGAGCTCGACGGCCCGATCGAGAGCGGTCTCAAGCAGCTGGTCAGCGGCACCGTGGAGCGGGTGGTGACCAGCAGCGCCTTCGAGACGGTGTGGGTGAACGCCAACCGCAGGGCGCACACGGCGTTGGACGAGGCCCTGACGGGCCAGTCCGACAGCGCGGTGAAGCTGGAGAACAACCAGGTCGTCGTCGACCTGGGGCCGATCGTCGCCGACGTCAAGAACCAGTTGGTCGAGGCCGGCTTCGGGCCCGCCAAGAGGATTCCGGCCGTCCGCACGAACTTCGTGGTGTTCGCGTCGGAGGACGTCGGCGAGATCAAGACCTATGTGAGAGTGCTGGAAATCCTCGGCGGCTGGCTGCCCGTCATCGCACTGCTGTTCGCGGCCGCCGGAGTGTACGTGGCCTACAACCGCCGGCACGCGTTGATCGGGGCCGCACTGGCCGTGTTCGTCGCCATGCTGGTTCTCGGGATCGGCCTCACCGTCGCCCGTGACGTCTACCTCGACCGTCTGCCCCCCGGGGTGTCCCAGGCGGCCGCCGGATCCGTGTACGACGCCCTGGTGAAGTTCCTGCGGGCCGGCGTGCGTGCGCTGGCCGCAGTGGCCCTCTTCACCGCCGCCGGCGCCTTCCTCGCCGGCCCGTCCCGGATCGCCGTTCTCACGCGCACCGGCTGCCGGAGGAGCATCGGCGGTCTGCGCGACGTGGCGGCGTCGGCGGGGCTTCGTCTCGGCGCGGTCGGGCGGTTCGTCCACCGCTTCAAGCGCTGGATCGGGGTGGTCATCCTGGTGGCCGCGGCGGTCGTCCTGTTCACATGGAGCTACCCGACCACCGCGGTCGTGGTGTGGACGGCGGTGATCACGCTGGCGGCCTTCGCCATCCGGGAATTCCTCGACGACGACGGCTCGGCACCGTCCGCCGGCCCCGGCCCCGCCGCTGGCCCCGGCACCGGCCCCGCCGCCGGCGCCCCCTGACCCGGCTCGCCGGGAGCGCCCCGCGGGGATACGTTGAGTGAGAAAAGCCCGTGACCCGCCGTCCCGTCGGCACGAGCCCCGCAGACCCGGCGGGGACGGGGCATACGCCGGGAACAGTGCTCGGTACGCCCCGCTCGCGGCGACGGCCGGGACACGGCCGACGACTCTGTCGCGCGCCGGAGCGGTGGTCCACCCTCGACGGCCCGTCGCCGTCGCCCTGCGCACGGGCGACCCACCTTGGAGCCGCTGCCATGACGGAGAACCACCTGGACGGCCGTGAGTTGCGGCACCGCACCCCGCAGGAGCGAGCCGCGCTCGGCAAGGCGGCGCGGGCCGACGTACCCCGCTCCAGCCACGCCGACTTCGCGCCGGGGCCCAAGCGTCCGGACCCGCTGGAGATCATCGAACGGCAGTCGGCGACACGGCTGCCGGAACTCGTGCCGATCCGCTACGGAAGGATGTCCGAGTCGCCCTTCCGGTTCTACCGGGGGGCCGCCGCCATCATGGCGTCGGACCTCGCGGAGACGCCGAGGACGGGGTTCAGGACGCAACTGTGCGGGGACGCCCACATGCTGAACTTCCGGCTGCTGGCCTCGCCCGAGCGCCGCCTGATGTTCGACATCAACGACTTCGACGAGACACTGCCGGGGCCCTGGGAGTGGGACGTCAAACGCCTGGCCGCCAGCCTCGTCATCGCCGGCCGGTCGAACGGTTTCAGCACCAAGGAGCGGGCCTCGATCGTACGGACCACCGTGCGGTCCTACCGCGAGAACATGCGCGCGTTCGCCGGTATCGGCAACCTGTCCGTCTGGTACGCCCAGTTCGACGAGAACTGGGTACGGGAGCGCTTCGGGGCGGACCTGTCCGCGCGGGGCCGCGACCGCTGGGAGCAGGCCGTCACCAAGGCGCGGTCGCACGACGTCCTCCAGGCTTTCGACAAACTCACCCAGGTCGTCGACGGCGAGCGCCGCATCATCTCCGATCCGCCGCTCATCACCCGTCTCGAGGATCTGCTGCCGGACGACCGGCGCGGCCGGCTGGAGCGGCAGATCGGCCGGCTGATCGAGCGGTACGGCAAGACCCTGCAGTCGGACCGGCGGTTCCTGCTGGAGCAGTACAGGGTGGCGGACATGGCGCGCAAGGTCGTCGGCGTCGGCAGTGTGGGCACCCGCTGCTGGATCATCCTCCTGTTGGGGCGGGACGGTACGGATCCGCTCTTCCTCCAGGCCAAGGAGGCCGACGAGTCGGTGCTGGCGCCCCATGTCGGGGGAACCGCGTACCCGACGCAGGGCGAGCGGGTCGTCGCCGGGCAGCGGCTGATGCAGGCCACCAGCGACATCTTTCTGGGCTGGGAGCGGGTCGAGGGGATCGACGGCCGGCGGCGGGACTTCTACATACGGCAGTTGCGGGACTGGAAGGGGGTCGCCGTGGCCGAGGACATGGTGCCGCGGGGCATGCGCACGTTCGGTGCCCTGTGCGGCGCGACGCTGGCCCGCGCCCACGCGAGGTCCGGCGACCGTATCGCCATCGCCGCCTACCTGGGCGGCGGCGACGCCTTCGACCGGGCGCTGGTGACGTTCGCCGAGCGCTACGCCGACCAGAACGAGCGGGACCACCAGGCCCTCGTCGACGCCGTCGGCACGGGAAGGCTGCCCGCGGAGGCCGCCTGAGGAGGCAGCCGCGTCCCGCGCTCGCCCATGCCCCCGCGGACGGCCGCGGGGCCGGTACCGGGCCACGCGCTGTGCCGCGTCCGCACCGTACGAACCACTTCGAGGCGGCCGGACCGCGGCCCGGCGCCGGTGAAGCGGTGAGCGGTCCAGGGCCCGTCTTCGGCCATCTCCTCGCTCACCGCGAGACCCTCGGCCCGCCGGCCGACGACGTGCTGCGGCCCCAGATGGCCGCCCAGCACGCACCGGTGACCCGTTCGGTATGCGCCCCTCTGCGGAACGCCGGATACCGCCATGGCCGATTGACGCTCCTCCTTTTGGCGGGCGGCTCGCTCACCTGGTCGGATGGGTCACGTCCCAATCAGCAGCTCTACAGGAGGAATTGTGCGACGGCTACGAACCGCTGCGGCATTCGTTCTCGCGGCCACGGCGGTGGTGGGTGCGGCCGGAACGGCCGAGGCCCGGGAGGTTTCGACGGCCGGGGCCGAGGCGGCCTGCTCGACCGCGTGGGGCAGCCTCACGAAGTCGGGCGGCGAGGGGCAGGCCAAGCCCTTGACCAACATCACGACCAAGCAGGACAGGTGCTTCGACCGCATGGTGTTCGACACCGGCGGTGTGACGGGCAAGCTCGGCCACCACGTCGGCTACGTCGACGCCTTCCACCAGGACGGTTCGGGCGACCCGATCCCCGTCAAGGGCGGCGCGATCCTGCAGATCTTCGTGTCCTCGCCCAGCTACAACCCGGCAACCGGCAAGCCGACCTACGCGGGGAAGGCCGGCCAGCCGCTTCCGGGCGTCAACATCACCGGGTACAAGACGTTCAAGGACACCCGGTTCGGAGCCAGCTTCGAGGGCCAGACCCAGGTCGGTCTGGGCCTCCGGGCCAAGCTGCCGTTCCGGGTGACGCAGTCCGGCGACAAGCTGATCGTGGACGTGGCGCACACCTGGTGACACCGTTCCGTGGGGCCGGCGCGCGACAGCACGCCGGCCCCACGGGCATTCACGGGCACCGCACGGTCAGACGCCGGGGCGCAGCCGTACGGGCAGTACCCGGTGGCCGTTGCTGATCAGCGAGGGCAGCGGCTCCAGCTCGTCGACCGGGACGGCCAGTTCGGCCTCGGGGAACCGGTCGAAGAAGGCCTCCAGCGCGGCAGCGACCTCCAGGCGCGCCAAGGGGGCTCCAAGACAGAAGTGGACGCCGTGACCGAAGGCGAGATGCTCCTTCGAGACACGGGTGACGTCGAAGACGTCGGCGTCGGCTCCGTGCCAGCCGGGGTGGCGGTTGGCGGCGGCGTACGAGGCGAGGATCGCCTCGCCCTTGGCGATGAGCTGCCCGTCGGGCAGCGGGATGTCCGCGACGGCGTAGCGCAGCGGCAAGTGCTTGGCGGCCGGTTCGTGCCGCAGCGTCTCCTCCACCACGGCGGTCCAGTCGGCGCGGCCGGCGCGGATGTGGTGGAGCTGCTCACGGTCGGTGAGCAGCGCCGTGATGGCCTGGTCGATGACGTTCACCGTGGTCTCGTACCCGGCGCTGATCATCAGCAGGAGGGTGTCGCGCAGCTCCGGCTCGGTCAGCGCCGAGCCGTCCCCGTCCTCGTCGCGCGCCGCGATGAGCAGGGACGTCATGTCGTCTCCCGGCTCCGCCCGCTTCTCAGCGACGAGGCCGTCCAGGACGGCGTAGAGCCGCTCGGTGTTCTCCGCCGCCTGCTCGGACGTCAAAGTGGTGTCGAAGACGTTGTCGACGAGCGTACGGAAGCCCTCTCGACGGCTCTCCGGAAGGCCCATCAGATGGCCGATGACGGCGATGGGCAGCGGAGTCGCGAGCTTCTCGCGCACATCGGCGGGCTCGCCGGCGGGTGTCGCCTCCAGGTCGTCCAGCAGCCCGGCCACCAGATCCTCGACGGTGGTCTTCAGCGCGGCGACACGGCGGGCGCTGAACGCGGGCGCGACCAGCCGGCGCAGCCTGCGGTGATCGCTGCCGTAGGCGGTGAACATGTTCGTCACCGCGACCCACAGCGCGAGCGGCCACGTCTCCACGGCGCTTGCGAACCCCGGCCAGTGCCGCCGGGCGTCCTTGGACACATCAGGGCTGGTCAGCAACTCCTTCAGCAGGAAGGGGTCCGTGACCGACCAGGCCTGCACGCCGAGTATGTCAACGCGTGCCGCCGCGCCCCGGGCGCGCAGCAGCCGGTGCTCGCCGTGCCGGTCGGCGCCGGTGGGGTCGAGAACGATCGGGGCTGATTCCTGGGCCACGTGGGACTCCCTCACAGGTGTTGGGCAAGAGGTGACACATTGTCACACTGCCCTATCGGCAGGTGGTCGCGCCCCGTTTTCGAGCAACTCACGCTGGCGGAACGGCGATGCCGCCGATGCTGCCGGACCCAGGGTGCCCCCGGCCGTGTCCGGCCCCGCCGGGGCAGAGGGGCATGGCCCAGGGTGACGTGCAGGAGAACGGAACGTACAGGCCCGCCGACGCGAGGACGGCGAACAGCACCAGGAGCGGGCCGGGGACCGGCACAACGCCGGCCACGGCGAGGACCGTCAGGGCGTGGGACCATCCCGTCACCGGGAGGTGGCCGAAACGGGCGGCGAGCTTCTCGCCCGTCACGGTGCCGACCCCGCGGCCGGCAGCGAGGACGAACGTCGCGAGCGCGCCCGGCACGGCGCCTCCACCGCGCTCGTCCGCATACCGCCACCACCGCGCTCGTCCGCATACGCGCGATGAACGCGCTCAGCCGGGCGACGACGAGCGGGCGGCACACGATCGCGCCGGGCACCCGCAACACGAACGACGCCCAGTCGTCGTCCCGGCCGGATCCCCTGACCGTGTGGACGGCCCCCGCGCCCGGGCGTCCCTCCGCCGCCCTCGCGCCACGGCGACGCACCGGCGCGGCACCGGCCAGGACGGGCGCGGGCAGCGGCGGTGCGACGCGCCAGCGACCCCCGTCGCCCTTCGCTGCGGCTGGTCCTCCACGAGCGCCTTCACCGATGTCTTCCGCCGCGCCCGCGGCCCCACCCCATAACCCGCGGCCGCCTCCCCTGACGGGACCGCCGGCAGATCCGGAGCGTGCGGATCCGGCCATCCCTCCGCGAGACCGGCGGACGACCGGAGTGGGTTCCGGGACGCTGGGTAGCGGAAGCCCTGTCGGAGGCGACCGGCGCCTCGCGTCGTGGAAGGAGATCCGCCGTGCTGATGGCCCACCCCGCGGTCCTGAGCAACCTGATCGAGCAGTACGAGGCACTGCGGATCCTGCACGCCGAGAACGGTGGACCGGAGGTGCGCCAGCGGATGGAGGACATCGCCTACACCCTGTGCGTCTCCACCGGCACCCGCGACATCGAGGCCGCCCTCATCGCGGCCCGCTACCGGCTGCCGGGTGCGCGACCCGAGGACGACTCACTGCTCACGGTGTGACCGTCGCCGGGCCGCGTGGGGCTGCCCGCCCCCGCGGTGGCCCCGGGGCGCCCGACCGAGGCCCATGAGCGAGATCCGTCCGCGGGGCGGCCCCTCACCCGGAGGCGCCGGTGGCGCACAGCGACGTGCCGGACGTACCGACCGCGGGCGCCGGACCGGTCGGGCCGCCCGCCGCCGCGGAGCTGCGCCGGCAGGGCTTCGCCCGCCGGATCGTCGACCGGCCGGCGACCAGGCGGCCTTGTGCGAAGGCCCGGAAACGCAGCCGCACGCTGGAGACGCGGGGACCGCACGGGCGTGGTACGGGCCACGCTCGGGCCCGCCATGCCCCTGCCCGGCCGGCTGACGCACACCTCGGCGGCACCGAAGAGCGGCGCATTGATCTGGCACCTCCGCAGGACGTCCCGAACGGTTTCGCGGCCCTCCCGCCGTACGAGACCGAGTGGATCACCGAGGGGTTCCTCGCCCGCTTCGGCGCCCCCGTCGAACGCGGCACCGCACGCGGTTCCTTCACCCAGGACCACGACGGCGTGACCAGCCGGCCGGTCACCGCATCCGGCGTGGAAGAGGAGTTCCGCACCCGTTCCCTCGTGGGCCGGGACGGCGCGCACCGCACGGTCCCCATCGCGCGGACCCATCTCCGAAGGAGGCGCGTTCCCCCAAAGAGCGCATGCTCGCCGACGCACGGGTCTGCATCCCGCTCCCCGGCACACACCGCTTCCGCATGCCGCTGCTCGTGCCGCCCGAGCTCTCCGCCACGCGACGGAGGGCTCGGGCTCTCCGCCGCGCGACGGAGCCGGGGCGGTGGCGCGAACGGAGCGGCGCACGGCCGGAAGGCGGCCGCACCCCCGACGCTCGGCCCCATACGCTCGGCCACACGCAGGCCGTCCTCGACCGGTTGTCCCTACAGCCGACGACCACCTCCACTTGCGCTGATCCTCGGTCTTCCGGATCAGCGACCGACTGGTGAACCGCTCCGCGGACGGACGGGTGTGGCTGACCGGCGACGCCGCGCACATCCATTCCCCGACCGGCGCGGGGGATGAACACCGCTGTCCAGGACGTCGGCAACCTGGCCCGGAAACGAGCCTTCGTGATCGCCGGAGCAGGACACCCCGCGCTGCCCGCGCGTGACGACGCGGAGCGGCGGCCGGTCGGCGGAGAGGTCGTCGGACGCACCGTCAGACAAGCCGAGACGGGTCAGCCAGGCGGATCCGGCCGGCCCCGGGGACCGTGATGCCGCGCGAGGCACAGCTCCCGGTGGGCCCACCGGGGCAGCGTCGCTCGACCGCGGACACGCACCGCCGCCCAACGCGAACGGCTGGGGAGCCGGAGGGTTCCGGCGCCGACGGCGCGCGACGGCGCGTTCGGCGCCACCAAGTCCTTCCCACAGTCACCTCGTTGTCGCGCGGGCGAATGGAGGCCCGCGTGGTCCCCGCCGCGGACGCACCGGCCTACGGCGCACCGGCCTACGGGCGCACCGGCGTGCGGGGCTCACGTCGCGCCCGCGCCGGCCGTCGGCCCGGCCCGAACTCCGGTGTACCGGGACGGTGAGGCCGGTTCCCGCGGATCCACGGGGTGGGCACCGCGGCGGCGTTCGTGAACCGTCCCAACGGTTACCGGGGGCACGCATCAGCCCGCCGAACGCGGAGGAGCCGGCCGGGCACCTCGCCGGGGTTTTCGCGGAAGCCGAATGAGAAGAACCGCCGCGGGCTCCGTATCACTGCACAAGGAAAACCCGTGGTCTCGGCTTGGCGGAACCCGCTGAGAAGAATGCGTCCACGCGTCGTCAATCCTCGCGGCACACGGGGTGATTGACACCGCGGACGTCGAGGAGGAACACCGGTGCACGTGAATGACAAAGAAATGGAGAGGCCTCCCGGTTCAGGAACTGAATGGGCGTCCCTTCCCATCATGAGGTCTTTCCAGCAGTTGCTGGACGACATCGACCTGGCTCGCGCGGAGCTCCGCCGGACCGATCTGCGGCTGAGCGAACCCCGCCCGCGGCACACCGATGTCGTGGCCCCTCCGCTGCCCCCGCACCCGCCCGTCGTGGAGCCGCTCTGGGCACGTGGCGAGACCCCGGCCGGCGTCACCGCCCGGGCTACGGACAGCCGGCCCTGGCCGGAGGACACCGCGGCCGCGCCCGCGGCCCCGCCCCCGCTCCTCGTGGGAGTACCGGGCAGAGGGCGGCGGGCCGCAGCGCGCCCCGTCCTCACCCGAGGGCGCTATGTGGCCGCGTGCGGCGTCGGCGCGGCGAGCGGCCTCATGATCGCCTCCTCGATGCTCGACCAGGGCCCCACCGAGCCCGTCCCGACCGTGCCGGCGGCGCGGCCCGGCCATGCGATGCCCGGCACCCCCGGCGGCCCGGGCGAGTCGCCGGCCAGGACCGGCAAGGCCGCCGCACCGGAGCACGAGAGCCACCGCCAACAACGGCCCGACCAGCAGGAACATCGCCTGCGGATGCCCCGCGTCCACGGCGACGGCGAGAGCGGCACGCACTACGACGTCCAGATCCGGACGGGTGCGGCCCGGTTCCAGGGGCCGTCCGGCAGCGCGCCGACCGCCGCCTGACCGCTCGTACACGAGATCACCGCTCGGCCGAACAAGACGCGAGCGGCGCGCGTAATGCACGTAGAGCACGACCGAACCAATGGACCGACGGATGGGGGCGGATGCGATGACGACACCGAAGAGGACCGAGAATGCGACAGGCGGCACCGGCGAGGCGGACCCGGGCATGACGAGAGGGGCCGGCGATACCGGCGACACACGGCGGACGTCCCGGCGGTCGGGACGCAAGAGCCTCGCGTGGCTGATGTGCGGCGCGCTGGCGGCAGGCACGCTCACCGCTGCCGGCGTCGCGGCGCTCCAGCCGGGGACCGCACAGGCCTCCAGCCACCGCGAAGCCCCGCTGATCTCCGGACAGCCGCAGTACGACACCACCGACGTGTACGCCTTCGTGAGCCCCGACCACCCCGACACGACCACGGTCGTGGCGAACTGGCTGCCCCTGCAGGAGCCCGCGGGCGGCCCGAACTTCTACCCCTTCGCCACCGACGCCCGCTACGACCTCCACGTCGACAGCGACGGTGACGCCCAGGACGACCTGCTGTACCGGTTCACGTTCAAGGACCACCGCAAGAACGAGAACACCTTCCTCTACAACACGGGCCCGGTCGAGAGCCTCGACGACAAGGACCTCAACTTCACCCAGACCTACGACCTGGAGCTGCAGCGGCTCAAGAACGGCAAGGTCGCCTCCCGGCACAAGCTGGCGGAGCACGTGCCCGTCGCCCCGTCCAACGTCGGCAAGGCGTCGATGCCCGACTACCAGAAGCTCCGCGACCAGGCCGTCCGTGAGGTCCCCGGCGGGCTCAAGGTGTTCGCGGGCCAGGCGGACGACCCGTTCTTCCTCGACCTCCGCGTCTTCGACCTGCTGTACGGCGGGAACCTCTCGGAGGTCGGCAACGACACCCTGGGCGGCTTCAACGTCAACACGATCGCCCTCCAGGTGCCGAACAGCTATCTGCGGGAGTCGCACGAGCAGCCGGTCGTCGGCATCTACGCGACGACGGAACGGCAGAACGCCGCCGGTGAATGGACCAGGGTGTCCCGCCTCGGCATGCCGCTGGTCAACGAAGTCGTCAACCCCGTCAAGGACAAGGACAAGTTCAACGCGTCGTCGCCCGAGAACGACGCCGACTTCCTGAAGAACGTCACCGAGCCCGAATTGCCCAAACTCGTCGAGGCCATTTACAAGATTAAGGCCCCGGCAGAGCCCCGTGACGACCTCGTTTCGGTATTCCTCACCGGCGTCAAGGACCTCAACCAGCCGCCGAAGGTCAAGGCTTCGGAAATGCTGCGCCTCAACACGTCCGTCAAGCCGGCCGCCGAGCCCAAGCGCCTCGGCGTGCTCGACGGGGACAACGCGGGCTTCCCCAACGGGCGGCGGCTCTCGGACGACGTGATCGACATCGCGCTCCAGGTCGTCGAGGGCGAGCTGGTCGGTGCGAAGAACGACCTCGGCGACGCCGTCGACGCCAACGACAGGGACTTCGGCAAGACCTTCCCGTACGTCGCGCTGCCCACCGCCGGTTCCGACACCCGGGCGGCGGCGAACGCGGGCACGAAGAGCGCCAACGGGCTCACCGGCGGAGCGTCGATCTTCGGCGGCACCTGGGACAACAACACCGTGATGCTCGTCTCGGCCACGTCCGGCGCCGCCGGTGTGCTGGCGGTCGGCCTCGCCATGTTCTGGCTGCGGTCCCGCCGCCGCCCCGCCGGACGCCGCTCCTGGCTCGGCTGACCCGGCCGGAACGACAGCAGGACTGCTCCACCGAGAACGAGGAAGGCAGGATCGATGCCTGGAGGAAAGCCGCGGCTCGTCCGAGCGGCAGTGCGGGTGCGTGCGCGTGCCGGTGCGCTCGTGTGCGGCCCGCAGCGCGCCCGGCGCCCGGAGCACCCCCCGGTGACAGCACCGGGGGAGCACCCCGAGCCGGGGCCAGGGACGGCCCGGACCGCACAGGCGCGGCCCGGGGCGGAGGCGGCGAACGGGCAGGGGCCGCGGCCGGCGGCAGCGCGCGAGCCCGCGGCAGCGCCGGAACCGGACTCGCGGCCGTCGCCGGAGACGCAGGCAGGGCTGATCCCTGCGCGCTCCCGGCGGCGCACCGTGGCCGGCGCGGCCGTCCTCGCCCTGGTGCTCACCGGCGCCCCGATCGCGTTCGGCGCCGACGCCGCCCCGGACCCCGGCCCTCCGGGGCGGGGCGCGCCCGCGCTCGCCTCCGGGGTCTCCGTCGAGGGACTCGCGGCCGGCGACCTGACGCGGGGCATCGAATCCCTGCAGAAGCACCTCAAAGACCAGCCCAAGGACGCCACCGGGTGGGCCACCCTGGGCGCGGCCTACGTCGAGCAGGCCCGCACCAGCGGTGACCCCACCCGGTATCCGCAGGCGGAGAAGGCGCTGGAACGCTCGCTGCGACTGCGCCCCGCCGGCGAGAACGACGCGGCGCTCGCCGGGCAGGCCGCGCTGGCCGCCGCCCGGCACGACTTCACCACGGCGCTGGAGCGCTCCGACCGGGCGCTGAGGGTGAACCCCTACAGCGAGCGGGCACTGGCCGGCCGGGTCGACGCCCTCGTCGAACTCGGCCGCTACGCCGAGGCCCGGCAAGCGGTGCAGGAGGCCGACCGGCGCCGCCCCGGCATCCCCGTCTTCACCCGGTACGCCTATGTGCTGGAACTCCACGGCGACGCGGCCGGGGCCCGCAGGGTCCTGCTGCGGGCCCTGGACTCCGCGACCGGCGGCGCCGACGTGGCCTACGTCGCCACGGCGCTGGGCCAGTTGGCCTGGAGCCAGGGACAGTACCCGCAGGCTCTGACCCACTACGCGACGGCACTGCGCGCCGACCCGGCGTACGTGCCGGCGCTGGAGGGCCGGGGCCGCACCCATGCCGCCCTGGGCGACACCGGGCGCGCCCTGACGGACCTGGAGGAGGTCGTACGCAGATATCCGCTGCCGGGCCCGCTCGCCGCGCTCGGCGAACTGCGCGAGGCGACGGGCCGGCCCGACCGGGCGGACGAGCAGTACAAGCTCGTCGGCACGTGGACCCGCCTGGCCCGCGCCAACGGCGTCGCGAGCGACCTGGAGTCGGCGCTCGTCGAGGCCGACCACGGAGACGTCCGCGCGGCGCTCGCCTCGGCTCGCGCCGAATGGTCCCGACGACACACGGTGCACACGGCGGACGCCCTCGCCTGGGCCCTCCACGTGAACGGCAAGCACAAGGAGGCACTCGTTTACGCGAAGCAGGCGACGGCCGGCTCACCCGGATACCGCAACGCCTCCTTCCTCTTCCACCGCGGCATGATCGAACACGCGCTCGGTGACGACGCCGCCGCGCGCCGTCATCTGAGCGACGCCCTCGACCTGAACCCCGCCTTCTCGCCCACCGGTGCACCGGAGGCCGCGGCCGTACTGTCCCCGGCGGCGGCGCGGCAGACGGACGGCGCGAAGCGGGGTACCTCGTGAACCGGCGCAGCACCGTACGCGCACTGGCCGTACTGGCGGCCGGAGCGGCGATCGTGCTGGTTCCCGCACAAGCGGCCCAGGCACATCCGCTGGGCAACTTCACGGTGAACCAGTACGACGGACTCGTCGTCGCCCCCGGACAGTTGCGGGTCGACCACATCGAGGACCTGGCGGAGATCCCCGCCGCCCAGGAACGCTCCCGCATTGACACCGACGCCGACGACACCCTGACGGCGGGGGAGTTGTCCGCGTGGGCGCAGAAGCGGTGCCGCGCGGCCGCGGCCGGCGCCTCCCTCACGACAGGCGACGACGGGGCACGGGGCAGGGCCGTACCCGTCACAACGGGCTCCGCGCGGGCCGAGGAGCAGCCCGGCCAGGCCGGACTGCGCACCCTGCGCGTGAGCTGCGCGCTCACCGCACCGCTGCCGCGCGGAGAGCAGCTCCGGATCTCGTACCGACCCGCCGACGCCGCCACCGTGGCGGGATGGCGGGAGATCACCGCCCAAGGTGACCGGATGACTCTGGAAGCCTCGGACGTACGCCAGGACTCCACTTCACGGCGGCTGACCGCGTACCCGGAGGACCTGCTCTCCTCGCCGCCGGACCAGCGCTCGGCCGAACTCGACGCCCGCCCGGGCGGTCCGGCGCTCGGCGGCGCGGTGGGTACCGCGGAGACCGAGGGGGGCGACAGCGTCGGTTCCCCGGTGGCGGGAGTGCTGCCGCGCGGCGCGGACCGCTGGGCCCAGGCCCTCACCGGTCTGGTGTCCCGGCACGAACTGACCGTCGGCTTCGGCGCGCTCGCGCTCGGCGCGTCCCTGCTGCTGGGCGCCATGCACGCGCTGGCACCCGGCCACGGGAAGACCATGATGGCCGCCGCGGCCACGGCGGGCGGCCGCAAGTCGGTGCGCGACATGCTCGCGCTCGCCGCGTCGGTGACGATGACCCACACCCTGGGTGTCTTCGCGCTCGGAGCGCTGATCACCGCGGGCTCGGCTGCGACACCCACCGTCGTGTCCTGGCTGGGCGTCACGAGCGGCACGCTGGTGGCCGTGATCGGGGCACTGCTGCTGCGCAGGGCGTGGCGGCGGCGGAACGCCGTCCATACGCACGGCCACGGACACAGTCACGGCCATGATCACAACCATGATCACGGCCGTGATCACGAGCATGCTCACGGTCACAGTCACGGCGAGGGAGAGGAGCACGACCGCGCCCACGGTCAGAAGCACGCCCACGGTAACAAGAACGACCACGGACACGATCACAGCCACGGCGAGAGCCACGACCACGACCACGGCCACGGTCACCACCACGGCCACAGCCACACCCCGCCCGCTCCGGGGCTGCGGGGCGTCATCCTCATGGGCCTGGCCGGCGGGCTGGTCCCGAGTCCCTCCGCCGTCGTCGTCCTGGTCGGGGCCGCAGCCCTGGGGCAGGCCTGGTTCGGGTTCCTCCTGGTCATCGCCTACGGCGCCGGACTGGCACTGACCCTCGCGGCGGCCGGGTTCGCGGTCGTCCGGTTGCGGGACACCACGGCGCGCCGCCTCGCGATGCGCCCCCGCGGCCGCACACTGACGCTGGTCCGCCGTACCGCCCCGTTCGGCTCGGCGGCCGTGGTGCTCGCGCTCGGCTGCGGACTTCTGCTGCGCGGGGCGACAGCCGCACTCGGAGGTGCGTAATCAAGTTTGACTAGTTGGTGAAAGGGGAATACAGTCCAGGACGTTGGTCGAACTTGATGAGGGGGTCCTTTTGACCGTTCTGCCCGACACCGGCTTCATTCCTTCCGAGGAGGACCGGGCGAGCCTGGACGCATGGTTCAGCGAGTACGACGCCGCCAGCGCGCGGCGCGACATCGCTCGCATGGCCGACATGGCGGTGTTCCCGCTGAATCTGGTGAGCGACGACTCCGCGGGCGACGGGCGCACCGCCCAGTGGACCCGTGAGCAGTTCGTCGAGACGATGACCCACGTCATGAGCGAGGGTGGCGACGAGGAGATCTCCTTCGAGTCCAGCCGGACCCCGGTGTTCCTGAGCTCGTCGGTGGCCGTGGTCTTCACCGACTCGACCATGACCGTGGCCGGGGAGAAGCGGCAGTTGCGCTATGCCGACATCCTCGTCCGGCAGGGCGGCACCTGGGCGTTCCAGACGATGATCCAGAGTGGCTGGGGCGACGCCCTGGCCTGACGCTCCGAGCGGTCTCCGCCCCCTGTGCGGCACCCGGCCGTGCTCCGGTCACCCCCGGAGCACGGCCGGCCGCATGTCCGCGCCCGCGATCCCGCGTCGGGATCGCGCCCGCGCCCCCGCCTCAGTGGCGCAGGGGACCTAAGCTTGTGTCCCGCTGCGACTGCGACTGCGACTGCGACCGCCAACGCGACCGCGGCCGCCGACTCCGGGAAGAGGTGCACGGTGCGCGACTGGCGAACGGAACTGGGGCTGGAGCCGCACCCCGAGGGCGGCTTCTTCCGGCGCATCTACACAAGTCCGCACACGCTCGAACTGCCCCACGGCACCCGGCCGGCGGCCACCTCGATCCACTACCTCCTCACCATGGACCAGCCCCGTGGCAGGCTCCACCGCAACCGCAGCGACATCCTGCACTTCCTCACCGACGGCGGTCCCGTCCAGTACGTGACGGCGGCGGACGACGGCGCCGTCGAGCACATCACCCTGGACCCGGCCGGGCGGACGTTCCTCCTCGTGCCGGGCACGGTGTGGAAGGCGTCCCGGCTCGTCGACGGCGCGACGCACGCCCTCGTCGCGGAGGTGGTGACGCCCGGATTCGACTACGCCGACCACGAGTTCGCCGACGACGACACCTTCCGGCACCTACCCGACCTGCGCCGCAGGCTCGCCGGCTTCCTGTCCTGAGCGGAACCAGCCGACCATCGCACGGTACTCGGCGGCCGGCTCGTCGAAGGGAGAGGCCCAGTCGCCCTCGTCCCGCTCCGCCTCCCATGCCAGGTGCCGGGCGTTCACCGCGTCGGCGAAATCCCCCGCCAGGCGCGCCGCTTCATAGACGTCCTGGCCGATGCTCCGGGAGCTGGCCGCGACGATCTGTCCCCGTATTTCCGCCGAATGGCCGTAACGGAAGCCGTACGCCGAACGGGTCGCGGCCGCCGCCCTCGACGAGGCGGTCGCCTTCTGTGCGGGCTGGGAATGGGACTCAGGAGGGCGGTGGCGGCGCAGGGCGCCGCGGCGCTGGAGAACGGCATGAGCCGTGCCGCCCTGGAGGCGGCGCTCCAACTGGACGACTGGCTGCGGATGTACCGGGTGCGCATCGCTCTGTGAACGGCGGCGCCCGGTCGCAGACCCGTCTTCCGGTGTCCGTCTTCGGCGGCCCGGCCGGTCGGCGCGAGGTCCGACCGGCCGGGACGGTGGATCAGAACAGGCCCTTGTAGCCCTGCCAACCCGTGCCGATCTTCACCGTCGAGCCGAAGGAACCGGCACCGTTGCCGTAGTTGCGCAGCAAGTCGCCCGCCGTGTTGCGGCTGATCAGATCCGCCTTGCCGTCCTTGTTGAGGTCGCCGGTGCCGATGAAGGCGTTGCGACCGGACGCCCAGTTGCCGCCGAAGACCTGGACCCGCGCCTTGAGCGTGCCGGCGGCCGTGCCGTCGAACCGCCACAGCGTGTTGGCCCCGTCCACGGCGAGGAGATCGCCGACGCCGTCGCCGTTGAGGTCGCCCGCTCCCCACACGGCGCGGTACGCCTTCCAGTTGGCGGCGATCCGCCCGCGGGACTTCAGCCCGCCCGTACCGTTGTCGGCGTACAGGTAGATGTCACCCGTGGTGGCCTGACGGGCAATCAGGTCGGGTCGGCCGTCTCCCGTCAGGTCGCCGGGCGAGCTGAGCACGTTGAACTGCGCCCAGGTCGTCCCGAGCGAGGTGTACGGCGTCGTGGGCGTGAGCGGCTTGCCGCAGCCCGGCTTGTAGGCGCGCAGTTCGCCGCCGGTCCGGACGAGCACGTCGTTGCAGCGGTCACCGTTGACGTCGCCGAACGGTACCGCCACGGCCGTGGTGGTCCAGCCGCTGCCCGTGGTGGCGCCGGTGAGACCACCGGCGCCGTTGCCGTGGTGGAAGGCGAGCGCGCCGGAGGAGTTGAGCGACATCAGGTCGGCCACGCCGTCGGGCAGGCCCGAGGGTCCGGCGTGGTCACGGCGGGGCGCCATGCCGCCGGCCAGCTGCACCGTGCCGCCCAGCGAGAGGTTCGCGCCCTGCCCGTCGGCGGCGACCGCCGTCAGCGTCCAGGTGTACGCGCCGTTCTCCAGCAGCCGTCCCTGGGTGTTCTTGCCGTCCCAGACGGCGTGGAGCGGACCGCGGGCCTCGCCACCGGTGAGGGTGCGGACCACCGTGCCGGTCGCCTTGTTCTTGACGGTGAGCTGCCAGGAGGCCGCCGGCTTCGAGAGCCACCAGGAGGGCCGCCAGGAGTCCTTCGCCAGGAAGGTGGCCGGCGCGGTGGCCGTGACGGCGGTCAGCCGGGACGTCGGCACTCCGCTGGACAGGACGTGGACGACGTTCGCGCTGTCGCGGTAGGCGATGCCGCCGCCGAAGCGGTCCACGCTCCATTCCTGGTTCCGGTCGGCGTACGTCGGGTCGACCCCCGTCACGAGGGACCGTCCCACGGGCGAACCGGTGTGGAAGTCGGTGAGCCACAGCGAGGAGGAGCGCCTCTCCACGAAGAATCCGTCACCGAGGAGGCCACCGGTGTGGTTGCCGGCCGGCAGGGCGATCTTCGCGCCGGAGCGGAGGTCCACGACGCCCTGGTGGTTGTAGTAGGCGCAGGCCCAGTACAGCCAGGGGCCGGTCACCTGGAGCTCGGTGGGCAGGCACGCGGCACCCGTGGACACCGTGCCCAGGTCCTTGCCGGTGGACAGGTCCGTGCGGGAGACCGTACCGGCGGCGGAGCCGGTGTAGAGCGTGGTGCCCCACAGCGCGGCGCCCGTCTGCGGGAGCTGCTTGACCACGGACGCGCCCGACTTCGCGTCGAGGTCGACGACGATCGTCTTCTCCCCGGCGTGGACGGTGCCGGGGTGGAGCGGGCCGCCGCTCTGGACGATCGCGTACCGGCCGAAGGAGTCCACAAGGGTGCCGTCGTAGGCGCCCGTCAGCGCACGGTCGGCCTGGTCGGCCGAGCGGCGGCCGACGACCTCCACCTGCGGCGACGACTGGAGGTTGCGCACCTGGTAGACGGCACGCCCCTCGCCGCTGCCCAACAGCCGGGCGCAGTCGTGCTGGCCGCACGGCGTGTAGTCGTACGACCGTCCCGTCTCACGGCCGGTCCACACCGGCGCCGACTGTCCGGTGGGAGCGGGGCCCGCGGACAGCTTGCGGGTGTAGAAGCCGGCACCCTGTGAACCCTCGCGCTCCACGGTCGTGAGGACGCCCGCGCTGAGCGAGAGCGCGTCGACGCCCGCGGCGACAGGCGCGATTTTGCGCAGCTTCTCCAGTACGGGCGCGCCGCCGTCGGGCGCGGCCGTCACCTTCTGCAGGTGCCAGTCGGCCGACGACGTACCGCCGACGACCGCGGCGCCGCCCGCCGTGACCTGCGTGAGCTGCTCCTCGGACGCCGAGAGGAGGGTGTGCCGCTGCTGCCCGTCGGCGGAGAGCGCGACCAGACCGCGCTGCAGCGGGGCGTTCGAGTCGCCGACGGCCTCGAAAGCGAGGACCCAGCCGCCGACGAGGCCTATGCGTGCCGGACTCAGGTCGTCGGGCAGGGTGAAGGTCTTCTCCGGTCCGCCGAGGGCGGCGCGGTCGCGGACGTGCACCCGGCGCTGGGAATCCACCCAGGCGAGGGCGTCCGGGCTCACCGCGACCGGAGCCGGAGAGGTGGTTCCCGGCAGGGTGGTGCCGATCACGGTCATCCGGCCGGAGGCGAGGTCCACGACGCCGAGGTCGGTGGTGCCGTACTGGGCGGGGTCGCGGTCGAAGCGGAGGACCGCGACCTTGTCGTCCCCGGCCACGGGCCGGGCGTCGTGCAGGTCGGCGCCCTCGGGCCAGCCGGTCACCGGCACGCGCGGGGCCGCGGGGTCGTCGGCCCGGCCCAGCAGCCAGGCCTGGGTCCCGGACCAGTCCCCGGGTGCCTTCGCCTGGGCGAAGAGGAGCGTGCCGCCGAACAGTCCCTGGTAGGAGAGGTCCTCGGGTATGTCGAGCCGCTTCTCGGTGCCCGCGACCATGTCGCGGATGTACTGGACGCCGAATCCGCGCTCTTCGTACACATGCGCCGAACCGGTGCCGAACGCGGCGAATTCGCCGTAGGTGCGGCCCAGCGGAATGCTTTCGCCCGTGGCGAAGCTCGTCCACTGGAACGGCTCGACGCGGTTCGCCTCACTCGGTTCGGTCGAGTGCACATAGCCATGGGCGTCGACAGCCGCGATGCGCTCGCCGCGCGGCAGCGTCCGCCACTGCGGTGTGATGTCGAGCCCCTGCTCGGCCCCGGCGACCGACGCGGTCGCGGCGACCGCCGGAGGCGGTGTGACACAGGTGACGCCGATGACGGACGCGATGACCGCCGCAGCGGAGACGACCCCGCGCACACTCAAGTTTCCAGCCAAGAAGAGCTCCTACCGAACCGGGAATAAACGGACCAAAACCCCCGGGACGCTTGATCCTTCGCCCCGCGGGCACGGCCGCAAATGGCTGAATCCTAGCGGTCCGGCGCGACGGTGGAGTCAGGGCCTCCGCCCACCGTGGCGGCCGGTCCGGGGGTCCGTCCAAGGCTGGTCCGGAGCTCGGTCGAGCGCGGTCCGGGGATGGTCCGGGGGGTGGTTCGGGGATGGTCCGGGGGGTGGTCGCCCCGCTCGCGGGCACTCATGCCGCTGTCCGGCGGACGGAGTATCCGGTTCGTGTCGAATAATCCGGTTATCGATCGATGTGCTTAGGGTGCGCTCAAGCTTCTTCCCCTCCACCCGGGAGATATGACAATGGGTCAGATCAGTCGTACCTGGATCGTCGGCGCCACCGCGGCCTCCGTGCTCGCCGGCACGGTCGGAGCCGCGGTCGCCGCGTATCCGTCGGACGCGCAGCGCAAGCCCGCCGTGTCGGCCTCCGCGCACACGGCGGTCTCGTCGGCCTACACCGTCGAGAGCGTGCGGGCGTGGCACCAGTTCCGCATCCGCGGTGTCGCCATGCAGCTGCGTCCGGGCAGCAAGATCACGCTGCAGCAGAAGCAGGGCAAGCGCTGGGTGTCGCTGCCCGCCTCGATGAACACGACGCGCAGGTCCACCTACAACCTGCGCGTCGTGCTCGGCCTCAAGGGCCACAACAAGCTGCGCCTGGTCGACTCCCGCAGGCGCGTCGTCTCGCCGGTCCTCAACGTGTGGGTTCGCTGACCCCGGCCCTCCCGCCGGCGCGGTCGGGCCTCGGTCCGGCACCGCGGGGACTGCGCCGATCTCGCCGAGGGGCCCCGGGCAACCGGTCGGGACACCCCCTCGGCGAGGCCGCGCCACGACGCCGCCGGCCGGTGTGCGGCGGCCGGGGGCGGGCACTTCGCGCCGAGTCGGACTGGCACTTCGTGCGGGCATAGGCTTGTCGGTTTGGATGACTGCCAGGTGTCGATCGGGTTGCAGCGGAGCGGGACGCCGTTGTCGTCGATTCCGCGGTTCGTTCACAGGGCGTGGACTCGAACGGCCCGGATGAAGCGGTGATGCTTCCCTCCTTGTGGAGGCTGGACGCGTACCCCTGGGACTCGCCCCGGCACGTCGCCGAACAGTGCCGGCGGTGCCGGCAGGTGCGGGCGCCCAGCTACCTGCTCGGTGTGACCGCGACCACGCCGGCGACCGCGGCCACGAGAGCCGCGGCGCCCGCCGACGGCCCCCGCTCGCGGCACACGTCGCCGGGGGAGCGGGGCGGCCCCGGCCACCGGTGGATCACCGATGCCGCGGTCCGGCGGGTGCTGCTGTCCCTGAGTGTGATCACGGTCGTCGCCGGTGTCCTGTCGGTGATCCTCTTCTGAGGGGATCGCACCGGCGGGCCCGCCGGCCTGGCACCGCGCGGCACGCGCCCGGTCAGCACGCCTGACGCCACGAGTCCAGCCGCAGCTTCTTGCGCATGGACGACAGCCCCAGCCGGCGCGCCTCGGCACAGAAGTCGTCCGGCGCCAGGGCGTACTCGACGTGGAACACCGCCTTGCCCGCTCGGATGAACGGCGTGAGGCGCGCGCACTCGTCGAACTGCGCGCACTGCTCGTTCACCGCGAAGTCGAAGACCCCGACCAGCTCCGGAATCTGCGGCAGGTCGTTCTTGAGACCGACGGACAGCCCCCGTCGGTGCGCCGCCCGGGCGATCATGCGGTTGTAGGCGAGCTGGTGCACCGCCGTCAGCGGGAAGCCCGTGTCATGGAGGTACCCGTCCATGAGATCCGGCTCCACCGCGTCGAACCCCTTCTCGCGGCACATGTCCAGTCGGCGCTCCATCACGGGCCGCAGGACGTCGAGGCGGCGGATGTCCAGCCAGCGCTCCCCGCTCCAGCCGTTCGCCCTGCCGCGCACCGATTCCGGGAAGGCGTCCCGGTCCGGGCGGAAGTCCTCCCAGGCACCGGCGTTGATGTAGCAGATGACGCGGCGGCCGTCGCGATGGAGCCGCGCCACATCCGCCGCGGAGTTCTCGAAGCCGTCGATGTCGTACACCGGGACGTCGGCCCCCGGATCGACCCGCCCGTCCAGCTGCCATTGCCAGGCCGTACCCGGCCGGGGCACCCAGCGCCCCGACTGCGGACGCGGGTCCGCCTTCCGGGAGGAGTCCCCCGCGCATCCGGCGACCGCGATCAGCAGCAGCACGGCGGCGAACAGCAGCAGGGGACGCCCGCGCCGGACCGCGGAACCGGTCACCGCGCGGAACCCTCGTCCGACTCCGACTCCGACCGCGACACCGGCTCCGACATCGGCACCGGCTCCGACTCCCGCTCCGACTCCCGCTCCGGCTCCGACTCCGGCCCCGGCTCCTGTTCCCGCTCCGCGGCGGATACCACCGCCGCCCACAGCGCTTCGAGCGAGTCGGCCAGCCGGAAGCGAGGCTTCCATCCCAGTGCGTCGCGCGCCGCGGAGATGTCGGAGCACTGCCAGGCGACGGCACCGGAGCGCACCGAGCCGCCGGTCGCCTCCTCGACGCGGCCCGCGAAGCCGGCCGTCAGGGCCAGCCCGTGCACGAGCTCGCGCACCCGCACCGCCTCGCCGCTCCCGATGTTGAGCACCGGAGGCACCGGGCCGGGCCGGGTCACCGCGAGCACCGTCGCGTGCGCGACGTCCCGCACGTCCACGAAGTCGCGGTACGCGGAGAGGTCGCCGAGCCGGACCACCTCCCGCGGGTCGCCGCCCGCCCGGCGCAGCCGGCGCGCCAGGCCGCCCGGCAGCCCCTCGGCCGGAGCACCGGGCCCGACCGGGTTGCCCACCCGCAGTACCACGGCGTCCAGGCCGGACGCGGTGACCGCGATCGTCCCGGCGAGCTTGGTGGCGCCGTAGGGAGCGACGGGCCGGGTCGGCGCCCCCTCCGCGACGGGCTCCCCGGGCGTCCCGGCGTCGCCGTACTCGGCGGCCGAGCCGAGATGGACCAGCCGTGCCCCGGGGGCGGCCTCCCGCAGAGCGGCACACAGCACGGCCGGTCCACGGGCGTTGACCTCCGCGAGCGTGACGGCGTCGCCGCCGACGGCGCCCGCGCAGTTCACCACGGCGTCGGGGGCGAGCTCCGCGAGCGCCTTGGCGAGCGGACCCGTCCGAGCCGTCGCGAGGTCCACCACGAGGTCCGCCCCGGGGGAGCGGCCGCCGAGGAGCAGCCGGACCGCCGGGGCGGCGCGCAGCTGCTCGGCGACGTGCCCGCCCAGGTACCCGGTGGAACCGAGGACGAGGATGCGCATGGGGGGCTCAGGCTCCCTTCAGCAGAAGCGACTGGTGGGTGGTGAACTCCGCGTTCGCCCGGTCGTAGTCGTCGGGGCGCCCGATGTCGAGCCAGTAGCCCTCGAAGTCGTAGGCCGCCGGCGGGTTCGGCGAACCCAACAGGTCGAGGATCAGTTCGTCGAAGCCGAGCGGCAGGCCCGGCGTGTAGTTCTCCAGCGTGGCCCGCGACAGCCCGTAGACGCCCATGGAGACCCGGCAGTCCATGCTGGGCTTCTCGCGGAACCCGACGACCCGGCCCGCGTCGGTGGTGAGCACCCCGAAGTCGATGTGCACCTTGCGGCTGTAGGTGGCGATCGTCAGCGGCGCGTTCCCGGCCGTGTGGCGGTGCAGCAGATCGGCGTAGTCGAGGTCGGTGAGGATGTCGCCGTTCATCACCAGGAAGGACTCGGGCAGCCGGTCCCGCATCGTCAGCAGCGGGCCGATGGTGCCCAGCGGGCTCTCCTCGGAGGAGTAGTCGATGTCCAGTCCCCAGCGTGAGCCGTTGCCGACGTACGCGCGGATGATCTGCCCCAGGTGGCCGATGGCCAGGGTGCAGCTCGTGAAGCCGGCCGACGCCAGCTGGCGCAGCACGATCTCCAGGATCGCGTGCCGGTCCCCGATCGGGACCAGCGGTTTGGGCAGCGCGGTGGTGTACGGACGCAGCCGCACGCCTTTGCCCCCGGCGAGTATCACTGCGTGCATGGGAAACCCCCTCTACGTGGGCCGGTTGTCTCAGATGTTGTAGATGTCCGTCTTGTAGCGGGCGAGATGGGCGGGGTCGCGGAAGAACGCGACGGTCCGGGCGAGGCCCTGTTCCAGCGCGGTGGCCGGGGCCCAGCCGGTGGCTTCGCGCAGCCGGGTCGCGTCGGCGACCAGCCGCATCACCTCGGAGGCGGCGGGCCGGATGCGCTCTGCGTCCTCCCGCACGTCCAGGTCGGCGTTCATCACCTTGCCGATGAGCCGGACCAGGTCGCCGACCGAGATCTCCTGCCCCGTACCGGCGTTGAAGGTGCGCCCCACGACGCGTTCCGCGGGGGCGGTGCCGACGGCCAGGAATGCCCGGGCGGTGTCCGCCACGTAGCAGAAGTCCCGGGTCGGGCGCAGGTCCCCGAGCGTGATCGTGCGCGACCCGGCCGCGACCTGACCGATGACGGTCGGGATGACGGCCCGCATCGACTGCCGGGGACCGTACGTGTTGAACGGGCGGAGGGTGACCACCGGTGTGCCGAAGCTCGCATGGTAGCTGTCGGCCAGCCGGTCCCCGCCCGCCTTGGACGCCGCGTACGGGGACTGGGTGTTGATGGGATGGTCCTCGGTGATGGGGACGGTGCGCGCGGTGCCGTACGTCTCGCTCGTGGAGGTGTGGACGAGCCGGGGCGTCTCCAGGGTCCGGACCGCCTCCAGCACATTGAGGGTGCCGGTGACGTTCGTGTCGACGTAGCTGTGCGGCGCCCGGTAGGAGTACGGGATCGCGATGAGCGCGGCCAGGTGGTAGACCGCTTCGGCGCCCTCGGCGAGCGCCCGCACGGAGCCGGGGTCGCGGACGTCGCCGAGGACGATCTCCACCTGGTCCAGTACGTCGCGCGGCAGCACCTCCAGCCAGCCGTACGACGAGAAGGAGTTGTACTGCGCCATGGCGCGGACCCGGTGTCCGGCGGCGACCAGGGCCTGGGTCAGATGGGAGCCGATGAAGCCCTCGGCGCCGGTGACGGCGGCGAGCGGAGCTGATGTCACGTGCTCTTCCTTTCGTCCCTTGAGAAGCCGTGCGTTGCGTGAGCGGATGAGCGGTGCGGTGCGCGTCGGTGGCGACCGCGGAGGGCGGAACGCGATCAGACGTGAGCGGAGGGACGGCCCAACAGCCGCGAGGCCACCCCGGTCAGGACGACCGCGGCGGCGGCGCAACAGACCGCCGACAGGTGCGGCCACGGTGGTGCGCCGCCGATCGCCGCCACGGAGACGGCGGCCGCGGCGGCCAGGCAGACGGCCGCCGGCATCCATGCGACGCCGAAGGCCTGGAGCAGCAGGGCGGTCCACAAGGCGGCCCCCAGGGCGGCCAGTTCCGCGGGCGCCGCCCCCGTCACCAGCGCCGCGGGAACGAGCAGGGCGAGGTACGCCGCCAGACAGCAGACCAGGGCGCGCCCCGCCCGCAACCGGAACCCGCGCATGGTGGCGGAAGCCCGCAGCGCCGCCACGGCGAGGCCCCGGAACCGGTACAGCAGCCATTCGGCGGGACCCATGCTCAGAGTGAGCGCGACCACCGCGTACGGCCGCTGGGCGCCGGCGAACAGCACCAGCACACCGGCCGCGAGCCCGAACAGCCCGTAGGGCAGCGAAGGCAGATAGGCCGGCCGCGCCGCACCCGGCACCGGGGCGGTCCGGAGGCAGCCCCGCACCGTGTACGCCGCCAGGCCCGCGGCCGCCAGGACGGTCAGCAGGGGGAGTCCGGCGCGCCACAGCGGGCCCGGCTCCCACCGCGTGAGCAGGGCGCCGACGACGAGCGGGAGCAGTGCCACCGCCAGCAACCGCTCGCGGCTCAGCACCAGCAGCACCCCCGCGGCCGCGAGGTACACCGACTGGCCCACGGCGAACAGCGCCGCCGTACCCGGTCCCGCCACCAGCAGCGCCGAGAGGGAGGCGAGGACCGCTCCCGCCGGGGCCCCGCCCAGCAGTGTGAGCCCGGCCTCCCGGCGGCCGACGGCCAGGCGCACATAGGTGCGGTGGCCCAGTGCCTGGCCCCAGGCCCACGACACCAGACCGGCGACGACCAGTGCGCCGACCGCCCCCGGCCCTCGCCACAACGGGGCGGTGAGGGGGTAGGCGAGGCCGGGCAGCGCGAACAGCAGGCCGCGCAGCACACAGCGCAGGTGGTCCGGCGCCCAGGGGTCCGCGACGGCGGGCGGCTCCGGGAAGTCGCGCGGCACCCGGCGGTAGAGCTCCTCGGCCAGGGAGAAGATGTCCGGGTGCCCGTAGCGTTCACGGACCTGCTCGCCCGTCAGTCCCTCGGACTCCAGCAACGCGGCGACCTCGTAGGGGTGCACGGCACACGCCGTCCGATCGGCCAGCTCGGCGGCCAGTTCGTCGACGGGTCCCACGATCCGCAGGGAGACCGTGTCGCTGTCGGGCCGGGGGAGGGCCGGCCCGCTCATCCCGCCACGCTCCCGCGGCCGGCGAGCGGGACGAGTCCGGGCGGGGCGGAGGAGAGGACCGACTGATCGGCGGTGGCGGGGACCTGCCGATGGGTGGTGGAGGAGAGCTCCAGGTAGATGGACCGGAACGTCTCCACCGTCTGCCGGAGGGTGAACTGCTCGATCACCCGCAGCCGTGCCGCCTGACCCATGTCCGCCCGGCGCGGGGCGTCCGCCAGCAGTTCCAGCGCCGCGGCCGCCATCGCCTCCGGATCGCGCGGCGGCACCACCAGCCCGGCCGTGCCCACGGCCTCGCGCACGCCGCCCACATCCGTGGAGACGGTGGCCCGCCCGCACGACATCGCCTCGATCAGCGTGAAGGGAAAGCCTTCACTGATGCTCGACAGCATCACCACGTTCCCGGCGGCGTAGGCGTCCCGGATGTCGTCCACCCGGCCCTCGAAGGTCACGGCGTCGCCCTGGCCCAGCGAGCGGGCGAGCTCCTCGCACCGTTCCCGGTAGGCCTCGCCGCCCCGGGGGGTGCCGCCGAACAGCCGGAGCACCGCGTCGGGCCGCCGCTCCCGCACCAGCGCGAAGGCGCGTATCAGCGTCTCCAGGTCCTTGATCGGGTCGACCCGGCCCGCCCAGCTGAGCGTGGGGCGCTCCGGTTCGGGACCCGCGGCGGGGAACGCCGCCGGATCGACACCGTTGTAGACCGTGCGGATGGCCCGGGGATCGGCGCCGCCCTGTTCCTCCCACAGCCGGTTGTAGCGGTTCCCGGGCGTGATCAGAGAGGCCCGCCGGTAGGTCTCCCCGGCCAGCAGCCGGAAGAAGCCCAGCAGCACCGCTTTCACGGGCCAGCGGTAGGGCGCACTCCGGTAACTGAGGTAGCGCTCGCGCAGATAGACGCCGTGCTCCGTCAACAGCAGCGGGACGCCGTGCAGTTCGAGCGCCGCGAGGCCGGGCAGGACGGCGATCCCGCCGCTGACGGCATGGGCCACCCCGCGATGCGGCGGGTCCGCCGCCAGCGGCCGCAGCGCGTGTTCCAGCAGGCTGGTCGCCGTCACGGCGTCGTGCAGGGTCGGGCGCGCCTCCCTGACCGTGAGGCCGGGACGGTTCCACACCCCGGTCAGCACGGCGACGGCCCGGTCGCCGCGCAGCGCGGGGCTGAGCAGCCCGTCGCGGGCGGCGTGGGCCAGTTCGTGGAGGGCCGGCGCGAAAAGCTCCTCCCGCTCCGGGTCGAGCAGGGCGGTGAGGAAGCGTTCGTACGCCGCCATCAGCCGACGCTCGCGGCGGCCGCGGGGCGGCGCGCCGGCGGGAGTCGGTCCCCACATGGGAACGGAGACGGGTTCGGTCACGTGGGGCGGCAGGTCCCAGACGAGCGGCTCGCGGCCGGTGCCCGTGACCGCGATCACCTCGAAGTCGATGTCGGGCATGCCGTTCACGAGCTGGTCGCACCAGACGCTGACCCCGCCGTGACTGTGCGGGTAGGTGCCTTCGGTGAGCAGGGTGACGCGCGCCGCGCCGGTGCGCGGCGTGTGGTGCCGAACGTGCATGGACGTGCTCCACGGCAGCAGGGACCGGCCCGGGGCGACCGGACCGGCGGCGGACCGGTGACGAGGCCGGGTGGGGAGAGGTGGGGCTCGGTCAGCGCTCGGCGCCGTACGGCACGGGCCGGGCGACGCCCGCGGGCACCGGGGTGCGCGGGGCCGGGCCGAACGGGGCCGGGACCCGCGGACGGACGGTGTCCCGGGGCGTCGCGTCGGCGGGTGCGGTGACCGGGCCGGCGGAGGCGGCGGGCAGCGTGAGGTCCAGCGCGCCGTCGCCGGTGCCGGCGACCCGACCCGAAGCGGTGCCGGCGTACGGCTCGCCGAATCTGGTGGGGCCGCTCCCGGTGGTCCGCAGCGTGCCGGCCGGCATGGTGGCGGCGACGGGGGTACCGGCGGGAGCCTGCACGGTCACGGTGGAGCCGATCCGGTACGCGGTGACGTGACCGGCCCGTAGCGCGGCGTCCCACGCCGCCCGGTCGCGCAGCTCGGCGCCGATGCCGCTCATCGTCAGGTTCACCAGGGGGGTGTCGGCCGCGTACAGGGCGGCGTACCGGTCGAGCACGCCGTCGAGCACGGGGTAGCCGATGCGGTCCTCGGCCAGGTTGGACTGGTGGATGAAGTGGGGTCGGGGGTCTCCGGAGAGCACGTGCCCGAGGGCGACCTGCGTCTCCAGGGGCACGATGTGGCCGGTGTACCCCGTGGCGGCGTCGAGCGGCTGGTCGAGGCAGGTGGTGGTGGCCAGTTCCTCGCACAGGCCGCTGCCGCCCTGCGCGCGGCTGGTGTAGATCCAGTTGTACTCGTCGACCTGCTCGGCGACACGGCCCGCGTTGTAGAAGATGTTGATGGGATGGCGGGCGACGGTGAGGGCGGAGCCGACCCGCCGCTGACCCGGGTCGCGGGAGTTGTCGGCGCCGAGCCAGCCGATGCCGTTGGCGGTCAGCGACGGCGCCAGGTGCGGGTTGTCCTCGGGCTGCTGGGGGAGCAGCTTGAGCCCCGAGTGTTCCCCCGTGACCAACTCGTCGGGGCGCAGCGGCAGCCCGGCGCGCTCGGCCCACGTCCGGTTGCCGGCGATCTGGTGGTCGATCTCGGCCCGGCTCACGTAGCGGGTGCTGCCGTCCGGCTCGGTGGCGCACTTCCACGGGACGCTGCTGACGTCCTGCTCGCACCCGAGGTACGGATGGTCGTAGGTGTGGTTGATCCAGCGGAACGCGTCACGGTCGGCGATGAGCCGGTCGGCGGTCGGGTCGGCACCGCCGTGTTCCTCCCGGTGCTCCACGCTGCCGCCGCCGTTGAAGGCCATGTCCAGGGTGAAGCCGCGCTCGCGCGACCACCGGACCGCGTGCTCGACGTCCGCGGCGGTCATCCGGATCGGGTCGGGTGTGCCCTCGCCGGGCCGGCAGTCGACGTCCCCGGGTGTGCAGTTCAGGGTCGGGTTCCAGCGGTCGTCGGCGGCGAAGACGTCGTCCACGTGCACCGCGAAGTAGTTGCGGGACGTCCCCAGTCTCGTGGCCTGCGTCATCCAGTCGACGATGCCGCGGGCGAGGACCCGGAACTGCTGCTGGTACTGGTTGTAGGCGAAGGTGACCACCAGTTCACGGCGGCCGTCGTGGCGGTACTCGCCGACGAGCGCGCCGCGGGTCTGCCGGCCGGGTATCGGTGCGTCGACATAGGTCGTGAAGTCGGCTCCGGGGGCCGGTCGGGAGAGGAACGCGTAGCTCTCGCTCACCGACGGGGCGTTGTCCTCGAACGGCACGGTGCCGTCGAGGTAGCCGAAGGGGCCCGCCTTGCCCGCCGTGGTCACCTCGGCCCGGAGGCCGTCGACGGAGCCCATGTAGCCGCCGTTCACCGGGTATTCGAGTCCCGTCTGGGGCCGCGCGTAGGTGTACGCGTCGACCTGCGGGACGGCGTAGGTCTTCTCGTACGCGACGAGTGCCGCCATTTCGCGCGAGCCGGCCGGGAACGGCGCGTCGCTGGGCAGCACGACGGCCTGGAACTTGGCACGCGGCCGGCCGTCGACCGTGTCGGCGAGGAAGGCCGCGTCGATCACGGGCCGGCCGGACTCGGTCAGGTCGACGAGCGTGTAGGGCGTGCCCGCGCCGTCGAGTTCGGCGGCGACCGCCGCGGTGGCCGGCCCGCCGTCCGTCACGACCAGCACCCTCAGGTCGATGCGTGGCGCGAGGTCCGCCTCCGCGGCGGTCGCGGGCGTGGCCGGAGACCCGAGCCCGAGTAACAGCGCGCCGACGGTGAGCGCGGTCGTACGCAGAGTCCGCTGCATGCGGTGCATTCCCTCCCCCGGAAGGGCAGCCCGCCTCTCCCTGGCGGACGTGCCCCACCCCCCAGCGTCACGGGCGCTCCCACTGAGGCGTCACCGTGCCGCTCCGACGCGTCACATAGTGCGGCCTGTGTGGAGGTTTCGTGAGCGCGACGTGGAACATGACGGAAAAGCGCAGGTGCCCCGGCGCGGGCGGGAGGTCCAGGACGGGCCGTCGAAGGTCTGCGCGGGGCCCGTCCCGAGCCCTTCCCGGACCGGCACGGGGGCAGGCGCCGCCCGCGAGTAATCGCTTGCGGTCGCGACCGCGGCGCCGGTGCTCGGCCGGGTGTGGCGCGGTCCCACCGGGCGCCGCGAGGGATGCGGGTTTCGGCCAGAACGGCGCGGCGGCCGGTCGCACGCGAGGTGCGACCGGCCGCCGTCGGGCCCGGTTCGGCGCCCCTAGGGCTGTACGGGGGCCGGGTTGGTGGCGCACACCACCCGGGTCTCGGGGGTGTTGACGACCCCGTCCTTCGTGGCCTGGCCGTTGTTGTACTCGTAGTACAGGTACGAGTAGAAGCCGATGTTCCCGTTGCAGCCGGAGTCGGCGGCGATCTGGACGGTGAGCGTCACGGTGCGGGTGGCTCCCGGGGCCAGCGGGATCGCGTAGTTCATGCCGAGGCTGGTGGTGCCGGTCCCGGTACACGTGACGCCGTCCGCGGTGCACGACGTGAACGCGTACTTGAGGTCCTTGCGCTGCGTCGTGAGCCAGGTCGGCTGCACCGACTGGTAGACGAACCAGATGTCCGTCTGCTGGTTGTTGGTGAAGGTCATCGTCAGATTGACGGTGGAGCCCGGGGTGACGGTCTGCTGGTCGGCCGCGAAGGTGAGGTCGGCGGCGGCGGGCTCGGCCGCGGCGGCCGGCTGGCCGAGGCCGAACAGCAGGGCCGCGAGGGTGAGGAGCGCGGACAGCGTCAGTTTTCTGCGGTGTGTGATGCGCATGCCGCGGGAGGCTAGGTCACGTCCGGCGCGGCCGTCTGCCCCCGGCCGCACGGGCGTACGCCGCCTCGGCTCGAACCGACCAGGCCCCCTCCGGTGCCGGCGGGGCGTCGTCGGAAGCCGGGGGGACGCATATGCCCCCGGTCGGAGCGATGGGCGCGGGCGGCCATGGGGAGTGACTCTCCGCTTGTAAGCGATTGCTCCACGTTGTGAAGGAATGGCGTATTCCGCCATGGTGGACATGTCGTTCGCCGTCCTGACCCGGTCATTCCGGTTCGCGTCGAGCGGGGCGTACGGGGTGACGTTCGAAAATCGGCCCGCGATACGGGTGGGTGGGCGCGTGAAACAGCACGGACGAGCGACCATGACCCTTGCACCGATGACACCATCTGACGGAGGAGTGGACCGATGTCGAACGAGCGTGCGGGCCGGCCGGCGCGACCGGAGGACCTGATCGATGTGGCCCGCCTGGTGACGGCCTATTACGCGCTGCACCCCGACCCGGCCGATCCCGCCCAGCGCGTCGCCTTCGGCACCTCGGGCCACCGCGGATCCTCCCTGGCGACGGCCTTCAACGAGGACCACATCGCCGCGACCAGCCAGGCGATCTGCGAGTACCGCGCCCGGCAGGGCACCGACGGGCCCCTGTTCCTCGGCGCGGACACCCACGCCCTCTCCGAGCCCGCGAGGGTGACCGCCCTGGAAGTGTTCGCCGCCAACGGCGTGACCGTCCTCATCGACTCCGCGGACGGCTACACCCCCACACCGGCCGTCTCCCACGCCATCCTCACCCACAACCGCGGCCGGACCACCGCCCCGGCCGACGGTGTCGTGGTCACCCCTTCCCACAACCCGCCCTCCGACGGCGGATTCAAGTACAACCCGCCCAGCGGCGGCCCCGCCGGGTCCGACGCCACCGGCTGGATCCAGGAGCGCGCCAACGAGATCATCACGGACGGCCTCAAGGACGTGCGCAGGCTGCCCTACCGGCGGGCGCTGGCCGCGGACACCACCGGCCACTACGACTTCCTCGGCACCTACGTGCGCGACCTGCCGTCCGTCCTGGACCTCGACGCGATCCGGACGGCCGGCGTACGCATCGGCGCCGACCCGCTCGGCGGCGCGTCGGTGGCCTACTGGGGCCGCATCGCGGAGGAGCACCGGCTCGACCTGACCGTCGTCAATCCGCACACCGACCCCACCTGGCGCTTCATGACGCTGGACTGGGACGGCAGGATCAGGATGGACTGCTCCTCGCCGCACGCCATGGCGTCCCTGATCGAGCAGCGCGACCGCTACGGGATCGCCACCGGCAACGACGCCGACGCCGACCGCCACGGCATCGTCACGCCCGACGGCGGTCTGATGAATCCCAACCACTACCTGGCCACCGCCATCGCCTACCTCTACCGCAACCGGCCCGGCTGGCCGGCCGCCGCCAAAGTCGGCAAGACCCTGGTCTCCTCCGGGATGATCGACCGCGTGGCCGCCGACCTCGGCCGCGAACTCGTCGAAGTACCCGTCGGCTTCAAGTGGTTCGTCGACGGACTGGCCGACGGCACGCTCGGCTTCGGCGGGGAGGAGTCCG
The DNA here is from genome assembly GCF_054963715.1 of Streptomyces sp. STAM6. NCBI lineage: Bacteria > Bacillati > Actinomycetota > Actinomycetes > Kitasatosporales > Streptomycetaceae > Streptomyces > Streptomyces sp. STAM6. The sequence goes on along the minus strand of NZ_JBUEFZ010000011.1, from coordinate 83,760 downwards.
CGGGTGCTTCCTTCCTGCGGCACGACGGCTCCGTGTGGACCACCGACAAGGACGGGATCACCCTGGCGCTGCTCGCCTCGGAGATGCTCGCCGTGACGGGGCGGACCCCCAGCGAGCACTACGCGGCCCTCACCGCCCGCTTCGGCGAGCCGGCCTACGCCCGCATCGACGCCCCCGCCACGCGTGAGGAGAAAGCCGTTCTGGGCCGCCTCTCTCCCGGCCAGGTGACCGCCGACACCCTCGCCGGGGACCCCATCACCGCGGTCCTCACCGAAGCGCCCGGCAACCATGCCGCGATCGGCGGCATCAAGGTCACCACCGCCAACGCCTGGTTCGCCGCCCGCCCGTCGGGCACCGAGGACGTGTACAAGATCTACGCCGAATCCTTCCTCGGTCCCGACCACCTGAGCCGCGTGCAGGAGGAGGCCCGCGCCGTGGTGTCGGCCGCCCTCGGCGCCTGAGACGCGGCCGGCCCCGGCGCACCGCGGTCCCCCGGGAACACCAGGTGGGCGTATGTGCCAGGCTTGGCCGACACAACACCTGAGGGGGACCGCGTGATCCACACTCCGAGCCTGCCCGAGGACCTCGAACGCCCCGAGCGGCTGTGGGCCCGGGCCGCGACCATGGCGATGATCGCCATGGCGGGCGACAACCACAACGAGTACGCCGTGGACGACGACGGTGTGTGGTGCCACTCGGCCGACGGCTGCGGCTGGTGGCGGCTGACGTTCGTCGAGGGGCACGGAGCCGTGTTCGTCGGCCAGGATCCCGACGGCAGCCACACCCATGTCGGTGGCGAACAGATCGACTTCCTGGCCGGCGGTCCCGCATGGCTTCCGTGGGACCTGTTGCGCGACGACGCCCAGGGGAACCTGTTCGGCTTCGTGTACTGGTGGGAGCGGGACGCCTGGCACCGCATCCCGTACCCGGAGGAACTGCGGGAGGACGGGCTCGAAGGCGCCGCGTCCTGGGTCGCGTCGGAGGGGGAGTTTCTCGACTGTCTGCCGACGGAGGGCCTGCCGGCCGAGCGGGAGGAGCGGTTCCTCGACGCCGCGGCCCGCTTCACGGCGCTGGCAGAGGAACGCGCCGTCGACGAGGCGGCCGTGGCGGACCTGCTCTCCTTCGCACAGGCCCATCACGAGCCCACCCTCCGGCTCGACACGGCGCTGGACGTCGCGGCCCGCGCGGACATCCTCAAGCGGTCGTAGGGAGCCGCCCGGAGGGCGCCCCCGGCACGCGCCGGAGGCGCCCTTCCCGGGTGACGACCCGCAGACGAACTCCGGGGCGCCACGGCTCCGGGCGACCTGGGCACCGGGCGCAGGGACACCCGCTCCCGGCGTCCCTGCCTCCCGCGTCAGTCCGGCAGGCCCTCCAGCAGGCCCCGCAGGGTCCCCACGACGAGCCGGCACACTTCGTCGGCGTCCGCGTCCGCCAGTGGCCGCCTGCCGACGACCACGCGCATCAGTCCGATGCCCAGGAGCCAGGACAGCGCGAGGTCGGCGCGCAGGCCGTTGTCCTCGGCCGTGCTCAAGGTCGCCAGCACCCGCGCGTAGTCGTCGCCCAGCGCCGTGACCACCGCGGACACCTCGTCGTCCCCTCCCAGCGAGCGCAGCAGCGTCTCCAGGGACTGGCGGGGGCCCTCGCCCTCGCCGCCCACCGGGGCCTGGAGCATGCTGCGCAGCACCACCTCGACGATCTGTTCCGGAGGCGTGGTGCGCAGCTGCGCGTGGCCGCCCCGGGCCACCACCTCCCCGAACAAGCCCTGCTTCGACCCGAAGTGCCGGAACAGCAGCGCCTGATTGACCCCCGCGCGGGCGGCGATGTCACGCACGGTGGCCCGCTCGTACCCGCGCTCGGCGAAGAGCGCGGACGCCGCGGCGAGCAGCCGGTCCCGCGTCGCGGGACCGCCGCGCGCACGCGGGGGCACGGCGCCGCCGCCGTCCGGGGCGGGCTCCGCCCGGGACTCGTCCACCGTCACACGCCACCTCCATGTCCGGCCACGACCCAAAGCGCCCTGGTCCAGGCGCCGTTGACCGCCGATCGACCCCACTCTAGGTTGGTAAGCAGCTGCTTACACAGGGGAGGTCCACCCATGACGACCACGGCCGAGCAGACACCGCTCGCCTATCCCTTCAACGAACCGGAGGGGTTAGGGCTGGCCGACGCCTACACGGACGCGCTCCGGCGGCCGGGACTCCTGCGGGTGCGGATGGCGTACGGTGAACCCGCCTGGCTCGCCACCCGTTACGCCGACGCGCGGCTGGTCCTCGGCGACCGCCGCTTCAGCCGGGCCGACGCCGCGCGCCACGACGAACCGCGGCAGTCCGAAGGCCGGCAGGACGCCGGGATCCTGGGCATGGACCCGCCCGAGCACACCCGGCTGCGCACCCTCGTGGCGAAGGCCTTCACCGTGCACCAGGTGGAGAAGCTCCGCCCCCAGGTGCGTGAACTCGCCCACGGCCTCCTGGACGAACTGGAGGACGCGGGCCCGCCGGCCGACCTCGTGGAGGGATACGCCCTGCCGATTCCCGTCGCGGTGATCTGCCGCATGCTCGGCGTCCCCGAGGAGGACCGGCCGAAGTTCCGCGTGTGGAGCGACGCGGCCCTGTCGACCAGCTCGCTGACGGCCGAGGAGGCGGAGCGCAACCAGGAGGAACTGCGCGCCTACATGGCCGGGCTGATCGAGGACCATCGCCGCCGCCCACGACCGGATCTGATGACGGGGCTGATCGAGGCGCGGGACACCAATGACCGCCTGACCGAACTGGAACTGGTCGATCTGTGCGTCGGCATCCTCGTGGCCGGCCATGAGACCACCGCCAGCCAGATCCCGAACTTCGTGCACGCGCTGCTGGACCACCCCGAGCAGCTCCGGCTGTTGCGCGAGCGGCCGGACCTCGTCCGCGGCGCCGTCGAGGAGCTGCTGCGGTTCGTCCCCCTCGGCAGCGGCGCCGCCTTCCCGCGCTACGCCACCGAGGACATCGAGGTCGGGGGCACGCTGGTACGCGCGGGGGAGCCGGTGCTCGTGGCGGTGGGAGCCGCCAACCGCGACGCCCTGAAGTTCGACGCCCCCGGCCGGCTGGACATCACGCGGACCGGTGTGCAGCACCTCGGTTTCGGTCACGGCGTCCACCACTGCCTGGGCGCGCCACTGGCCCGTTTGGAACTCCAGGAGGCGATCCAGGCTCTCATCACCCGCTTCCCGGGGCTCCACCTCGCGGGGGACGTGACGTGGAAGAACCAGATGCTGGTGCGCGGCCCCCGCGACATGCCGGTGGGGTGGTGAACACCGTGTCGTGGACCGCTGAGATCGACCGGGAACAGTGCATGGGTTCGGGGATGTGCGCGGGGATGGCGCCGGACCTCTTCCGCCTCGACGGCGACAGGGCCGAGCCGGTGAGCGATCGCATCGCGCCCGACGAACGTGCCCTGGACGCCGCGGATTCCTGCCCGGCCATGGCGATCGTCGTCCGGGACGGCAGCCGACCGATCGGCCCGCGCCCCTGAGCGTCGTCGTCTTCGCCGTGGGTCGAGCACGTGTCCGAACTGTGACGCGAAGTCTCCGAGCCGGAAGAGAAGTCGGCCACCGCGGCCCGGCTGTGTTCGACATCCGCCGCATCATCGGCGGTCTGTTCACCCTCTACGGCGTCATCGTCACCTTCGCCGGGATCACCGCCCGACTTCGGGTAGTCGGCCCCCAGTTGCTTGTGGCGCCGACCGGCGCGGCGGTAGTGAGGGTGGCATGGCGGGATGGTTACAGGCAGGTGCGTGGGGTCTGACGGCGGGCTCCGCGCTGTTGATGGGCGCCGTGCTCGGTTACGCCCTGCGGATTCCGCAGTGGCTGATCGCCTCGGTGATGGCCTTCGGCGCGGGAGTCCTGCTCTCCGCGGTCTCCTTCGAGCTCGTCGACGAGGCGTACGCGCAGGGCGGGCTCGGTGCCACGGCCGTCGGGGTCGTCGGGGGAGCGGTCGCCTACACCGCGGGAAACGTATGGCTGGCCCGGCGCGGCGCCCGGCACCGGAAGCGCTCGGGCCACCGGCAGCAGCAGCCGTCCGAGGGCGAGGCGGCCGGTTCCGGACTGGCGCTGGCCCTCGGCGCCCTGCTGGACGGAGTCCCGGAGTCCGCCGTCATCGGAGTCAGCCTCCTGGACGGCGGTGCGGTCAGCACGGTGACCGTGGTGGCGGTGTTCGTCAGCAACATCCCCGAAGGCATGTCCAGTTCCGCCGGCATGAGGAGGGCGGGCCGCGGCAAAGGGTACGTCTTCGGCGTCTGGGGCGCGATCGCGGCCGCCGGAACCGCCGCCGCGATCCTGGGCCACACGGTGGTCGGCGGCCTGCCCACCGTGGCCGTCGCCGCCATCACCGCGGTGGCGGCCGGTGCCATCCTCGCGATGGTCGCCGACACGATGATTCCGGAGGCGTTCGAGAAGGCGCACCTGGCCATCGGACTCATCACCGTCAGCGGCTTCCTGGTCTCCTTCGCCCTGTCTCATGCCTGACGACCATCGCACCGCGCCCCCTCACGCTCCTGAGTGAACGCCGTACCCACAGCCAGTGGTTGATAATGTCACTATTCATCCAATTTGTGGGCTTAAGTGGCATATTCTAGACTCGGTGATCGAGTGAGAATGCGTGCCAGGCCTTCGGTCGGCACCCACGAGCGATCGCGACTCTCGACAGCCCACAGCAGCCCCGGTCCGCCCCCTCGCCCGGCGACCGGCACAGTTCGCTGCCACACCGCGCTCCCAAGACTTCCAGGAGCAGTCATGCACATTTTCGCGCGTTCCGCGCCGCACCGCACACGGCGGCTGAGGTTCTCGGCCGTCGCCGCGACCACCCTGGCCGTGGTCGCCCTCAGCACGGCCCCTGCCGCGGCGGCGACATCGCCGGCCGCGGGACCGGCGGCCGCAACCAGCGCCCTCGCCCCGGAGTCGCTCGCGCAGACGCCTCCGACCAAGGCACCGCAGCAACCGTTCCTGTTCAAGTACACGTTCAACAACCACCTGAAGATAGGTGGCGGTCACTTCACCGTCGGTGGACGGGTGTTCCTCACGGTGAAACTGAACAACGGAACGGTGATGTTCCGGAAGTGGGTGACAGCGAAGCCGCACTCGATCACTCCCGGCGGAGCGATCTACGTCGAGACGACGATCGCCTCTCCGTGCGCGCCCGGGAACAACGGGTACGCCCGGGCCTTCGACCAGACCACCCAGACCTGGTCGCCCAGGCTCCCGGTGCCGGTCTGCGTTCGCATCGACTGACCGCACCACCCGTACCGAGGGGCCCGGCCGGCACACCGGGCCCCTCGCGCGTCCCGCGCCGCGACGACGTCCTGTCCGGCGCGGGCAATCGGATGCGTTCGCGGAGCCGGAGCACGAGTGAGGCGCGGAGTCCCTCCCTGGAGGAAGCTGAACCCACCGCCCGCAACACCTTCAGTACGCTCCGATCGACACCGAGCGGCACCGTCTATGCCGCCGGTCCCGGGTTGGTGGCACGTCCTGGGTGTTGGTCCGAAAGCCGACCGAGTCGCTCGGTGAGGACATTGATGTGCTCCGGCTGAGCCAGCGCAGACATCGCCGCTTCCTGTCTGCGATGGAGTACGGCGACATCTCGACGCAATGTGCGTAGGCGCACGCGCATCCGCAACCGTGTCCGCCAGGGGTGCCACAGCGCCCGGAGCAGGTGCTGGGCCGTCGCCTGCCGGTAGTCCTCACACTGCGTCATGAGTTCTTCGAGCGACTCACCCAGGACACCGCCCAGGCGGGAATCGATCACTCTGAGAACCTCGCACTGCAGGGCCCGTTCCTCGCCGCCTCCGGCGAAGTCCAGGACCGCACGGGGCACGCCCGCCGAGAGCGCGGCCACCACAAGATCCGAGATCGCTTCCCGCAGCGCCTGCTGGGCGTCACGGCCGTCCTCCAGGACCGCCGTGACGCCGAAGCGCGCCGCGGCAAGCAGGTGCGCCCCGGCCACATGCCGCGCGGGACCCTCCCGCCCGCTCGGCACGATGTCGCACACCCTGTCCCGCACCGCGGCGACGCGGAGGAGCTGTTGCATGACCGCTGCTCGCAGCTGCCGGCGTTCCTGGTTCATGGAGAGGTAGTTGGTCACCGCGGCGCCGACGACACCGCCGGCCGTGGTGTAAGCCAGGTCCATCCATCCAGGCATGGAAGCCGCCTCACTGTGCCGGGAGCAGGTCATCAGGTCGCACCGAAACGGTCCGAGCGTAAGCGGGCCGCTGTGCCCGGGGGAAGACCGAGATCGCATGAGGCACGCGGTAGGGACCCAGCACGGCTGCGAGGCCTCCGGCAGGAGCGGGTTCACCTGTCCTCGCGCGCGGCGGCGCCGACCAGCAGCGCGATGACGATGCATCGCGCCAGGGCGCGCACGTGCGGTACGTGCACGCGATGGCTTCCAGGGTCCTGCGATGGTCGGCCCACCGTCGTCCACGGACCGGATCGGGCGGCACCAGCGGCGCGATCCGGTCCCACGTCTCAGCAGTGATCACTGACCGGACAGACACGTCCGACCACTGACCCACCTGTCAAGGTGGACCCGCCCTAGGCGGACGCGGTGCTGCCCGCGCGTGCCGTCGCCTCGTCCGCCAGGGCGGTGAGGTCCTTGACGGCCATGGCACCCGGCGGCAGGCCCTTGCGCGCGAAGATGTTCGCGGCGTGCCGCAGCACGTCGTTGACCGGCGTCGGTACGCCGTGCATCCGGCCCAGCAGCGCGATCTCGCCGTTGAGATAGTCGGCCTCCACGGAGCCCGTGCCGCGGGCCAGGCTCTGCCAGGACGATCCGCCCCGCACGCCCGACGGCTGGTTCACCTTGCCGTCGCGCGCCTCCGCCTCCTCCGCCTCGGAGACGTACGCGACACCCGCCGCCTCGAACACCGCCTTCGCCTCCCGGATGGCCCGCCGGAGCAGCGCCGACTTCGCGGGATCCGGCTCGGGGCCGGTCGTCGCCTGGATCGCGTTGCCCAGGTTGCCGAGCAGCTTCGCGTACTTCCAGCGCATCACGTCCTCGACGACCGGGGCCTCGAAGCCGGACGCCGCAAGGTCCGCGGCCACCCGCCCGGACAGCGCGTCGCTGCCGCCCGCCGCGCGTCCGAGATGCAGGATTCCGGTCAACGGCTCGCACAGGGCAGACACGATGCCCGGCCGGAGGAACGTCGACGGCAGCCAGACGCACACCCCGTACACCCTGGCGAACCGGCGCAGCGCGAGCCGCTCGCCCTCCACTCCGTTCTGCAGGCAGAACACCGGTAGCCGCTGTGCGGCCGTGCCGCCGCCCGCCACCTCCGCGTCACCCCAGGTGTCGAGCGCGGCGACGGCGTGCTGCGTCTTGACCGCGAGCAACAGGACGTCGTCCGGACGCAGGGCACCCAGGTCCGAGGGCTCGGTCGCCACCGGCAGCCGGTGGACCCGCTCCCCGTCCGCGGTGGTGAGCCGCAGCCCCTCCGTCCGCAGGGCCTCCGCGTGCTCGCCCCGTGCGACGAGGACGACGTCTCTGCCGGACTGGGCGAGCCGTCCGCCGATGGTGGCGCCGACCGCACCCGCGCCGATGATGATGTACCGCATGGGCCGAGCCTCGCACACCTCGCCGAGCCCGGGCCACTGATCTTGGCCCCAGGGGGCCTTCGCGAGGTCTTCGCAGGGAGGGCGGGTGTGGCTATCGTGTCGCCGCACGGCAGCGCGGAGCCGCCGAGCCGCACGACGGAGGAGACCGCATGAGGATGCCCGCCGCCCGGGCCGCCCGTTGGCTGTTCTTCGTCGCGGGAGGAGCCCATCTGATCGGGGCCGTGGCTTGCGCGATCGCCGGGGTCACGTTCACCAGCGGCGCGTTCGGACTCGTGGGGTTGATCGCTCTCCTCCTCGCGGCTCTCCTCCTGGCGGCCGTCGGCACTTTCATGGTCGTCACCGCTGTGAGGTTCGGTGGGGGCGGCCGTGGCGCGAGGGCATGTGCCGCGGTCTCCGGCTGGCTGATCGTGTTCGAGACGATCGGCGCTGCCGCCGCCCTCCCGTGGTGACGTGCGTCCCGGCCCGGCCCCCGGCCGCTCACCTCGTGTCGACCCGGACCGTCATGTGGAGCTCACTCCGCTGCGGGCGAGGGCGAACACACCCAGGACGATGAGGACCAGCCCCAGCAGCTGCGGCACCAGCCACCAGCCCGTCCGGATGTGTTCCTCGTACAGGAGCAGGCCGAGTGCCAGGCTCACGGTCGCGTCCCCGAGGGTGAGCGCCGGCTGCGACGCGACCAGCGGCCCGCCCTGCATGGCGTGGGTGAGCAACAGCAGAGCGCAGATGCCGGTGACGCAGAAGCCGTAGGTCTGCCACTTCGTGAGGAACGCGACCGGGCCGCTGTCGTCGAGGGTGTGCATGGACGTCTTCATCAGTGCCGCGGTGAGCGCGTAGCAGATGGCGGTGGCCGCTCCGAGGCTGCCCGCGCGGGCCCGCCCCGTCGGCCGCCGCAGTCCGAAGGCCGCGAGCGCGATCACACCCGCCGCGCACACCACCAGAGTCGGCACCCAGCGCTCCACCGGCACGTGCTCCCGGTTACCCTCCGGAGAGGCCGCGACAAGGAGCACCGCGAGCCCCGCCACCACGCCGGACACCGCCAGCCACAGTGCGCCCGGCAGCCGTCGGCGGGACATCAGCGAGGCGATCAGCAGCGCGAGCGGCAATTCCAGTACGAACAGGGGCTGCACGAGCGACAGCGGTCCCGTGGCGAGGGCAGCGGCCTGCCCGGCACCCGCGGCGATCACCGCCAGGATGCCCGCGAGCCACATCGGGCGGCGCGCCAGGTCCAGGATCAGGCCCGGGCGAAAACCGCCGGACTCGGGGACCGTCAGCGCCGCGCGGCGCTGCAGCACCGTGGCGAGCGCATTGCTGAACGCTGCGGACACGGAGAACACGACTGGCAGGACGACGCCCATACGCCCATCCTCGCCGCGGCGCCCGGCCTTTTCGCGGCGACACCGTTCGCACCGGCCACCGGCAGCCGGTATTCCCCCGTCCGGCCGAGACGACGCGAGGTGCGGGTGGCAGAGCCGCCCGCGGGGTCCTTTCGGCCTTTCCCGGCAGGCCGCTTCCGAACTCGTGGCCCGTGGCGTTACGTTGAGCGGGTCACCTCACCCATCGGGGGAAGGGCCCGCGACCCGTGGGCCTCGTCAGGGAGGAGGAGACATGGACGACAAACCGTCGACCACCCGTGCAAGGTTCAGCCGTGAATTGGCCGTGCGCATTATGGCCGGGCTCGGCGCTCGTGCCTTGTGGGCAGTGATCGTTGAGTTGTTCCGGCACGATCTCTGAGGAGTGGCGCGGCCGTCCCTGAGGGCGGCGCACAAGGCGTCACGGGAGTGCCCCCCGAGCTTCCCGTGTCGGTGCGCCGCCCTTCCGACGTCCGGCGAGGAAGATCCGGCCGGTGAATGGCCGACAGGTGTAGCGTCGCGGAAGTGCCGCGAATGACATGCTCTGCAAACGGGCTGGAATTGCCCGTGGGAAATGGCCCGAAACATTTTGCGTGGCCGAACCCACCCCACGACAGAAACGGACATGCATGTTAGCCATGCCTTTGAGACGCGGCAGGTTCTCACGCGGTCTGCCCGGTGCGATCGCAGCCTTCGCGGCGGCGTTGTGCGCGGCGCTCGGCATCGTGGCGTCCCCCGCCGTTGCGTCCCCCGCCGCGGCGGCCGATGCGTCCTCCGCCCTGAGTGAGACGACGCTCACCTCCTTCAGCAACGGCCGCAACCTCGACGTGCAGAACGGGAACTCCGGGAACGGCGTCTTCGTCGTGACCAACTCCGCCCCCGGCCACGCCCAGTCGTGGCGGATCAACAGCATCGGTGCCGACGCCTCGTTCACCATCGTCAACAACGTCACGGGCAAGTGCATCGACGCCGGCTTCCCCCTGCGGCAGCAGACGTGCGACGGCCGCGCCAGTGAGAACTGGTACTTCCAGCCCGTCAGCGGGTCCGTCCAAGGCGCGTTCATGATCCGCCAGAAGGCCACCAACGCCTGCCTCGACGTGGTCCAGGACGCCCAGTACAACGACGCGTGGACCCAGACCTACCGGTGCAACGGCACCAAGGCCCAGCAATGGGTCCTGCCGCAGGCTGCACGTGAGGCCGCGTGGAACATGGCCGTCGACCACGCGGCCGCCCGCTGTGCCAAGGACGTCTCCACCTGTTCCTGGACCAAGGCCACCCAGGCCCCGGCCGCGCCGCTGCCGAAGGTGTGCGTGTCCCCCGTCTGGTACAACGGCACCAGCGCGCCGGTGCCGTGGACCTTCTCCCTGAAGACCACCACGGGCTGGTCGTCGACCATCGGCTTCACCCTTTCCTCCACCCTGTCCGCCGGGGGCGCCCCGGCCCTCCAGACAGAGGTCAGTACCACGGTCAACGGCTCGGTCACCCTCAACCTCGGCCAGGAACTGGGCAACAGCCTGGTCGTGACCGTCCCGCCGAAGCACTACGGCTGGGTGGCACTGTCAGAACTGGCCACGAAGGTCACCGGCACCTGGACGTTCGACGCGCAGGGCTTCGCCTGGAGCGCCCAGGACACCATCACCGTGCCGCTGAGGCACGACGACCAGGGCGGCGCGAGTGTGTACGCCGCCCAGACCAGCGAGCAGTTCACCGGCTGCACCACGTAACACGGCCGGACAGCGGGAGCACGCGGTGGTCCTCCGGTTCGCCGGAGGGCCACCGCCGCATGCCCCGGCGCGGTCCGCAAGTGGCCCAGGAGTACGGGCTTTTGGTGCACAATGGTCCGGACCAGTCATATCCCCATTCCGCATGTCGTATACCTAACCGGCCAGCGTGATTCGGCCACGGGGTGTTGTTGCCCGCGGTGAGGTTTTGACGACCGACCCCTTGCGCCCGCAGTGGCGGCTCTGTCAAATTCGCCACAGCCAAATCTGACATGGACGTGACAGGCCTACCCAGCCTTTGCGTGCATGTCCGGCCGCATACCTATGCGGCTCGGTCCTCATGAAGGACGCTTCCACCCCCACACGATGGAGAAGACCGTGCGACTCACCAGACTGGTCCCCGCCCTTGCGGCCGCCGCGCTGTCGTTACTCTCGCTCGCGCCGGCAGCCGAGGCCCGGACGGCGGCGCCCGCCCCCGCCGCGCCCTCCACCACCGCGGTCCAGCCGATCATCGGCGGCGGCTACGCCAACAACGCCCCCTGGGCGGCCCGCCTGTTCTCCAACGGCCGGCAGACCTGCAGCGCCACCATCATCGCCCCGACCTGGATCCTCACCGCCAAGCACTGCGTCAGCGGCGGCGGGCTGTCCTTCCGCATCGGCAGCCTCGACCAGACCACCGGCGGCACCGTGGCCAACGGCGTCAGCGTCCACAACCATGCCTCCTCGGACCTGTCCCTCGTCAGGCTCGACCGCTCCGTCTCCGCCACCTACTCCCGCCTCGGCCAGCCCGGCTCGGTCTCGGTGAACCAGACCGTGCAGGTGTACGGCTGGGGAGCCACGTCCCAGTGCGGCTCCGAGATCAACTGCCAGTCCCGCTACCTGAAGGTCGCCGATGTCATCGTGACCGGCGGCTGCCGCGACGCCTACAACGGCTCGGCGATCTGCGCCCGTCGGGGCAACGGCATCACCGCGGGCGGCGACTCGGGCGGCCCGATGATGGCCAACGGCGTCCAGGTCGGCGTGGCCTCCACCAGTGACCGCCAGACCACCACGGCGTACACGAACGTGACGGCCTATCGCTCCTGGATCCAGAGCATCGCCGGCGTCTGAACGGCCACTCTCCCGCGCGGGTGACCGCCGGTGAGGCCATGGGGTGGGGAGGCCCGCAGCGCGGCCGCCCCACCCTCCGTCGCTTCCCCCGAGGGTCCCCCTCCCGCCCCCCGACTCCGCCGCTTCCCGGGCGCGGGTCGCCCCGCCCGCCCCCGGACCCGCCCGCGTCCTGGGCTCGAGGCAGGTGGAGCCGCTGTCAGTGACACGTGCTGAGATGGTCACCACGCCGGACACATGATCGAACGGGGGCGGGCGTGACGTCTCGTACGCACGAGGAAGCGGCAGGACTGCGCCGGGCGGCGCTGGAGTTGCTGACCGCCGGTATGTCCGGCGACGAGCCTGCCGCGCTGCGCAAGCGGCTGGGAGAGCCGGGGCCGGAACCACCCGCGTCCCGGAAGCCGGCTGCGGTGAAGGAGCCGGGACGGGCCGCGGCGGCGCTGCGTGCCGCGCTCGGCGCGCGGAAGGCGCCAGGACTCGCGCGGCTGGTCGACGCCGCTCGCGGGGCGGGCGAACTCGACGACCACCTCGCCGTCGAACTGGTGGGGGGTGTGCGGCCGGCCCGCGCACTCGCCGGGTATCTGGCCGGGAGTGTGCGGCCGGGCAGCGCCGTGACGGCTCTGCTCGGCGAGCTGACACAGCGCCACCTCGGCGGTGATCCCGCCCGCTGGCGCGCGCTCCACGACACGCTCGCGACGTACGGGGACACCCTGCCCGCGCTGCTCACCGAGGACCTGGTGCCGGCGGGCGAACCGGCGCCGCTGCCTCCGCGGTCCGTCTGCGAGACGCTGGAACTGCTGCTGGAGCAGACGCCACCGGAACACGCCGCCGCCGCGCTGACCACCCTCCCGGACCGGACGGTGGACACGCTGCTCTCGGGCGGCTCACTGCCCGGGCCAGGGCTTTCGGCAGCGGTCGTCCGACACGGAGACAGCCGTGCCCGGTCCGCCCTCGCCCGCCACGCCCGTCTCGACACCCGTCTGTTGAAGGGGCTCGTGGCAGCGGACGATCCGGCGGTCAACGCCGCCGTGTACCGCAACGCGCGCTGCACACCGTCTCTTCGCAGGACCATCGCGCACGCGATCCACCGCGTTCCCCTCGACGACGCGCTGCGCGCGGAACTGCTGTCGGCCGGCGGCGACGGTTCACGCAGCCGTACGGCGCCGCTACTGGCCTGCGGAGACCCGCGGCTCGTCGCCCGGGCGCTGGCCGCCGGCACGCGCAAGGTGGCGCAGCGGTACGCACTCGTGCGGGTGTGGGAGTGCCGGGGCCCCGACAGCGTCCGGGCCATGCTCGCCGACCCCGCCCTGGCACGGCACATCCACCCGGAGGTCAGGGCGGACGTCGCCGCCGCGCTCGACGAGCCCGGCGGGCCCGCCCGGCTGCGGACCGAGGGGGAGCCGTACGAGGACCCGGCCGCACTGCCGGAACTGCTGAGCACCAGCCGCGGAACCAGCACCCTGCGAGACCTGTTCCACGAGCCGTACGTCCACGACATCCGTGCCCTCGCCGACGCCAACCGCCGAGCGCCGTTCATGCCCAAGGCCGCGGAGGAACTGGTCCGGCACGAGGACGCCACGGACACCGAGCGCGCCGGCTTCCTGCTGACCGTCCTGAACGCCCCGTGGCGGGCCGGTGGACGCATCGCGGGGAACCTCACACCGCCGTCGCGGCGGCTGGCCGAGGAGGAACTGGACGCCGCGGCCTCCGACTGGGTCGTCGGTGTGGTGCGGGCCGGCCTTCTCGACCCCGCCGAACTCGTCACCACCGCCCGGCCCGCCGCCCGCGCCGTGCATGCCCTGAACGCCCTGGACGAGCGGGGACTGTGGGGGAGCGAGAGCCGCGAAGCGCTCGCGGCGCCGGTGCGAGAGGGCCTCGGAACGCCCCCCGAGGCCTGGGAGGCGCTGCTGGCGTCGCTGCCCGAGCACCGCGGCACGCTCGCGGAAGCCATCGCCGAAGCGGCGCGTACGAATCCGCCCGCCGGCCGACCGGCAGCCGGTGATCCGTCCGTTGGTCCCGCGGCCGGACGTCCGGCAGCCGGTGGGCCGTCCGCCGCTGCCGGAGTCGTGTCACCGGACGAGTCCGGCAGGGACGGGGAGCCGCCCGCCCCGGACGAGCGCGAGGTCGCCGACGTGCACGCCCCGGACGAGCCCGAGGTCGCCGGCGTGCCCGCCGCCCATGTGGCGCCGGCGGAGCCCGTCGGGCGCCTGGGACGTGCCGCGCTCGGCGCTGTCGACCTGCTCCTGTCGCTGGCCGGGGACGGTGGAGCGCCGCTTCCGGAAGACCTGGGCGTCCTGCGGTACCTCGCGGCGCACAAGGCCGTGGACGTGCCCGGGGGGCGGCACCCGGACTGGCTGAGGCAGGCCTGCCTGGACCGGGGGCTGGACGACACGGCCCACCGCTGCGAGGCACCGGCCCAGGCGGACGTACTGGCGGGAATCCGGGGGGCGAGGAACACCGAAGCCGCCGCCCGGGTGGCCGAACGGGCGTATCTCCACGGCGTCCTGCAGGCCGACGACCTGCTGCACCGTCTGCCCGCCGCCCGATGGATCCGACTGCCCCACGGCTGGGAGGACTTCGCGTTCGCCACGGGCTGGCGGCGGGCGCTCGCCGCCTTCCTCGCACGCGAGCTGGGAACCGACACGGACGCCTGGCTGGGACTCGCCGCCACCGCGCGCGGCGTGGCGACCTACGAGGGCATCGAGCTCCGGGAGGAGCCCGACACCTGGCCCGAGCTGCTCGAACGCTCCCGCCGGGACGGTCCACGCGCACCGGAGGCGCTGACGGCGCTGTGCACACCGGTCGGCGGGCCCGCCGGCACGGTCGCGCCCGCCACCCCCGAAGCCGCACTGCAACTGCTCGCCCGCGGCAACCACCTGTGGGCGTGGCCGCTCGGCAGCCTGCTGTGCCTGGCCGGGCCCCGGGTCCTCGACGCGGTACTGCCCCGCTTCGGCCCGGACGGGCCGTGGCTGCTGGCCGCGTTCCTGCTGCGGTACCGGCAGACACCGCCCACCGCTCTCTCCTGGCTCCTCCGGTCGCGCGACCGGGCGGCGCTGCGCCTGCTCTCCGAACAGTCCCGGTGGCTCGGTGACGGCGGCGTCGACCTGCTGCTCGACCTGGCCGATCCCGAGGTCGACCTGGCCGTCCTGCGCACCGCTTCCGACCTCGGCGTGCGGCGCCGGATCGCGGCACGACCGGGCGTGGTGGCACCACGCCTCGTCGCGGAGCTGCGCGACGATCCCCTCGCCCGGCCGCCCGGCGGCACCGTGTGGCTGGAGTCGGCCGAGCCCGACCTCGTGGAACTGGTCTTCGCCCGGGTGGGCAAACGCCTCAACCTGGCGCAGCAACTGGTGGGCTGTCTCAGCCTGCTGCGCCACGGCGGGCGGGAACGGCTGGCGGCGCTGGCGGAGAGCGGCATGCTCGGATCAGCCGTGACCCGTCTGTGTCAGAAGGCCTTGACGACCGACGATCCGGCCGCCCTCCTCCAAGCCCGCGCCGACAAGGAGTCGTCCGCGGACCGGCTGGTGAAACGGCTGCGGCGCGCGGAGGAGCACTGGATCACCCGAGGGATCCTGGACAGCGTCCCCGGCTCCCCGGACTGGGAGGGGCTCGAAGCCGCGCACCGCGAGGAGCCGATCCCCGGCTGGGAGCAACTGGTGCGGCGTCACGACGCACCGCACGACTTCCGGGTACGGAACGCCGCGCACCTGCGTGAGCCGTCGACGCGAAGCGTCCCGCTGGGACGGGAGCTGACCGTGGCCCGGCTCCGGCACGGAGTGGAAGGGCACCACCGCGAGCCCGTGGACGCCCTGCTCGACCACCTCCTGGAGACGGGCCAACTGACGGGCCGGGACCTGGTACACGAAACGGCGCCGGCGGCCGTCGTGCTGAGCTACCTCAACCGTGCCGGGCGCAGGTCCGACGCCCCCGAGGAGGTGCGCACCGCGCGGGAGACGGCCACCGCACTCGTGCGCGACCGGCTCGGCGACGACCGGGAGGCCTGGCAGCGGGTCTTCGCCCGGCTCACCGAACGAGCCGAGGACCCGGAAGCCACGGGCCCCGTGTCCGCCCTCCTGTCCGTGCGCTGACGGCCGGTCCGGGGCGGCCGGCGGCGGAGTCGAGCGGGACCCCGGTCGCATCCGGCGGTTCACCGCGCCGTGCGTTCCCGCAGCGTCGCCTGTCGTGCGGGGGCCGGATCCCCAGGCTCGCCTCAACGGGGCGTCCGCCGCCGGCGAAGAACCCGCTGGGCGGGCCGGCAGGATCGTCCCTCCGACCGAGACGGCTTCGGGGCCGTGCCTGCCGGGGCCGATCCTCGCACGAGCAGCCGGGTACGCCAGGGCGTCGGAGGCCGGATAGGTCACCGCTACGTGTCCTGACGCGACCCTCGCTCACGGGACCTCTCATGCGGTGAGGGGAGCCGTTGCGTTGCCGACGCGCCGTACCGCCCGGCGCAACGGCACCTCCGGGGGCGAGCGGCGGAAAAACGTGTGCTTCCCGCGAGAGCCCGTTGCTACGATCGAAACCATGATCACGCCTTCGCCTCAGCACCGGATGATGCCCCCTCGACGGGGCTGCTGAGCACGGACGCGTACCGAATCCGAGGCCCCGGGAAGGGGCCTCGACCGTTGTGCGGACCAGGCCCCACCACCCGGTAGGAGGACCCATGGCCGCTCACTACATCACCACGACCATCCCGTACGTCAACGCGCACCCCCATCTGGGCTTCGCCCTCGAGCTCGTCCAGGCGGACACCCTGGCCCGCCACCGGCGGCACCGGGGCGACCGGGTCCGGCTGCTCAGCGGCACCGACGACAACTCGTTGAAGAACGTCCTCGCCGCCGAGGCCGCGGGCACCGATGTGCAGTCGTTCGTCGACCGCAACGCCGAGGCCTTCGCCGCGCTGCGCGACCCACTGGCACTCTCGCTCGACGACTTCATCCGTACCAGCAGCGACCCCCGCCACCGGATCGGAGTGGAGAAGCTGTGGCGCCGGTGCGCGGCGGCCGGCGACCTTTACCGCAAGGAGTACGAGGGCCTCTACTGCGTGGGCTGCGAACAGTTCTACACCCCCGACGAACTGGTCGACGGGCGCTGCTCCGAGCACGGCACCGAACCGCAGCTCGTCGCGGAGGAGAACTGGTTCTTCCGGCTGTCCCGCTACGCCGACCCACTCCACGAGCTGATCGCGAGCGGCGCTCTGCGCATCGAGCCCGCCGCGCGCCGCAACGAGGTCCTCGCCCTGATCGAGGGCGGCCTGCACGACTTCTCGATCTCCCGTTCCCACAGCCGGGCCCGCGGCTGGGGCATCCCCGTGCCCGACGACCCGAGCCAGGTCGTGTACGTGTGGTGGGACGCACTCGGGAACTACGTCACCAGCCTCGGCTACGGCACCGGTGACAGCGCGTTCGACCAGTGGTGGGCGGGCAGTGAACGCCGCGTCCACCTGGTCGGCAAGGGAGTGGTGCGCTTCCATGCCGTGTACTGGCCGGCCATGCTGCTGTCGGCGGGACTCCCGCTGCCCACCGACATCCTGGTGCACGACTACCTCACCGTCGGCGGCCGCAAGATCAGCAAGTCCGGTGGGAACACCGTCGACCCGACCGAGCTGGCCGCGGCCCACGGCACCGACGCGGTCCGCTGGTGGCTCCTTCGAGACGTGCCCCGCGTCGGCGACGCCGATTTCACCCCGGACCGCCTGCGGGCCCGCGCGGATGCGGACTTCGCCGGAGGACTGGGCAACCTCGTCCACCGCAGCGTGACGATGGTCCACCGTTACCGCGGTGGGAAGGTGCCCACGCCCGGTGTCGGGCTCACCGCCGCGGCGGCGCTCGAGGACGTCTGCCGCGAGGCCCCCGCCCGCATCGACGCCGCACTGGCCGACTTCGACTTCCGGCGCGCCACACGCGCCGCCTGGAGCATCGTCGAGGAGGCCAACCGCTGTATCGACACGACCCGGCCCTGGGAACTGGCCCGCGCGGAGCGGAACGGTGACGGGGAGGCGGCGAGGCGCCTCGACACCGCCCTCGCCGCGCTGATCACCGCGTGCCGGGTCCTCGCCGACGAACTCGGCCCGTTCGTCCCCACGGCCGCCGCCCGGATCGCTGAGCAGCTGACGCCGGTCGACGGGACCCTCCCCGCGTCGCAGCCGCTCTTCCCGCGTCTCCAGGAGGACAGCCGCACCCCAAGCCCGTGACGCCGAACGGGTGAAAGGGCCGGTGACCCGTCCCGGCGACGGGTCGTTGACCGTGCATGTCGACCACAACGAAGCGCGCGATGATCAGCGTCGCTCTCGCCGGAGCCGCCCTGTCCGTCTCCGGAACGGCGCATGCCGAGGCCCTCAACAGGGGGCTGATCGACAAGCTCCACGTGGGCGTCGACGGCGACCTCGGCCGCCACGTGCTGCAGAAGGCCGTCCACACGGCCGACAGCGTGCAGTCGGAGGCCTCGATGCAGCCGGCCGGCCGAGGCCGCCCGTCCGCCTGACGCGGGACGGTGGTTCGGAGGCAGGCCGGGCAGGGGCGGTCGTCGGGTGAACGCGCCCGGCAGGGCTTCGATTCCCCGTGACGCGTGACGCCGACGCCGGTCGGCCGACGCCACGGGGAATCGGCCGCCGACGACGTGTCAGCCGCGTACCGGGGGATGTGGCAGCCCGCCGGGCTGCCCGAGACCGTCCACTCTCGTCGTCCCCCAGCGCATCACCTGCTCCAGGTTCCGCACGGTCCGCTCGGCTTCGCTGCGCACCTGTGCGGGAATATCGCCGCGTTCAGCGATGAGCCGGTCGTAGATCGGTATCTCCTGCCACATTCCCAACCACTCTCATTCCACGCCAAGTTCCAGGACCGAACGTCCGGAGACCGGCTGCGAGTCTACGGCGGCTCCGCGGGCCGCAGTGCCCGAGTCACCTCACAGAGGAGCCAGGACCATGAGGACTTCATCACGGTCGTCCCCGGGCGCCAGCCGCAGCACACCCGGCCGGCGTCCGGTCTCCTTCCAGCCGAGCCGGCCGTAGAAAGCCTCCAGGCCCATACCGCCCCGGGCCGCGAGGTGCAGTTGTTCGAGCCCCATCTCGTCGCGCGCGATGTCCCGCGCGTGGTTCACCAGAGCGGCGCCGACGCCCCGGCCGCGCAGCCCGGGACGGGTCTGGACGTGGTGGATCGTCCCCCAGTGCCCCACCAGCGGCCCCGGCTCACAACGCAGGCTCATCCATCCGGCCAGGGCCCCACCGTGCAGGGCGACGAGCAGGCGGCTGCGCGCGGGAGCCAGCCCCGCGACGATCCGGTCCAGTGCCGTAGCGACCTGGTCGGTCGTGACGGGAGGAAACGGAAACCCCGCGGCGCCCCCCGCGTTGGTGACCTCGATCCAGCAGTCGATCAGTGAGCTCCGCAGCTCCCCGGTGATCTCCCGCGGGTGGACCATCTGCCGGAGGCCCCAGGTGCTTTCCCTCGTCATGACGTTCAGTGTCACACCCCGACTTCGTTCCTCCCGTGGGCAGACCGCCTCGTATCCTCGCGAGGGACAATGCCACAGGGCGTGTCGCGGCCGCCCGTTGCACCCGGTCGCCGTCGTCCGGCACCCGACCGAATTCCCGGAATCGCGATGAGGAGCACGATGCGCGCAGGGGTCTATCTCGCCCATCCCCGTCCCGGCAGCTTCAACCATGCGCTGTTCGACGCCGTGGTGGACGAACTCGGCGGCCGCGGATGCGATGTCGTCGCACACGACCTGTGCGCGGAGGGGTTCCCGCCGGTGCTGACGGTCGAGGAGACCGAGACGGTCGACGCGGCCTCGGCCGCGCGCGACCCGAGGGTGGCTCTGCACCGCGAAGAGGTGTCCACGCTCGACGCCATGGTCTTCGTCCACCCCAACTGGTGGGGCATGCCGCCGGCGGTGCTGACCGGCTGGGTCCAGCGGGTCCTCGTCCCGGGCGTCGCCTACAAACTCACCTCGGCCGAAGGGGAACCGGCGGGACTCCTGCGGGCCGGCCGGGCACTCGTGCTGAACACCTCCGACACCCCGGCGGAGCGTGAGGACAAGGAGTTCGGTGACCCGCTGGGCGCCATCTGGTCGGCATGCGTCCTTCCGTACGTAGGGGCGGCCGATGTGCGCAGGGTCGTGTTCCGCACGGTGACCGACTCCACCCCCGAGGTACGCGCGTCGTGGCTGGGCGAGGCACGTCGGGAGGCCGCCGCGCTGCTGGTCTGACGGCAGCGGTTCAGAGCGCCAGCAGCTGCTGGACGAGGACCTCGCCGGCCCACTCCTCCCAGAGGGCCGGCGGCCAGCCCCTTTCCCCGACCAGGAGGTGGTACGTCTCCGGCGCGAGCACGGCGAGCGTGATGTCGGCGGCCCGGGCTGCGTCCACCCCCGGCCGCAGCGCCCCCTTCGAGGCGAGCGCCTCGGCGAAGCGCAGCTGCACGGTGTGCCGCTGCTCGATGTTCGTACGCCACAGCTCGGCGATCTCCGGATCGTTCGCCGCCACCGAGCGGACCACCTCCAGCAGGAGGGTCACACGCCCCAGGATGGCGCGGCGGCGGCCTGAAGCCTGACCTGCTGGGCCGGGGGAGCGTCCAGCGCCTCCGCGACCCAGGGACGGTCGAGGGTCGCGAGGGGTTCGGTGTCCCCGGCGATCTCCACGTCGAGCAGCTCGGAGAGGATGGCCCGCTTGGTGGCGAAGGTGAAGTACAGCGTCTGCACCGCCATTCCGGCCCGGTCGGCGATCGCCTTCATCGTCGTGGCGGTGTAGCCGCGGTCCGTGAACAGATCCCGGGCCGCACCCAGCACGGGCGCCCGGTTCGCGGCCGTCCGGGCGACTCGTGCCCCCGTACTCTTCCCCGTCGCCATGTCTCCTCCTCGCCGGCCGGACAGCGACTCTCACGGGAACGCGGCTGGAGTCGCACTTCAGTGAAGACGGGATTCGCCCCGGCCCCTCAGGGCCGTTCGCCGGTGAAGCCGGTCAGGCGGAGCAGTGGGGGTGTCACGACGAACAGGACGGCGGCGAGCGCGGCGACCGCGACCATGGCTCCGCGCAGGCCGGTCGCGTCCGCCCAGAGGCCGACATAGCCGGGGCCCAGAAGGAAGCCCAGGTAGGAGACGGCGGTGACCACGGACGTGGCCCGGCCGCGATGGGACTCCGTCACATTGCCCGCGACGGCGCTGAGAAGGGCCGGGAAGAGGACGGCGGTTCCCGCTCCGGCCAGCACCAGCCCGAGCGCGGCCACCGGCAGTGTGGGTGCGGCCGCGACGACGAGCGTGCCGGCCGCGGCGGCCAGCGAGCCGGTCAGGACGACGGACCGCGTGTGCGCGGCTCTCAGGCCGCCGAGCGCGAACCGTGCGACGGCGACGGTTCCCGCGAAGACGGCGGGAGCCACCGCGGTGAGCTGCGCCCCGGCACGCAGTTCGGTGTGTGCGAACACCGCGCTCCAGCTCTGGTGCGCGTTCTCGCTCGCGAAGGCCAGGGCCCCCAGCACCCCGACGAGCAGGAGCGGGACGGCGGGGAGGCGGAGGGGCGGAGAGCCGGCCGCCGGCACGTGTTCTTCGCGGCGAACGGCGGGCCGTCCGGGCAGTGTCCCGAGCATGGCGGTCCCCGCGGCCGCCGAGAGGACGGCCACGCCCACGAAGGGGACGACGAGCGGCCAGGAGGCGGCTGCCGCCACGCCCGTACCCAGACTGGTGAGGACCACGAACACGGAGAACATGCCGTGGGCACGGGCGATGACCGGGCGGCCGGCCAGGTGCTCGGCGCGTCCCGCGACCGCGTTGACGGCCACGTCCGCAGCGCCACTGGAGGCACCGACGACGGTGAGCCCGACGCAGAGACGGGAGAGGCTCGACGCCGACAGCGCCAGACCGACCCCGACCACCCCCAGCAACCCGATGGCTCCCGCGGCGATCCGCGGCCCCCAGCGATCCACCGCCCTGCCCGCCAGCAGCATGGCCGGCAGAGCGCCGACCCCGACGAACAGCAGGGCCAGTCCCAGCTCGCCGTCACTCACCCGGGCCTGCTCCCGCACCCGCGGCACGGACGCCCCCCACACTCCCCAGAACCCGCCGAAGGCCGCGAAGGCGGCGAAGGCGGCGAAAGCCGAGGCCGCCGGACCACGGTTCGCGTCACCGTGGGCCCCGGACCCGGCGCCCACGCCCACGGCGCCTCCGGCGTCCGCGGCGTCGTCCGGGACCACGCTCATTCCCGCTCGCGCCGGGCCGCCGGCCCCAGCAGCCCCGGGACGGACGCTTTGAACTCGCCGCCGCGCACTTCGAGGGGGCGGACGGCCGGGACGTCAACAGGGCGCGGGACGCGATCCTGCCCGCATCGTCGAGCTGCTGCCATGAAGTGCAGACCTCCCGCGACCGTCGTACGAGACACATCTCAGTATGAGGTCCGTCAAGCCGGACGAAGTCCCTTTCCGCGCGGACCACTTCCCAGTGCCGGCAAGGGTTCCCCCGCCGGTGACACCGTGGTGCCGAGCGCCGCCCTCCCTACGACCGGAGCCCTCCTTCACGGACCCCGCATACTGTGGCCATGGATACGGAGGCGATGGACGACGCGCGTCGCTGGCTGGCCGAGCGCGGCATCACCCAGGCCGACGACGGAACATGGGCCGACGCCGAGGCACCCGGTCGCCGCCTCACCGCCGGCGAGATCGCCCACTCCTGGGCCGCCGACGCGCTCGTCGAGGACGACCTGGACGACACCGGATGTCTCCGCCTCGCGTTCGGACTGCTGGACCTGCTCGACGAGTACTGGGTGACCTGCGAGATCATGTTCGCCACTCAGGACCCGGACGGCCCGCTGCCGGCCGACCTCCTGTGGGACGGGTACCGGCAGCGGCTGGAGGCGGAACAGTGCCCCGAGGCCGTCACGTACTCACTGTGGGTCGACCACTTCGAGGACCGGCGCACGGTCGAGACGGCCTTCGCGGAAGTACTCGGCAAGGACGTCCACCGACTGCTGCCCGGCGCGCCGGAAGGTCTGCTGCGCCGGGCCCGCCGCGTCCTGGAATGCTCCGGACCGGTGCCCTGGCCGGTGAAACGGGAGGCGTACGCGACTGCCGTACGCCTCCCGGCGCTGCACCGGGCGCTCTTCAGGGGCATCAAGGCCGGTTTCCACGACGTGTACGGCCATCTCGAACCGGCCGCCGCGCTGGCCCTCCTCGAAGAACTGGACCTTCCCGACGGCACCGAGCACCTCGCGGAACTGCGCCTGGTGCTCGCCGCCGGCCACGCGAACCACTACCGCAGCCCCGGAGTGTGGGACGACGCCGTCCGGGCCTGCTCGGCCACCGTGACCGGTCCTCAGAGCCCCGCGCGGTGAAGGGATTCGAGAACCGCCAGATCGTCCGTGGAGAGCCGCAGCGCACCGGCGGCCACGTTGGCGGCCACATGGTCGGGATCGCCGGTCCCCGGGATGGCCAGCATGTGCGGACCGCGGTGCAGGGTCCAGGCGATCCTGATCTGGGCGGGCGTCGCCCCGTGCGCCCGGGCGATCTCCGCGATCGCGGGGTGGTCGGTGCCGCTCGCCCCTGCCTCGCGCCCTGCACCGGCGATCGCGTAGAAGGGCACGAAGGCGATTCCCAGCTCACCACAGGTCCGGACGAACGCCTCCTGGTCGGGCTTCAGACCGATGCCGTACCGGTTCTGCACGCACACCACCGGCGCTATGGCCCGCGCCTCGGCCAGGTGCTCGGGAGTGACGTTGGAAAGGCCGAGGTGGCGGATGAGTCCGGCGTCGCGCAGCTCCGCCAGCGCGCCGAAACGCTCCGCGATCGAATGGGTGCCGACGACCCGGAGGTTCACCACGTCCAGGTGGTCCCGGCCGAGCTGGCGCAGGTTCTCCTCGACCTGTCCGCGCAGTTCCCGGGGCCCGGCGTGGGTCACCCACTCGCCCGACGGCCCCCGCGCCGGACCGACCTTGGTGGCGATGACGAGGTCGTCGCCGTAAGGGGCCAGGGCCCGGTTGATCAGTTCATTGGCGGAGCGCAGCGGTGAGAAGTAGAACGCGGCGGTGTCGATGTGATTCACGCCGAGGTCGACCACCCGGCGCAGTACGTTGATCGCCTGGTCGCGGTCACGCGGAACCGCGTCGGGTATGAGCGCCTCGCCGGTCTGCGGCAGACGCATCGCGCCGAAACCGAGCCGGTTGACCGTCAAGTCGCCGAGAGTCCACGTGCCTGACGCCGTTGCGCCGCTCGTCTGAGAAGTCATGCCGGAATGATCCACATGCCATAAGGTGACCGCCATTGATTCAGGTATGGCTGAATCCAACGGGGTGGGGGCTTCGTGGCGCGGTTGGTGTTCTCGGTGCGCGACCTGGCGCAGATGCGCTTCGCCGTCTCTCCGATGTGGGAGGTCGGGCCGAGCTTCCGGCTGCTGACGCGAGGGGCCCCGCACCCGGTGCACCAGCGCTGGATCGAGCAGGCGCGGCCACGGACGGCTGCCGCCGGGCTGGACCGCGGGTGGCTCCGTGAACTCGTCCCGCCCTCGGGCTACGTCCCCGACTTCCTCAACCCCACCCCCTCCGGACCCGCCCCCACCCTGACCGAGGAACTGGCGGGCATCCGGGCGGCCCATCCCGACCGGGTCCGCCACGACCTCGACCGCCTCCGGCTCTACCAGGGCGGCCTCGGCCCCCGGTCACGCGCCCTGTACGCCGATCCGCGGGCCAGACTGGCCCGTGTCGCCGAAGAGATCGAGCACTACTGGGACGTGGCGCTCGCCGCCTACTGGGCGCGGATCCGGACCGTACTCGACGCCGACGTCACGTACCGGGCCCGGCAGGTCGCCGAGTGGGGCGCCGCGCACCTGTTCAACGACCTGCACGACTCGGTGCGCTGGGACGACGACACTCTGCGGCTGCACCGGCCCAAGCCCCTCTCGCGGAAGACGGCGGGTGAAGGGCTGTTGCTGATCCCCTCGGCCTTCACGGGGCCCGGCACACTGACCAGGGTGTCCCCGCCCGATCCGCCCCAACTCGCCTATCCGGCACGGGGAATCGGCTCCCTGTGGGAACCGCGTCCCACCACCGCGACGGCGGCCCTCGCCGCCGTGCTCGGCCGCTCACGCACCCTTCTGCTGACCGAGCTGGAGACCCCGGCCTCCACCACGGAACTGGCGCGGCGCACCCGGCTCTCCCCGGCCGGTGTCTCCCAGAACCTGACCGCGCTGCGCGACGCGGGGCTCGTCAGCGCCCATCGAGTGGGACGTTCCGTGCTCTACGCACGCACGAGCGTTGCCGAATCCTTCCTGGACACCGCCTAGGGCGGGTACCGAGTCGTGATCATCGGGTGGTCCTGGTGAGGTCTTTGATCCAGATCATCGCGGCGTGCAGGTGGAGACTGGCGAGGTAGCTGTCGGGAGTCTTGTCGTATCGGGTGTCTCACCGTCCCGGTTCCGGCCTCCTGGTACGTCACGCTCTGAGGCGGGTGAGGCACGTGGAGCCGACGTGAGCCGACCGGTGCACTGATGTCCGGGCGGGGACTCATTGGGACATGGCCCGGCATCCGGCTCAGGTTCCGGGGAGGATACGGCGCGTTTCGTAGGCCCACATCGCGATCTCGACCCGGTTGCGGGCGCCGAGTTTGGCCATCAGGCTGGCCAGATGCGTCTTCACCGTGCTGAGGCTGATGTGGAGTGCATCGGCGATCTCGGTGTTGGTCAGCCCACGAGCGACGGCGAGGAGCACCTGCTCCTCGCGGGCGGTGACGGGGGAGACCGGCTGGGCCACGGGCCGGCCGGCGGGCAGGTCCGCGAATGCCTGGAGCAGACGGACGGTGACGCTGGGCGCGATGAGCGCCTCACCGTCGGACGCCGACCGTACGGCCTGCGCCAAAAGGTCCGGCCCCGTGTCCTTGAGGAGGAATCCGCGGGCGCCGGCACGCAGTGAGCCGTAGACGTACTCGTCGAGGTCGAACGTGGTGATGACGACCACGGCCAGCGGGTCGGCGACGCCCGGGCCGGCGACCAGCCGGGTGGCCTCGAGCCCGTCGAGTACGGGCATGCGGATGTCGAACAGGCAGACGTCGGGGCGTAGTTCGCGGGCCAGACGTACCGCCTCCCGCCCGTCGGCGGCCTCGCCGACCACCTCGATGCCGGGCTGGGCGTTCAGCATGATCCGCAACCCGGTGCGGATGATCGTCTGGTCGTCAGCGACGAGGACGCGAATGGACACCGCTCTCGCTCCTCGCTCTCGGCAGTTCGGCTTCGACATGCCAGCCCCGGTCGGTACCCGGGCCGGCTCGTAGTGTGCCGCCGAGCAGCGTCGCGCGCTCGCGCAATCCGGTAAGTCCGTATCCGTCGCGACCCCGGCCGGTGCGCCGGCCGTCGTCGCGCACGCTCACCCGTACCGTGTGCCGTTCCGCGGCGACCCGGACGACGAGCTCGGTCGCGTCGACCGCATGGCGCAGCGCGTTGGTCACCGACTCCTGCACGATCCGGTAGACGGCCGCGTCCACGGCCGGGGGCAGCGCGTCCAGTTCGCCGTCGAGCCCCAGGTCGACCCTGAGGCGACCACCCGGGGTGCGCACCAGGCGCTCCAGATCCGCGACTCCGGCAGGGGGCGCCAGCTCGGCGCCGACCCCGCGGTCGCGCAGCGCGGCGACCATGGCGCGCATTTCCTCCAGCGTGCGCGCCCCTTCCTCCTCGACCTCCTCCAGCGCCTCGACGGCGGCGGACGGGTCGGTGCCCGCGAGCACCCGGCCCGCCTGGGCGATGATCACCATGGCCGACACGTGGTGGGCCACCGTGTCGTGCAGTTCCCGGGCCAGCTGCTCGCGCTCACGGGAGCGCACCTGCTCCAACTGCCGCTCGCGAGCGGTCACCCGGAACCGCACGGCAGCCCCGACCACGCCGGGCAGCAGCAGGAAGACGAAGCCCACGACATTTTCGACGACCGGGGTCTCGTCCGTGACGGAACACAGCGCGCCGGCCGCGAGGATCACCGCGCTGCCCAGCACGATCTCGCGTCCCGATCCCCACCGGGGCAGCGCGTACACCAGCACGAGCACGACCGCGCCGGTGTACAGGCCGACGGACTCGCGCGGTGCGGCGACGAGCGAGGCCACCGGCAGCAGGATCACCGAGCCGAACGCCAGCGTCACCATCGCCAGCGGGCGGGTCCGGCGCCACAGGGGCAGCAGGCACAGCCATACGGCGAACACCACCGCCACCGGCCGCCACACGACGTTCTCGCGCAGGGTGGCCTCCAGCATCACACCGGCCAGGCCCGCGGCAAGCAGCGCCCAGTCCCGCCACACTCGGGCGGGCGCGTCGGGCGGCCGGGGTTCGGTCCACAGGGTTCGCAGGTCGTCTCGGAGCACGGTTCTCAGCCTAGGGACCGCGGCGTGCCGCGCATCGGCCGAAAGGACGGGTCGTCACTCCGCCCCGGGGCCGACGGATCCGCGGCCCGCGGGCCGATGCCGCGGAGCGCCGCGGCGACGAGCCTCGGCATCGGCGGCCGTACAAGGACGGCCGACGAGGTGGTTGGAGGACCCGATGCTCTCGAAAGCCCTGTTGCGCCTGGGCGCAAGCGCCGCCCGCCATCCTTGGCGGGTGATCGCGGCATGGCTGATCGCCGCCACGCTCGCCGTCCTCGCCGCCGTCGCCTTCGGCGGGCGGACCGCGGACTCGATGACAGCTCCGGGACTGGACTCCCAGCGGGCCGCGGAACTGATCGAGCGGGCCGGCACCGGCCAGGAGGGGATGACCGCCCAAGTGGTCGTCACCCCCCTCGACGGCGGTGCGACGTTCTTCGACGACGACGGCGCGCGCACCGCTCTCACGCGGCTGCGGGCCGAGGTGAAGCGGCTGCCGCACGTGCTCGGCACGAGCGACCCGGCGGGGGCGCTCGACACGGGCGGGGACACCGCCGTGCGCGGCGGCCTCGTTTCGGCCGACGGGCGGATCGCAGTCGTCCGGGTGCAGTACCCCGACCAGAGCCGGCTGTCGGCCGAAGACCTCGACGCCCTCGTCGATCTCGCCGACCGGCTGCGCGCCGAACTGCCCCTGCGCATCGAGATGGGCGGGAACCTCTTCTACGCCTTCTCCGACCCCGACGGCGGCACAAGCGAGCTGATCGGCCTCCTCGCCGCGGCCGCGATTCTGTTCCTGGCGTTCGGTTCGCTCGTCGCCGCCGCGCTGCCGATCGGCATGGCGGTCTTCGGGCTGACCATCGGAGTTGCCACGATGACGGTACTGGCGGGGGTGACGGACGTCCCGACCTTCGCCCCCATCCTGGGCAGCATGGTCGGGCTCGGAGTGGGCATCGACTACGCGCTGTTCGTGCTCGCCAGGCACCGGGAGTACCTCGCGCGCGGGCTCGATCCCCACGAGGCGGCGGGGCGAGCGGTGGCCACGGCGGGGAGGCCCGTGGTCTTCGCCGGCGTCGTCGTCGTCGTATCGATCCTCGGCCTGGCGGTCGCGAACGTGCCGTTCATGACGGTGGGCGGGCTCGCCGTCTCGATCGTCGTCCTGACCATGGTGGTCGCGTCGGTGACGCTTCTGCCGGCCTTCCTCGGCGCCGCCGGCCCACGCCTGGGCCGGGCCGGCCGGATCGGCCGGGCTCTGCAGACCGGGAAGCCGGTCCGACTCGCACGGCGGCGGGACCCGGCGGCAGGCGCCGCTCCCGCCGCCGGTTGGCGGCGCTGGATCAGGCACGTCGGCCGGCACCCGGTGCTGTACGCGATAGGCGCGGCGGGGCTGCTGCTGACCGCGACGCTGCCCGTGCTCGGCCTGCGCGTCGGCCTGCCCGACGACGGCTCACTGCCGCAGAGCCGTACCGAGCGCCGTGCCTACGACCTCGTCGCCGAGGGGTTCGGCCCGGGCACCAACGGTCCCCTCGTCATCGCCGCGGACCCCGCCGGTGATCCGGGAGTGGTGGACCGTCTCGTCGGGGCGGTCGCGGCGGATCCGGGCATCGCGTCCGTCGCGCCGACGCACGTCGATCGGGCCACCGGCGTCGCGACCCTCGTGGTGTTCCCGACGACCGGCCCTCAGGACATGGCCACGGCCGACACCATCGCCCGGCTGCGCACCGAAGTGCTGCCCGCGGCGATCGGGCACGGCCCGGCCAGGGCGCACGTAGGCGGCGCCGCCGCGAGCCTGTCCGACGTGGGCCGACGCACCAGCGAACGCCTGCCGGTGTTCGTCGCCGCCGTGCTGGCGCTCTCGTTCCTGCTGCTGATGCTGGTCTTCCGCTCGATCCTCGTGCCGCTCAAGGCGGTACTGCTGAATCTGCTGAGCATCGGCGCGGCCTACGGCATCATGGTCGCGGTCTTCCAGTGGGGCTGGGGAGGCGCACTCATCGGGCTGGAAGCGACGGTTCCGATCGTGTCGTTCATCCCGATGTTCCTCTTCGCCATCCTGTTCGGCCTGTCGATGGACTACGAGGTGTTCCTCCTTTCCCGCGTGCGCGAGGAGTACCTGCGCACCGGCGACAACGGCACGGCGATCGTCGAGGGCGTCTCGCGCACCGCCCGGATCATCACCTCGGCCGCCCTCATCATGGTGGCGGTCTTCCTGTCCTTCGCCGTCGCCGAGGACCCCTCCACCAAGATGTTCGGGCTCGGCCTGGCCACCGCGATCTTCATCGACGCCACGGTCGTACGCATGGTGCTGGTACCGGCGACCATGACACTTCTCGGCCGGACCAACTGGTGGCTGCCGAAGTGGCTGGACGGGATGCTTCCCCGCGGCCCGGTCGGCACCGACGACACCGACGCGGAATCCACGGGTGAGGCCCCGCGTCCACGGCTGGTTGACCGTTGACTCAACTCCTGCCCGCCCTTGGCGTCCGGCACCTCAGCACGGTGTTCCGCTCCTTGTAGAGATCGGCGTCGTGGCTGACAGGTCGGCCACCTCTGGAGCCCTTCTTCTTCCGGTTGGCGGCCTGGTCCTTCTTGTCCGGGATGACCGCCTTGATACGGCGTTCGCGCAGGTGGGCGCGGTTTCCGCGGGACGAGTACGCCTTGTCCCCGGCGACCGCGTCCGGCCGGATGCGGGGCCGGCCGACGGGCCCGCGTACCCGTACCTTCTTCAGGGCGGGGACGAACTGCGGGCTGTCCGCTGCCCGGTCTGTGGTCAGGATGAACGCCGGCGGGCGGCACTTGCGGTCGGCGGCGAGGTGGACCTTGCTGATCTGCCCGCCTCTGGAACGTCCGAGGAGGGCGGCCTCCAGCCGGAGTTTCCGCCGACGCCGGATGCGTCGTCGTCCTTCCAGCGCGGGATCACTTTCGGTCTCTTGCCCGTTTCGCTCTTCGAGGCCGCCCCCCTTTGACCTGGACTTCTCCTCCTCGGCCGCGGCTTTCTCCAGGGCGGTGACGACGTCCTCGTCGAGGTGCATCCCGGCCGCGTCGTGGTGGGCTCGGGCGGTGGTGGAGTCGATGCTGACCAGGGACAGGTCCACCTCACCCCCCTTCGAGGCTCCCGTGATCAGGCCCTCCAGCAGGCCCTCGAAGACGCCGGCGTCACGCCACTGCCGGAAGCGGTTGTGGACGGTCGACCAGGCGCCGACCGCCGTCGGCATCTCCCGCCACTGCCCGCCCGTCCTGAACCGCCAGTACACGCCCTCGAACTGCTGCCGCAGTCGCTCGGGGTACGGGCCGTACTCGCCGATCGGCAGGTACGGCTCGATGAACTCCCGATCCGCATCGGTCAGTTGCAGGCGCGTCACGTAAGACCGTCTATCGGACCGGACTGTGCCACGAAGGCACATCCCGCGAATTGATCACGACTCGATACGCACCCTAAGGGCTGTCCCGTAATCCCCGGTGGATCAGCGCGCGGCGTCAGATGCGGTGCATCGCAAGGCGGAGGGGCGTCCTCATACTGGGCGTATTCGGGCGTTCCGACAACGCAGCGAGATACCGTGGCTGTCGTCGTGCGCCCGCCGGGGATTACGGGACAGCCCTTAGGCCAGGATCGCGATCGACAGGGCGCCGAAGGCATCGACGACGCAGCACCACTCCGACCACGCCCGGGGGACCACCCTGCCGATCCGGTGGTGGGCGAAGTCCCAGACCGCGTGGGCCAGCCAGCCGGCCGCCACCACGTAGTGGCCGGCGGGCTCGCCGACCACCACGGCCAGCAGTGCCACGGCGGCGAAGCCGGCGAGTCCCGCGAGCTGGACGGCGAGGACCTTCGGCGGGCGCAGCTCGCCGCGCACGGTCCCGAAGGCCAGGTAGCACAGCGGCATGATGAAGAGGAGGCCCGCGAGGAGCTCCACACTCGGGACGCCGTCGAAGAAGGTGACCAGCACGAGGGCGAGCCCCACCAAGGTGGGCCATCGGTGCCCGAGCGCGCTCAGAAGGCCACCGGACGCGGACGACGTGGGTGAGGGGCGCGTGGACATGAAAGTCTCCTGGAGGAATGAGGAAGAGGCCGTGAGGACGGGGATGAATCCGTGCGGCGGTTCTGGCTCCACCGTCCCGCACCGCGCCCCTCCGGCGGTCTCACCAGTCGTGCCGATGTCCTCGGCCTTGGGGTACCGGTCCTTCCGGCATAGGGTCGCCGTATGGGGGAGCGGCTGATGGTGGTGGTCGGTTATGAATCGGCCGAGTTGCTGGACATCGCGTGCGTGACCACGAGCCTCGCGATGGCCAACGGGATCGGTGATCCCGCTGTGCCGTACCGGGTGAGCGTGGTCGGCCCCGGCGGCGGTCCGATCGTCTGCGGAACAGGACTGACCCTGGGGACCGAGCAGTCCTTGGAACGGCTCGTCGGCCCGATCGACACGCTGATCGTCTCCGGCGGCATCGGCTTCCAGCGGGCCGCCGCGGACGTCCGGCTGGTGGGGCACGTCCGCCGGCTGGCGCGAGAGAGCCGAAGGGTGGCCTCCGTCTGTACCGGAGCGGGTGTGCTGGCCGCCGCCGGGCTGCTGGAGGGACGCCGAGCCACCACCCACTGGCGGTTCGCACCCTGGCTGGCCGAACGCCATCCCGGCGTCACCGTGGACCCCGCACCCATCTACATCCGTGACGGGAACGTCTACACCGCGGCCGGTGTCACCAGCGCACTGGACCTGACGCTCGCCTTCATCGAGGAGGACCACGGCCCCGAACTGGCCCGCCAGGTGTCCCGGGACCTCGTCACCTACCTGCAACGGCCCGGCAACCAGTCCCAGATGAGCCTGTTCACCACCGCCCCACCGCCGCGGAACGACCTGGTCCGCGAACTCGTCGAACACATCACGGCACACCCCGACCAGGACCTCGGGACCGCCGGGCTGGCCGCCCGCGCGGGAGTGACCCCGCGCCACCTCACCCGGCTCTTCACGGAACACCTCGGCCAGTCGCCCGGCCGCTTCGTCCGCCAGGCCCGCATCGAGGCGGCCGCACACCTTCTCGTCTCCACCACGCTTCCCATGACGAGTGTGGCGACCCGCTGCGGATTCGGCAGCCCCGAATCCCTGCGCCAGGCGTTCACCAGCCGCTACGGAGTCTCCCCCTCCCGCTATCGCGCCACGCGGACGAGGGAACGGGCCGGATGACTCGCGCACGAGACGGGGACGGGGACGGGAAGACCCCCGACGGTGCCCCTACCGCCTCACGGTGAGGACGAGACAAGCGACGGCCAGTGCCAGGAAGAGCCCCGGTGCGGCGATGTTGTGAAGGACTCGGGCACGGATGTGGGCCGCGATCGCGGCGACGAAGAAGAGAACGAGCCCGACCGCGGCGGCTGTGCCGACGAGCTGCACACCCAGCAGGCCGAGCAGCAGGCCGGCCGCCCCGGCGCCTTTGAGGGCGCCGAGCGCGGGGAGCCAGGACTGAGGGACGCCCACTTTCGTGGCGTTGGCCACGACGAATCCGGCCCGAGTGAAATTCGCGACGGCTTCCGCCCCGTTGAGGACGATCGTGATGACGGTGATGACCGTATAAGTGGGGAACATGGGTGCCCTTGTCGGGAGGGAGTGGGAGGGCTCCAGCCTCGTCGAGGCCCCGCAACGCCGTCCAATGACGGCATCTATAACCTCTTGGCATGGATGTCGACACCCGGCTGCTGCGCTGCTTCGCCGCTGTGGCGGAGGAAGGCAGCCTGACCCGTGCCGCGCAGCGACTGTTCGTCACTCAGCCGGCCCTGACCAAGCAGATGAAGCAACTCGAGGCCCGGCTCGGAGTCCCGCTGTTCACGCGGTCCAGGGCCGGGATGGCACTCACGGAGCCGGGCCGGGTGCTCGCGGAGCGGGTGCCCGGGCTGCTGGCCGAGTGGGACCGTATGCTGCGGGACACGAAGACCGCGGCAGGCCGGGCGGCCCTGGTGCTGCGGGTGGGGTCCGTGGCGAGCGCCGCCAATGAGGCCACCCAGCACATCATCGCCGCGTTCACCCGGCTCCGGCCCGGCTGGAGGGTGGAGATGCGGCAAGCCGCGTGGTCCAACCCCAGCGCCGGCCTCGCCGACGGGGACGTGGACGTCGCCCTGCTGCGGTTGCCCTTCCCAGGCCAGGACTCCCTGCGCGTCAGGGAGCTGTTCACCGAGCCCCGCTGGGTCGCGCTGCCGTCGTCCCACTCCTTGGCCGCCCGGGACCGGATTCCGTTCCGTGAGCTGTGGGACGAGCCGTTCGTCGCGGCCCCGCGCGAAACGGGCCCATGGCGTGACTACTGGCTGGCCGCCGACGAACGTGACGGTCGTCCGGTGCGGATCGGAGCCGTCACCGATCAGCCGGAAGACTGGCTCAGCTCCATCGCCCACGGCTACGGCATCGCCCTCGCCCCCGAGTCCGCGGCCCGCTTCTACGCACGTCCGGGCGTCACGTACCGGCCCGTCACCGGTGTCAGCCCCAGCCGGGTGGGAGTCGCATGGGCCCCCGCCAACGACACCGACCCCGTCGTGCGGGACTTCGTCCGGTGCTGCCTGGACGGCTCCTCTCAGCCGGCCGGCTGAACCGTTCGCTCCGCGGTGACCGCCACCGTTGTGTACGCGGCAGTGAAGCCACCGCCCATCGCGTCGACGGCCGCGCCGACACCTTCCAGCAGCTCCGTCCGCCTGTCCGGCGGGAGGCGGGTGAATGGGCCGAGGGTGAGCAGCTGTTCCAGCCACGCGTCCCGGGTGTAGGACCACTCCCAGTCGCATCGCCACTGTTCGGGTTCGCCGAAGCCGCCCGCTGCCCGGATGCCGCCCGCGGCCTTGGCGAACAGGGCTTCGTACCCGTCCAGGGCCTGGGGCGACATGACGTGGGCGCTGAACGGGGCGTCGGGCAGCGCTCGACGGACGGCCGCCGCGAAGGCCGCCGCCACGTCGGGCGGCAGCCGGAGGACGTTCCAGAACGCGGCCAGCAGCCCACCGGGCGGCAACACCTCCGCCGCTTTGGCGGCCCCGGCGACCGGGTCGATCCAGTGCCACGCCTGTCCGGCGGCGACCACGGCGAACCGCCGGCCGGCCGGGTCCCAGGCTTCGAACGAGGTCACGTCCACCTCGACGCCGAGCCGCCGCGCCACTTCGGCCATCCGCACGTCGGGCTCGACCCCGAGTACTTCGCAGCCGGCCGCCCGGAACTGCCGCGCGGCGATCCCGGTGCCGCAGCCGACGTCCAGGACCCCGCCCCCGAGCCGGCCGGCGACGATCCGCTCGACCAGGTCGTCGGGATAGCGGGGCCGCGCCCGGTCGTAGCGAGCGGCCTCCGAGCCGAACGACTCGGCCACCGAACGAAGCTGATGGGCCTCGGGCAGAGGACGGGACGCCCCGTCGGGCGGTAAGGTGGGCATGTGCCCACTATGAGTGGGCGATTGCCCAATCGTCAAAGCTCCACCCGACGCCGACACCGTCCGCAAGGCCGTCACCGCACTGGTGCCCGAGCCGAGGGCGGTAACGTCGAGGAACGCCTCCCCGGACCCGGCGTAACCCCTGATCGCCTCGCGCGTTGCCCCGTACGGGGGTGGCCGCGTCCCGCGACGGGGCCACCGCCCGCAACAGGGATCGGTAGGGCCCCGCGCCGGCCGCGGAGTCACAACAGCGCTCGAGGTGGCCACCATGCACATCACCACGAAGAAGATCGCCGCGGCAGTGGGAGCCGTGGCGGCAGCGATCAGCTGCGTCATCGCCACAGCTCCGCCCGCCGCGGCCGCGGGCAAGTGGTGCAACAACTCCGTCTGCATCGAAACCTACGACACCGGCACCTATCTGGGCCGGGTCGAAGTGTCGGTCACCAACACCAACCAGCCGCATCGCATCCGCGCCCGCGTGTGGACCACCAACGGCTGGCGTGCCAACACCAAGGTGGAGGACGTCGCCGCCTTCCGGACCTATCGCGACCAGGCCTACCCGCAACGCCACTTCCCGTCCGGCACCCGGCTGTGCGCCGAGGGCTTCCGCGGTGATCAGAGCGTGGGCCTGCCCTGCGTCACCCTCACCGACTGACACGCTGCCCGGCGCCGTAGGCGCGAAGGGGGGTCAGGGGGCGAAGCCCGGCGACTCGTACAGGTGCCTGGGGGATACGCCGCGTTGCCGCGGCAGCGGACAGTGGCGCGGTGCCGGCCGCGCCGGCGAAGGCATGCAGCACGGCGGTACAGACGGCGAGGGCCAGACCCGGGCGGCGAAGCCCGGGGTGGGCGCGCTCCAGCGCCGCGACCGCGCACGGTTCTGTTTCGGTGACGTCGACCCGCAACGGTCCCGTGGCCGATTCCTCGGCCCGGCGATCCCTCCATCGGCCGGGCGGTGGTGCTCCGGGCAGACCTGGAACATGAGGGAGCCGGGGGAAGACGCGGGCGCGGGGGTGCCCGCGCGGCCGTTTCGCCATGGCAGAGTCTTCCCCATGTCGACCCTGATGCACGGGCGGTGCGGACGCGCTGCCGTGGCCTCCCTCCTCCTGGTTGCCGCCATATCGATGACCGCGTGCGGGCAGCAGCGCGGCACGGACGCGACGACCGGTGATCCGAGCTCACCGCCCCGTAGTTCCCCGCCCCCCGCCCCCGGCGCCTCGCCCCACGTCGAGCCCGGTGTGGTCGACGGTGCCCCGCACTACGGCGAGAACAACGCCCACCGCCGCGCCGGTGCGATGTCTCCCGCCGGTGCGAAGGAGGCGCAGAAGGAAGCGGGTCGCATCGAGCCCGTGCTCAAGCGGCTCTGGACACAGCGGACATGGGACCCCGCGCATGTGCGCCAGGCGCTGCTTGACCTCGGGTACGAGGAGGAGCGGACCGGGCCGAAAGGGGAGCGGCTCGGCGGGACGCTGACCGTGCGGGAGATGTACTCGCGCTACGCGAACGGCCACTACGTCACGCCGGAGGGTGCCATGGTGGGCTTGCGCGTCCATGACGACGCCTGCGTCACGGCGTTCGTGCAGAAGAGCAACTACGGCGTCCGGACCAACGGCCCCTACATGGAGACCGGCTGTTTCGAACCGCCCTCCGGCCACTGACGTCTCACCGGACCCGTGCGCGGGAAGGGGACCGCGGCCGAGAGACCGCGGCCGGCGCGATCCACACCGCCCAACCGGTGTCACCGAGGTCGATCGCCGGCCGCGCCGCAACGCCGGCCGGCCGCGGTGCGCACGGGCCGCGGCGACGTGGACGACGAGGTGGAGCGCGATGAGACGCGGCGGCGTACCACGACCCCGTCGCTTCCCCCGGGACCGCGCCCGCGCCGGGTCCGATGGGAGTGTGGTGCACGCCTTGTGCGAGGCCGTGCGTTCCGGTCCCGGCATCTCCCTGCGGGCGATCGCCGCCGGCGTCCGTCTGTCGCCGGTCCGGCTGCGGACCCGGCTCCGGGTCGGTGGGCGTGCCGCTCGCCCGGCTTCGGCCGTGGGGACGGCTGGGCCACGCCGTCGCCGAACCGCTCCGCGCATCAGTGGCCGCCGCAGCGTCCGCGGCGGGCCGACCCGCCTCACCCGCACCTCACGCACCCCGCTCGGGCGGACTCCGGCGTCCGTGCGGTGCGCCGTCCCGTCAGCGCCGGTGGACGACCGCGCTGCCGACCGCCTTGTCGTGGATGCCGAGAGCGCTCGCGCTCAGCGTGATCGCCGAGACGTTGGCGACGCACAGCGCGGGTACGCCGGTCACCACGAGGTTGGTGAGATGCCGGACGACAGCGGGACCGTAGCCGAGGCGCGCCCCGTCACGGAGGCGTACCACCTCCAGCCCCAGCAGGCGCTTTCCGGGAGTGGCTCCGCAGCGCGAGACGCTGAGCGGGGAGTAGAGGAGGACGAACACGAGCACCCAGACCGCCGCGCCGGTGCGCCAGACGGTGCGCATGGAGCTGTCGTCCATGTCGAGGACCGGGAGTGCGCGGTCGAGCCCGACGAGTGGCAGGAGTATCACGGCGACGGCGATGGACAGGTCGACGGCGGTGGCCGCGCAGCGGCGCATGAGGCCGGCTGGAGAGCCGGCCCGGGCGCCGGACGGGCGGTCGACGGGAGGGAGGGACCCGAGGTCGTCACCCGTGGACAGTGGTCCGAGCATGTTGATGTCGTGCTTTCGATCGTGCGGCCCGCGCCGCCGGTGTCAGGCCACTCCCGCGCGACTTCCGGAGGGCTTCATTCCGGATCAGCACTATGGCACGAGCCCGGATCCACACCGGCCGCGGGTCCCGGGCGACTGGCGCCGGCAGCGGAGGAGACAGCTGTCAGATGTCGCCTTCGCGGGTGGGGATGCCGCGGCCCCCGGGGCGGTGTGCTCCCGTGACGACGCCCCGCACCGCGACGGTGAGCCGGCGGACGCACGGGCGTCCACCGGCTCACCCCCGCCGGAGCGTCAGTGCTTGAGCGTGTCCTTGCCCTTCTCCTTCGTCTGCTTCGCGTCGCCCTTCACCTGCTCCGCCCGACCCTTGAGTTCCATGCTTTCGTTGCCGGTGGCCCGACCGACGGCTTCCTTCGCCTTGCCCTTGGCGGTCTGGCCCACGTTCTTGGCCTTCTTGCCGGTGGCCATGCCTGTCACCTCCTGAGCCGGCGCCCGCGGCCGCCGTGCGGTGCGGAAGCGGTGCACCCTCTGGGTGCCGTCTGCCCCGTCGGCCCCGCTTCATGCGACAGAAAGTGCATGTGCTGATTAATCGGTCGCATCGGGTGGAGGGAGCAGACTGCCGAGCGGGCCCAGGTCGAGGTTGAGCTCCTCCATGGCCAGCCCGTAGCGGGCGCACAGTTCGGTCATCCGGTCGTGCAGGATCATGAGCGTCGTCCCGAGGCGCTCTTCCTCCTCCTCGGTCAGATCACCGGCGTCCACCCGGTGCAGCGCCTGGCGCTCCATGAGCTGGCGCAGCAGTTCGACCAGGGTGAGCACCAGCTTCATCAGGTCGCGTTCGACCGTGTCGGGGTCGGTGTTGATGCGGTGTGCCGGCACGGAGGGGCGCGCCCGGCGGGTGGAGCCGAGGTCCCGTGGCG
The DNA here is from genome assembly GCF_054963715.1 of Streptomyces sp. STAM6. Lineage (NCBI taxonomy): Bacteria > Bacillati > Actinomycetota > Actinomycetes > Kitasatosporales > Streptomycetaceae > Streptomyces > Streptomyces sp. STAM6. The sequence goes on along the minus strand of NZ_JBUEFZ010000011.1, from coordinate 45,714 downwards.
CGGCCGGCAGCAGCCGGAAGGCGCGCGCCGCCGCGTCGGCCACCTCCTGATAGCGGCCCGCGGAGTCGGGCGGCTCAGGCGACATGGTGATCGGGCGGCGGAAGCGGCGGCCGGGGCCCCCACGGGGCCGGGTTCCGCTCGCTGATGGACACGATGAGCGCACGCAGGGAAATGCGGACGAGATCGATGTCGGCGATCGACAGCGTGATGTCCCCGGTGACGACGACGCCGCTCGTCAGCAGCCGGTCCAGGAGGTCGATCAGCGCGATCTGCCGCCGGGGAAGCGGAGGGCCACTCGCGCCACCGGAATACGGGACGGGCTCGTCACTCATCCGGCGTCCGCCCCCGCAGCCGGCGGTGCCGCGGCGAAGGAGTAGGGAGCCCACGGTCCGGTGATCTCGACCCGGATGGTGTCCGTCGCCTCGGCGGCCTGCCGGACAGCCGCCAGGAACGCCTCGGACTCGTCCCCGGCCACCAGATAGGCGTCATTGGAGATGTTCTCGAACGGCCCCTGTGCCAGCGCGCCCTGCTGCACCCGGTGGCGCGTCTGTTCGGCGGCACGGGCGGAGGCCGTGACGTGCACGCGCTCGGCGGCCCGTACGGCTTCCTCGTAGGCGTTGTCCCGCGTGTGCTGCTCGTGGCGCCGACCGCGCAGGTAGGCGCGGCCGGGGCTCAGTTCGGGCGCGGGCTCGGCGCCCGCCGGGCCCACCGCCGTGGCCCCCGCAGGAGCCGCCGGCGGCGTGAAGTAGACCTTGACCCCCCACTCCACATGGCCGGACAGCCGGGCCAGGCGCGGCAGGAACACCTCCCCGTCGGCCACCAGCATCCCGCGGATGCGCTCCTCGTCGCGGTAGACGGTGGCCAGACGCAGGGGGAGGATCGGGGCGCCGGCCGCGACCGCCTCGATCACACCGTGATGGGCGCGAGCAACCGACTCCAGCCACCTCAGGTCCTCCAGGTTCGCCGCGAGCGGCTCCTCCTCGAAGTCGTCCGCCGGTACGTCGCTGACCAGGGCTGCCAGATCGCCTTCCGCGACGACGCGGACCGGGGCGTCGCCGACACCGCGGAGGGCGGCCACGGTTTCGTTCAGCTCGGTCGTGGCCCTCGCGACGCCGTACACGTAGCGGACGCTGTCGTTCATCGTGCGTCGTCCCCCGGCCGGTCCTCGCCGGAGCGATCACTGCGCGGTCTGCGCCGCCGCGCGGGGGCGCGCACGGCCTCGTCCTCGGCCGCGGCGCGCCGCCGCGCGGGGGCGCGCACAGCCTCGTCCTCGGCCGCGGGGATCGCCCGCGTCTCCCGGAGCGCGGCGATCTCCTCCCTCAGCCGCCGGTTCTCCTCGGACAGGGAGGGCCGGTCGTCCGCGCGGGAGGACAGCGACGGGTCGTGCTCCCACCAGTCGATGCCCATCTCCTTCGCCTTGTCCACGGACGCGACGAGCAGCCGCAGCTTGATGGTGAGGAGTTCGATGTCCAGCAGATTGATCTGTATGTCACCCGCGATGACGATGCCTTTGTCCAACACACGTTCCAGAATGTCGGCCAGGTTCGCCGACGAGCCCTGCCCGTACGCGGGCGCGGCACGGGACGGCGTGGAGCCCATCCTGCTGGAAAGGGATTCGGTCACGGCCGGTCGACCTCGCTTCGGGCTCGTGTCAGGCGTGGGTCAGCGCCGGGCCGCGGCACGGCGCCGCGGGCGCTCCTCGTACGGCTCCTCTTCCTGCTCTTCCTCCTCCTCGTCCTCGTAGAGCGCGTCGTCCGGCTCGCGGTCCTGGTACCCGCGCCCCTCCTCGTCCTCGTCCTCCTCGGCGTCCTCGTCCTCGCCTTCTTCGTCCTCGTACTCGTCCTCGTACTCCTCGTCCTCGGGGCCTGCGCCTTCCTCCTGCTGCTCCTCGTCCTCCGTCTCTGTCTCGTCCTCGGAGGACCGCACCACCTCGCCGTCGCGGATCTCGCCGCGCCAGCCCTCCGCGGGCTCGTCCTGGAGTGTGACGAACTTGCGGAACAGCTTCAGGTCCAGCCGGGCACGCCGGCCCTGCGCGCGCCAGATGTTTCCGGTCTTCTCGACCAGCCCCTTCGGGAAGTACTCCAGGACCAGCAACACCTTGGTCAGGTTGTCGTCGAGCTCGTGGAAGGTGACCACACCCTTGGTGGTGCCCTTGGGGCCCTCCGACGACCAGGCGATCCGCTCGTCCGGGACCTGCTCGACGACCTTCGCCTTCCAGTTGCGGTTGGCCTTGGCGACCTTCACCTGCCAGGCGCTCGAGACCTCGTCCTCCTGCTCGACGTTGACGACGCCCTTGGCGAAGCGGCCGAACTGCTGGAACTGCGTCCACTGGTCGTATGCCTGGCGCACGGGCACCCCGATGTCGATGTCCTCGATGACGACGACGCTCTTGCCCTTCGTCTCACCCTTGCCGCCCTTGCCGATGCGACCCATCAGCCCGGAGACCTTCTCCTTCACACCGCCGGCCACGTGCGAGAGCGCGGCCGAGGCCATGGCTCTGCGCGGCGACTTCCCCTCCCCGAGTGCCTTGCCGCCCTTCGACAGCGCGCCGAGTGCGCCACCGAGCGAGCCACCCGGGTCGCCCAGCTTCTTGGTGGCCTCGCCCAGGCGTTCACCCATGTTGCCCACGGCGCGTTCCGCCCGGGCCTCCAGATAGTGCTGCAGTTCCTCCTTGAGCCGGTCGCCGGCCTCTCCTGCCAAGCCCGTACGCTCGCTACCGGTCATGCCTCGGACCTCCTCTTCTTCTCACGCGTCCCGCTCTCCTTGGGCGAGGAGGACGCGCGCCGCGGTGGCCGGTCGGTCTCCTTCTTCGTCTCCCGCTGCGCGGGGCGTCGGGCCTTGGTGGTCTTCTCCGCGCCGGTCTGCGAGCGCTCTCCGCCCTTGCGGCGCTCGGGCCTGTCCTGCTTGTCCTCCGTCTGCTCGTCCTCCGCCTCCTCGGCCTGTTCGCCCTCGCCCTCCTCTTCCCCCTGGCCGGGCACGGCGTCCTTCGCGTCCTCGGGCAGTTCCTGCCGCAGATCGAGGGTGCGCTTGTGGAGTGCGTCGGCCAGACGGTCCGCCCGTGCGGCGACCGCCGTCGCCGCGGCCTCGCGCCCGGCGGTGAGCAGTTCACCCCGGATCTGATCACCGACGTGCTCCAGCCCCGGCGAACCGGTGACCAGAGACGACACCTTCTTGGGGTCGATCTTCTTCCTGAGCATCCACGTCGCCACGGCGATGGCGACCTTGCCCTTCTTGGTCCGCCCGAGCACGTAGCCACTGATCAGTGCCGCACCCGTCATCGCGTTCGACATCGTCGGGGGTCCTCCTGACGCCTCATGGGCCTTCCCTGTAGCGACGGATCTCCTCGAGCCGGTCCAGCAGCTCGTCCTCGCGTCCGTCGAATGTCTCCTGGTCGATCCGGCCGTCGAGCAGCTCGCGCTCCAGCTCCCCTAGGGCCTGCAGTACCGGCCGCTCGTCGTAGTACTCGCGCTCCGCCGCATCGGCGACCTGCCGGACGACCCACCCGAAGCCCCGTACGGGTGCGAGGGGGAGGGTCAGCAGCTGGCTCAGCACACCCATGAGGGCGCCTCCCTCAGACGAAGCTGTACGGCGGCAGCGGGCCGTGAAGCCGGAAGTCGAACTCCTCGCCGTGCTGCTCCGCCACCCCCGCCTCCCGCGCCAGGAACTCCTCCCGCCCGTCCGGCCCGACCAGGAAGGAGACGCTCAGGAACTCGTCCCCGGAGGGGTCCGACATGTGGGTTTCCCGGGCGAGGGGGCGCAGCGCCTCGACGATTCCGGCGGCGAACGACTCGTGGCGGACCCTGACCTCCTCGGCGACCAGTTCGCCCAGCGCCACCTTCAGGTCCTGGCCGCCGCGGCCGCCTCGGATCTCGTCGTTCATCTGCCGTGCGGCGTCCGACTGCCGCAGCACCTCGGCGAGCAGAGCGTCCTCGTCGACGGACGCCTTCAGATGGAATTCGACGCAACCCTCCAGGGCCGTCAGCCGTTCCTGGTAGGCGTCGGCGCGCTCCTTCAGCACGTCCCGTACGGCGTCCTCGTCCGGCGCCACCGCGCCGAAGCGCAGCGGCAGGGTGCTCGCCTGCTCCAGCAGATGTCCCAGAACCGCCTGGTGGGCCAGGACGTCGCGGCGTTTCGCGCGCAGCCCCTCCGGTGCCTCGCTGACGACTGCGGCCAGTGGCCCCTCGGTCACGACGCGGAGCGGTTCCGCGGGCTCCCCGACCCCGGCGACGCCGTCGAGGCGCAGGGGGTGGGTCGCCGCGGTGATCCCGTAGACGTAGACCGCCATGATTCACTCTTCCCGGCGCTTCGGAGGGCGGCGGGCCGGCCTGGACCTTTCCCGTTCCTGCGCCGGCTCGGGCTCCTCCTCGCGATCCTCGTCCCGGCCCTTTCGGAAGGAATCGGAGAACGCCTCCACGGCCCCCGTGAGCGCCCCCTTGCTCTTTCCCCGGGCACCGCTCTCGGTCATCTCGTCGACCAGCTCGGGAAGCTGTGTCGGGGCCTTGCGCCCGGCCTCGAGATCGAGACGGTTGCACGCCTCGGCGAAGCGGAGATACGTGTCCACGCTCGCCACGACGACGCGCACGTCCACCTTCAGGATCTCGATGCCCACGAGCGACACGCGGGCGAAGACATCGATGACCAGGCCCCGGTCAAGAATCAGTTCCAGTACGTCGTACAACGACGACGAGGCGACACCGCCGCCCCCGCCGCTCTGTGGCACCACCGTCACGGTGCCTCCTTCCGCGGACCGCGGCCGGCGTGGTCCGCCCAGGCTCGTTCCTTGTCCTCCGGCGCTCAGCCGCGAGGATCGATCTGCCCCCGTGTGTAGCGGCGGGTCCGTTCGTACGCCATGAGCTCACCCTGGGGGTCGAGCGTCACCCGGTAGCTGGCCATCACGCTGGTGGTCTCGGGAATCCGCTCGAGCTCCAGCACTTCCACGTCCGCCTCCCACCCGTCGTCGGTTCGCCGGACGGCCGAGACGGACTCCGGCGCCCTGCCCAGCAGCTCTCGCAGCTGATCGGTGGCGAAGCGCATGGCCTTCGGTGCCGACAGTCGTTTCCGGTCGTCGGCATGGGGCTCGTGAGCCTTCTCCGGGGTCACTCGATCACCACCCGCTTGCCGAAGCGCAAATAGCCTCAAAAGAAGCATATCGGACCATCCGGTCGGCCGGAGGCTGTTGTGACCGCGGCCCCCACCGGGCCGGTCGCGGCCATCGCCGGCGGCGAAGGGGCGCGGTTACCGAGCAGCCGGTCGGTCCAGCAGCTCATGGAGCCACGCCCGCTCGGCGTGACTGGTCCTCGAATCGAGACAGGGGGTCGGCGATGTACACAGAGGCATGGGTGACGGAGCGGGCAAGGGCCGCCTACGAGCGGGGACGGGCCACGTTCGCCGTCGCTCCCGAGCGCGCGGCGCTGCTGGTCATCGACATGCAGGACGAATTCGTCCGGCCCGGCTGGAGCCCGTACTGGGTGCCCGCGGCCACCCGTATCGCCCCCCGACTGCGCCGCGTGGTGGAGCACTGCCGGGACGTCGGTGTCCCGGTGATCTGGACCGTTTTCGACGACACCCACCACGGACTGGACCGGCCGCACGCCCTGCGTCATCTCCCGCACGCCGACGCCGACTGGCGCAGGCCCGGCCCCAGCGACGTGTGGGAAGGGATGGGCTACCGCGACGACGAGGTCCTCCTGCGCAAGCCCTCCTACGGCGCGTTCTACGACACCCCGCTCGACACGATCCTGCGCAACCTCGGCCGCGACACGGTCATCGTCTCAGGAACGCTCACCAACTACTGCCGCGGCACCACCGCCCGTCAGGCCTACGAACGCGGCTACCACGTGGTGTTCGGCGCCGATGTCACGGCCACCGACGACGAGTCCCGGCAGGAACCGGAACTCGCTGTCCTCCGCAAGGGCTTCGCCCTGGTGCTGGAACCCGGCGAGATCATCGACATGCTTCCCCGGGCCGAGCGCGCACGGTCCTGAGCACAGCTCGGCCGGGCAGCGCCGCCGTGAGGTCCGGTTCGGCGCCCACCCGGGCCGACGCGATCAGGCGTTCGCGGCAACCTCATCGATCCGGCGTCCAGGGAGCCCGGGCCGACCCACGTGGCCGTCCCGGTAGAGAGGGCACCGTCCCGCCGGGTACGCCGTGCGGCCCGCCTCCGCCACCGTGATGTGGTGGTGGCCGGGCCGGCGCGCAGGGCCCGGGGATCGCTGCGGGTGAGCTTCATTTCCAAGGCGCCGAGTCCGTCGGCCCGGTCGCGTGCCCGCACCGTCTTCTCGAACCGCCCGCCGCCGGCACGAGGCCTCTCAGCGGGGCCGGCGACCGGTCAGCCGCTCCCAGCGGTCCCGGGCGGCTTCGAGCTCGTCCTGCGCCGTCCTCAGCCGGTCATCCTCGCCCTGCCGGGCCTTGACCTGCGCCAGCGCGTGGCGGGCCGCCTCCTTCGCGGCGGTGTCGGCGCGCGCGTCCTCGAGCGCGGCCTCGGCCCCCCTGATCGCCGCCGCACGCTGCTTGCGTCCCTGGTTCTCCGCCGCCACCGCGTTCTCGATCCGCACACTGAAACGGCGCACCTCGTCCTCGGGAAAATCCTCACCCGCGTACGGCTCCATATGCACACGGCCGTCGGTCCGCGTGAGATAGATGTACGTGACGTCACTGTTCCCGGCGAGCTCGAAACGCACCTGGAGACCGGCCAGCGACACGCCCTCGCCCGAGACCAGCACCCGGTGGTCGTACAGGGACAGCCTCCCCAGCGCGGTGACGAAGCCGCCGCGGCCCGGCGCGCGCAGCCGGTCGAGCGCCCTGCGGGCGTCGTCGACCCGGCTCTGGTACGCCTCGTCGGCCCGGGTCACCCGGGCCTGCGCGTCGGCGAGTTCCTTGCGGGCCGCGTTCCGCAGCGAGCGCAGCGCCCGCCGGGCGCCGTCCAGGTCCCGCCGGTCGCGGGTGTGCACCTCGGAAAAGGCGTACGACCATCCGCCCGGGTGCCGGTACAACCGCCAGCCCACACCGGCCCCGCCGGCGATCGCGACCGCCACCATCAGTTCGACCACGCCCACGCGTCCTCCCGCCCGCCGCCGACCGCACCCCGCCGGGGATGTCCAACCGCCCCGGGGGCCCGAACGTCACGAATATCCTGGCCAGTTGTCCGCAGGTCAACACGGCGGCGGCAGCACTCGGCGGCGAGCGCCGCGACTCGCCGATCACGGCTCGACCGGCCGTCACGGCGCACAGCGGCCGCCCGAGTCACGCCCTTTCCCCGGCCGCCGGTCCGGCTGCTTCAGCACTCCTCCCGCGCGATGTCCTCGAAGGACTCCCTGCTCATGAGGCCGCGAAGCGTCAGGACCTCGCCCGGCTTCACCCGAGCGAGCCGGTCGGTGTCGAATTCCACCGTCCCGTTGTAGGCGTAGGAATCACTCGGATCGGAGAACCGCAACTGGTACCGGTAGCCCGGCTGCAGGCTCTGCGGGCCGCGTGTCTCCGCTCGCCACTGTGCGGGTGGGGTGAGGAGAGGGAAGTCCGCGGCGGTGTTGATCCTGGGGCCGGCGCGCCAGCCGATCCAGGGTCTCCTCGCCCCGTGGGTCGCGGACCCGTCGTTCCGGGGCGTTCCCGCCTTCGCGCTCGCCGGGGGCTTGCCCGGTTCACCGGACGCGTCGGGGTCGCGGGAGGCGTCCGGGAGAGTGCCTTCGAACCAGGGACCCCGTACCCGTCCGTCGTCGTCGCAGGGCCGCAAGAGTGCCTGCGCGGTACCCTGCTCGTCCACGTACACGGCCACGAGCACACGCTCCCCGGGGCTGCATCCGGTCACGGCCGCCATCACCGCGCCGATGAGCACCCCGGCGGCGCACCCACGCATCACCGATGCGTCCCGGTGCCTCATGACACCCCCCATGGTTGTTGTGCCGGGAACCATACCCGCGCCGTGGGAGTCAGGACGGTTTCGACCGGACGACGGCCTGGTCCCCTCGCGGCCCGAACAGGTGCAGGATCTCCACGGAACTCGCGTTCGCCGGACCGAACCAGTGCGGTTCCCCGGTGTCGAACTCGGCCACTTCACCGGGGCGCAGGACGAGTTCGTTCTCGCCCAGGATCAGGCGCAGCTCACCCGCGAGGACATAGAGCCACTCGTAGCCCTCGTGCGTCACCAGCTTCGGCTCGCGGGGAGCCAGCACCTGTTTGAACACCTGCACCCGGCCCGGATACTGCGTCAGGGGCACGAGGACGCTGCCCTGCCCCTTGCGCAGGGGCTTGAGATGCACCCGCGGATCACCGCTGGCCGGTGCGGCCACCAGCTGGTCGAGCGCGACGCGGTGCGCCCGCGCGAGCGGGATGAGCAGCTCGAGGATCGGGCGCCGCTTGCCCGCCTCCAGACGGGACAGCGTGCTCACCGAGATTCCCGTGGTCGCGGCGAGCGCCTCCAGGGTCAGGCCGCGGTCCCGCCGCAGGGTGCGCAGCCGTGGCCCGATGCCGTCGATTATCTGTTCCAGTTCCGCGTCCACACGGCCCATTTTGCAGCCTCCGCAAAAATGCTGGGCCACAGGTGGGGTCCGGTCGGAGGCTTGCCGGGCAGATGTTCCCCGGACATGAGAAGGCGGACCGTGACCGCGACGACCCACACCCCTGTTCACCCCACTCTCAGCAGACGCAGACGGTGGACCGTGCTGGCCGTCTGCTGCCTGAGCATGTTCCTGGTGGGCCTGGACACCACCATCGTCAACGTCGGGCTGCCCGCGATCGGGGACGGTCTGGGTATCGGGACGCGCGGCCTGGAATGGACCGTCGACGCGTACACCCTCGTCCTGGCCGGCCTGTTGATCTCGTCCGGAGCGCTGGCGGACCGGTTCGGCCGGCGCCGGGTGTTCCAGACCGGGCTCGTCGTGTTCGGTGTCGCCTCGCTGGCCTGCGCGATCGCCCCTTCGGCGGGTGCGCTCATCGCCGCCCGCGCGGCTCAGGGCATCGGTGCCTCCATGCTCAGCCCCGTGGCCCTCGCGATCGTGGTGAACGCGATGCCCGACCCGAGGGAACGCGCACAGGCCATCGGTGTCTGGGCGTCGGTGTTCGGCCTCAGCATGGCCGCCGGCCCCGTCACGGGCGGCGCCCTCGTCGCGGACCTCGGCTGGCGGTCGGTGTTCTGGATCAATGTGCCGGTCGTCCTGGCCGCCCTGCTGCTCAGTGCCGTGTTCGTACCCGAGTCCCGGGCGCGGCGGGCGCGACGGCTCGACCTGCCGGGTCAGGCCCTGCTGACCGTGGTCATCGCGGTGGCGGTCGGGGTACTCATCGAGGGCCCGCACATCGGCTGGACGTCGCCCGCGGCGACGATCATGTACGCGAGTGTCGCCGTGGCGATGGGCGCGTTCGTGCGCGTCGAGTCCCGCAGGAGCGAGCCGCTCGTGGACCTGCGGCTCTTCCGGCGCCCGCTGTTCAGCGGGGCCGTCCTGGGCGCCGTCACCGTCTTCGTCGCCCTCAACGTGACACTGCTGCTCAACACCCTCTACCTGCAACAGGCCCGCGGTTGGACACCGCTGGCCGCCGGGGCGGCGACTCTGCCCATGGCCGTCGGAGCGACCGTCTGCGCGCCCTGGTCCGGCCGTCTGGTGGGCCGCCTCGGCCCACGGCTGCCCCTCACCCTCGCCGGTGGTTTCCTCACGGTCGGCGGACTCTGTCTGGTCGGTCTCGACCGGCATTCCGGCGTGCCACTGCTCCTGGTGGCGCACGCGCTCATCGGGATCGGATTCGGTTTCGCCAACGCCCCGATCACCAACACCGCGGTGAGCGGCCTGCCTCCGGCCCGGGCAGGCGTGGCGGGGGCGATCACCTCCACCGCGCGCCAGCTGGGTGCCGCGCTCGGGATCGCCGTCGCCGGCGGACTGGTGGCGACCGCCGGGCCCGCGGAGTTCGCTCAGGCATCCCGCCCGGGCTGGTTCCTGGTCGCGGCCTGCGGAATCTCGCTGTTGGTCATCGCCCGTGCGTCACGGCAGAAGGAGGAGGCCGCCGGGCGCGCATCCTCGTAGCGGCCCGGACCACCACCGACGGCGTCGCCCGCTGCACCAGTGCGCGGGGGTTCGCCCCGACGGGCGCCTCCGACCGGTCCGCGCGCCGACGCGATCCCACCGCGAAGGCCCCTCCCCGCTGATGCGGGGGAGGGGCCTTCGCGGTGGGCCCGGAGCCGGAAGCCGGGTTCAGTTGGCGGGTGCCTGGTACAGGCCGCGACCGGCACGGTCCGCGCGGGAGGTCGCCACAAGGCGATCCAGGGTGCTGCGCACCGTGTTGACGGCGCTGTTGGAGTCGTCCCGGCCGAGCGCCTGCGCCACGTCCCGCGCGCGCAGGGGCGTGCCCGCGTGCTGGGTCAGCACGGCCACGACCTGCTCGGTCAGACCGCCGGCGCCGTCCGCGGCGGGGGCTTCCTTGGCGGCGGTCTTCGTCGCCTTCGCCGGCTTGGTGACCTTGGCGCTCCTGGTGGCCTTGCTCGGGGTGCGCTTCTTCGCCGGTGCGGTCTTCGCGGCCGAGCCGGCCTTCGCCTTCGGCTTCGCGGCGCTCTTCTTGGCGGCCGTCGCGGCACGGGGCTTGCGCTGCGCCGGGATCTCCTGCGGCTGGCTCGTGGCCTCCTCGGCGGCGGTGTCCTCCGCGGCGACCGGGGCCGCTGCCTCCGGGGACGCGTCGAGGGTCTCGGGAGCCGCCTCGGGCGCGGGCTCGGACGTTGCGTCAGCGGCGGGAGCCGCGGCCGACGTTTCGGTTTCCGTCGCCACCGGCGTGCGCAGCGCCGGGGCCGCCGAGGTGGAGAGGGTCTGCAGCGCGGTGAGGGCGCCGCGTACGGAGTCCAGACGCGCGGAGACGGTGGCGAGCTCTTCTTCGAGCGCCTTCTGCTGCTTCTCGAGCTGCGGGAGCTCTTCCTGCAGCAGCGTGGTGGTGGCCTCGATGCTGCTCGTTGTGTTGACCTGGATCGACATGTGTCCTCCTGCGGGGCTCGTAACGGGGGTGAGAAAGGGGACAGGGCGGCAGGTTACGGCCGTCGTGTTGTATTGGGCAAGCGAAGGCCACCGCCTTCCTGCGATGTCCAGCAGCGGGTCAAGGGGCGTCGATTGCCTGCCGAGAATCCAACTTCCCCTGCTCACAAGCTGGTTGAGACGCCGGAGATGTTGTATCGGTGTCATTCCTCGGGTGATGCGACTCGCTGCTCGGTCCGCTCGATTCACACTCAAGGGCTGCTCTTGTGTGCTCTGTCGTTCGTACCGAAACCAACATCCACTGCGTCCGCCCGGCGGTTCGATCGGATCGCGGCAACCCGGCGACGCGTCAACTTACATACGTGCACGAATGTACGATGCGAGGGGCGGGAATTGCCCGGGACTATCGATTGATTGAGTGGAGGGACACATGGGCGACGGGGTACGGGAGAGGATGACCCAGGCCGATCGCAGGCAGCGCACCCGCACCGCCCTGATCGAGTCGGCCGCTCGCGGCCTGTCCCGCTACGGCTACGGAAACCTCGTGCTCGAACAGGTCGCCAAGGAGGCCGGATACACCCGCGGTGCGCTCTACCACCAGTTCAAGGACAAGCAGGAACTGACCCTCGCCGTGATGGAGTGGGTCCTGGAGACCTGGGACCACGAAGTGGGCCGACTCGTCGAGCGGGAGCCGGACCCGGTCGCGGCCCTGCTCACGCTGGCACGCGGCCACGCCGTCTTCTGCCGGCGCGACATCGCGCGCGTCGCGATCGCCCTGCGACTGGAGTTCTCCGGGCAGGACCACCCGGTGGGGCACGCCGTCGAAGAGGGCTATGAAACGCTCATCACCCTCTGCCTGCGCCTGATCAAAGCGGGACGCACGGCGGGAACGATCCCGCCCGGCCCGCCGGCCAGGGCAGTGGCGCTCGCCTTCGTCGGCGCACTCGAAGGAACGGTGATCGCGCTCGCCGGACTGGCACGCCACGACGAACTTCTCGCCGCCCGCACCGCGGCAGGTGTCCTGGGACTCGACCCTCTCGCCCTCACCCCCCACTGACAACCGACCCACGCCCCACTGACAACACGGGGAACGCCACGCGCCGACGGCCGACTCCCGACTCCCGAAGGCCGACTCCCGACGGGCGGCTCCCGACGGCCGACTCCCGGGCGCCGCAGACCGCCCCCGCCTCCCTGCCGACGTGGCCTCGCGTCGTCCGCTCAATCCGCGGCGAGCAGCCGCGTCTCGGCGGCCGGCAGATGCTTGGCCCACCAGTGGTCGTAACGGCGGTAGACCAGGGGGTCCCTGTCAGCGAGGAAGGCCCTCAGCGACTCGGCCTCCGCCGCCAGCGCCTCCCAGACGTCGCCCGGCAGGGAATGGAAGGCGGTGGCCTCGATCCCTCCCTCCACGGCGCGCCAGACGCCGGCGACATGGCCGTCGACCAGCAACGTCGGCAACACATCGCCGTTCACCCGGGTCACGTGCTTGCGGTAGGCGGGAGGGACGACTCGGCTGCGGTCGTCGTAGGCGAGCAGGACGCTGTCCCACATGGCCAGAAGCCGGGGCGGCGCCGGGGTGTCCCCGGCCGGCCGTGCGCCGTCGGGGATGTCGTACATCACCACGCCGTCCGGGCCCTCCCACCGCTCCAACTCGTCGGCGAGCGTCTTCACCGCCGCCCTGACCCGAGCCCGCTGGACCAGCGCGAACCGCGCCATGTCCGCCACCGAAGCGGGTCCGAAGCCCTCCAGATAGCGCCGGACCAGGATCGGCAGACTCCCGGCGGCGGCATCCGGGTCCACCGGTACCGGCAGTGCACCCGCCGCCACGTACGACGGCCTGGCTTCGAACGCCCAGGGCCCTCCCGTGGGCGCGTGCCACAGTGGGGCGTACTGCCGCAGCATCCGCTGTGCCGCCGGATCCATCGGAGCTCCCAATCGCTCCTCCAGCCACGATCCCACCTCGGCGGCGGTCCGCGGCCGCTCGGCGTACCTCACCAGGCCGGCGACGAGGACGTCGGCGTCCTCATCGCCGAGTCCGGTCGCCGTGAACCGGGCATCGCCGAGCCTGGAGGCCCGCAGTGTCGGCTCCATGGCCTGCCGGAACACCCCGAAGTCCGCGGCGTGGACCATGTGCAACGTGATCCGCATCAGCGTGGCCTTGACCGCCCGGCCACCCCTGACGGCGGCGTCGAGGGACGCGGGGTCGAAGCCGCGCAGCCTGTTCCACAGCGCGATGTACGGGGAGGCGGGATGCTGAGCCTGCAGGGCCACCACGCGTCGCACCGCTTCCGCGGCATCCATCGACTCACGGCCGAGCAGCAACTGGCGGGCCAGCGTGGCGCGGTTGAGCTCCAGAGCGGTGATCTTCATAGCGAGATTATGTGGGTGACGCTCCCCGGTCAGGGAAGCCCACGGGAGGAGATCCGCCGCCTTCCGGCGATGACGCGGCGTTCGCGACGACGCCTCCTTCCGGCGATGACTCCGCCTTCGGAGACGCGCCCTCGCCCCGGACCCCCGTGTACTCGCCGCCGGCCCGGGCCGCCGTGGTGCTCCGGCCCTCAGACGGTCTCGTCCTCGTGGCGACCTGAGCGCGGCCGGCCCGAGTGGCGGAAGCGGTTGCGGTACTCCGTGGGTGTCGTACCGAGCTTCCGGCGGAAGGCGCGGATGAGGGTGTCGATCGTGTGGAAACCGCAGGCGGAAGCGACACGTTCGAGGGTGTCGTCCGACGATTCGAGTCGGTTCCGTGCCACTTCCACGCGGGCCGATTCGAGGTAGGCGGCCGGGGTGGTGCCCAGTTCCGTCTTGAAGATGCGTGTCAGCTGCCGCTCGCTGACGTGGGCCAGTTCCGCGAGGTCGGAGACGGTGAGAGGTTCGGCGATGTGTTGTGTGATGTGGTGCCGTAGATCGTCCACACGCCGCGTTGTGGACACGGGTTCGATCGGGACGCTGAACTGGCTCTGCCCGCTCGGCCTTTTCAGATACATCACGAGCTGACGGGCGACGCGCAGCGCGACCGTCTCGCCGAAGTCCTCGGCGACGAGGGCGAGTGACAGGTCGAGGCAGGCGGTGATGCCCGCGCCGGTCCACACGTCGTCGTCACGAATGAAGATCGGGTCGGCGTCGACCTCGACCGACGGGTGGTCGGTGGCGAGCTGCCGCGCCGTCGACCAGTGGGTCGTCGCGCGCCGGCCGTCCAGCAGGCCCGCGGCCGCGAGAATGTGTGCTCCCACGCAGACGGACGCGATGCGCCGGGACCTTCCGGCGAGCGTGACCACCCAGTCGACCACGGCGGGGTCGGCGAGGGCGTGCACACGGCGTTGCTCGTCGACGCCGACCGCACCGGGCACGATGAGCGTGTCGATCCGTCTCCCGGACGCTTGCTCGAAGGTGATGTCGGGCAGGACGCGTACCCCGGCTGCTGTGGTGACGGGGTCCATGGTCTCGGCGGCCAGCACGACGTGGTATTCCGCCGCGTCGTCCGTCTCCCTCCGCAGCAGGGAGAACACCTCCGGTGGCCCGGTGACGTCGAGCAGGTCGACGCCGTCGAAGAGGAGCACAACGATGAATCGCCGGATGTTGCTCACACGGGGCTCCGTCCGTTTGGCCACGGCGCCGCGGCGACGCGTTGGATGTCGGTATCTGCAAGTTACCTGACATTGCCGCCATGCCCGGACGCTTCATAACGTGGAACGCGTCGCCGGCGCCCGATGGTGCCAACTTCCCTCCACCACAACCGAGAAGGTGCAGCCATGCCCACAACCACCCTGCGGGAACTCAACGGCCTCGACCAGACCCCGGCGTCACTGGCCGGTGGGACGCTGATCCTGATCGACTACCAGAACACCTACACCCGCGGTGTGATGGAGCTCGCCGGCTGGCGGGCCGCGCTCGACTCGGCCGCCGCCCTGCTGGCCGACGCCCGGGAGGCCGGTGCGAAGGTCATCCACGTCATCAATGACGGCGGCCGGGGCACCCCGTACGACATCCGGACCGAGATCGGCCGTATCCACCCGCGCGTGGCACCGGTCGAGGGCGAGCCCGTCGTCGTCAAGGCCACACCCGACGCGTTCGCCGGTACGGATTTGGACGAGCACGTGGACGCCGCCGGGAACAAGGACGTCATCATGGCCGGGTTCATGACCCACATGTGCGTGGCGTTCACGGCGGCCGGTGCCTTCCTGCGCGGCAACCGGCCCACCGTCGTCGCCGAGGCCTGCGCGACGCGCCCCCTGGAGAGCGTGGGCCACCGCCTCTCCGCCGAACAGATCCACCACGGCGCGCTGGCGACGATCGGCGACCTCTACGGCGTCGTCGTGCCGTCCCGCTCGTTCCTGAGCTGACGGCCGAGCTCAACGGCATCGGGCCCGTCAGCCGCCCGCTCGCCCCACCCCGCCCCGGCGGCCCTGCCCCGCAGGTGCTGCCCCCGTGCCCCCCGTGCCGCCCGCGCCGCTCCGCCGCGCGCCGGGCGGCACGGGGCCGACCCCGGCTTCCAGCCGTTCCCACGTCTGGCCGGACTGGTACCTGCTAGGTACCATTGGGGTATGCCGTCCTTGAACATCACGTTCACCGAAGAGGAGCTCGAGGCGGTCCGCGCCGCGGCGGCCGCCGAGGGCAAGAGCCTCAAGCAGTACGTTCACGATCTGCCGTTGCGGGAGAAGCACCGCCTGCAGTTCGTCCGCTACGCCGTCTCCTGGGGCGAAGCGCACCGCGGGGAGTTCGACGAGGCCTTTCCCGACGAGGTCCCCCCGTCCGGCCGCCGGCGGGGAGCTGACGCCGCCTGATGGCCCTCCACATCGATGTCTCCTGGCTCCTGGACGTCCAGGAGCAGGCCGTTCCCGAGGACGTCTCGGTCGCCGACTACTCCGCGCTGGTCGCCGCCGTCGCCCGCCACAAGACCCGGATCCCTCGCCCCTCGACCGCGGAGCCCGACGCGGCCTGGCGCGCCGCCGCGCTGCTGCACGCCCTCGTGCGTCTCCAACCACTGCCGTTCCGGAACTCGCTGTACGCCTGTCAGGTCGCGGTCGCGTACATGCATGCTTCCGGCGAAGGCATCGATCCGCCGTACGGGGCGCTGGTCGAGTTGGTGCGTGACATCCACGCCGGCAAGGCGAGCGTCTACCAGGCGGCCGACGCCATCCGCGCCTGGCGCATCTGACGGGCCTCCGCCCGGCGCCCCGCGCCTTCCCTCGTCACCCCACGGGGCGGAGGTCAGACCGGCACGACGATGCCTTCCTCGCGAAGCCGGGTCAACATGCGGTGGAAGCACTTCTCGACGCGCTGGTTGTCCGCACGCAACATCGGGGTCGACGGTCCGAGATCGACGAGGCACGTCCAGCCGGGTCTCGCCCGGTCCCCGTCGCCCTGAGAAAGGCGCGCGCGCCCCGGTCCACCAGCCAAGCCAGGACGAGTAACCGTTCCCTCGAGGCCGGCGCCCGGACCGGCGGCGGCCCCTTCGGGCAGGCTGGGCAGGACGGCGCGGACACATTGGCCCACTCTGACTTTCCGGGCCATGAGGTTCTGCCTCAGAACGTGGAACGTCCATCGCCGCTCCTCGGCGGAAGCCGGCTCGTCCCTGTCGGAGCAGAGGGTGACGACCTCGCCGCGTTCCGCCGGCGCGTCCATGAGGCGGAGCACCCCGTCCTCCGCGAAGCGAAGCCGGCACCCGTGTCCAAAGCCGGCACCCCCCGGTGACTCTCAGCAGGAGACCCCTCACGCTTCGACGTGAGGGGTCGGTCACACAACGCGGCCTTCGCCGCCGGATCTCACGCCGCGAGGTCCGGCTCGGCCTGCTCGGCCGCGGCCCACGCGAGCACCAGTGCCTGGTAGATCCGCTGCTCGTCCGCCGACAGCTGTCCGCCCGCACGCGCCCACAGTTCACGGATCGCGCGGTTCAGGGCGTCGGCGCCCGGCTCGTCGGGGCCGCGAGGGGAGAGGGTCTCGGACATGCGATCCAGAGTAGAGGGCAAGTCCGGCATCCGGGCCCACCTCGGACGTGGCATCCGCCACGAACGTGCCGACGCATGGCCCAGGCCACACGATCCCGTCGGGCAGTCGGCCCGGATGGAGCGGTGCCGCCACGGTCCCTCGCCGACGGTGGGGCCGCGCCGATGGTGAAGCGGGCCGGCGGTGGAGCGGGCCGGCGGTGGGGCCGCGCCGCCTCCTGCCGAGGGCCTCGGCGCCCTCGACGGCAGATCCGTTCCGTACGCCCGGCCGGAACGCGCTCCTCCGTCTCGTCCATTCGGCTGACACCCCGGCATCCGCTTCCTAAAGTACGGAGTCTCTGATGTGGCGGGGGGTGCCATGGGACGAGCGAGTGGCAGGGGGAAAGTCGTCCTCCTGTGCGTGATTCTGGTGGTGCTCGGCGGACCGTGGGCGCGTGAAGCACTGCTCGACCAGTGGCCGGACGACGGGGTGCTCGCGCTCATCCACCGGGCACTGTTCGTTCCGCAGTGGGATCTGTCCCCAGGACCCGATCCCGTCACCCGCGACGTGGGTCTGCTCGGCAACCTGGGGACCGTGGGACTGCTCGCCGGGGTCTTCGTGCTGGTACCCCGACTGGTGGGCCGGGCAGCCTCCGGCGGCGTCCGGTGGGCCGCCGCCCTCGGCGCCGGAATGGCCGTGTCGATCCTCAGCACCGTGCTCTCGTGGATCGTCATCGTCAACGCCGGAGCGGGAGTGCTCGAAGCCTACGGCCGGGACGCCTCCGCCATCCTCGTCACCTTCCTCGTCGACGGCCTGGTCTTCGGTGTACTGCTGGGCCTGCTCGTCGCCGTCGTGTACGCCGGACCCGCCGCGGCACCCCCGGCCATTGGCCGGGCCGCGTCCCGGACCGCATCCCGTATCCGTACAAGGAGTACCGCCGTGGCCGACTCCTCACCGGACGCGTCCACCGCCGCCGTCGCGACCGGCACCACACCCGGTGACATCACCCGCTACCTGTGCGCCGCCGCCTACACCGACCCCGCCTTTGCCCGCCGCGTGGTCGACGACGTGCTGGGGGACGCCCATGGCGCGATCGCGGTCTCGCCCGGCGTCGACCTGGTGCCGGTGGCCCGGCACAGCCTCACGGCCCGCCGGCTCCGCCGCGGCCGTGACCGCAAACTGGCCGCGGCGTACGGGCTCGTCGCCGTGTTCGGCCCGCTGTGGCTGCTCTTCGCCCAGTTCGCGTTACGGGTCCTGGCCGGCGCGTCCGTGCCCCGGGCACGGACGCGCGCCGTGCGCGGACGGGAACTGCCGCCCACGTCCGCGGCCACGTGGCGGCCGGCCGTCGCGGCCGTCGTCCTTCTCGTCCTGGGCGTGCTGGTGGGCCGGCTGCTGTCGGCGCTGCCGCTTCCGGGCCTGCTGCGGTGGCTGTTCGGCGGATACCTTCTCGGCATCCCGCCGCTCCTCGCCGTCGTCGTGGCCGCCGCGTTCGCCGTGCGTACGCTCCTCGACGAGGAGAGGGACGTCGACGCGCGCCTGCGGGGGGCACTGCGCCGTGACGCCTTCGATCCTGCGGGACTGCCGAGGCCGGGGGCCGTTGAGCCCTGGGCGGCCGCCAGGATCGCGGCGGTCGCCGCCGCCCAGCGCGGCAACGTCACCTGCTACAGCGGCTTCTCCCCGTTCATCGGCTACGGCCGCCGGGAATCGGACTGGGTCCTGTCACTGCCGCTGCTGCCCGCCGAGCCGGCCGTCGGTGAGGACCGCGAACCGGCCGCGCCGGACACCGTCACGGAATTCGACGCCTGGGACGTCGTGGAGCGGCTGCGCCGCCGGCTGCGCGAGGCGGCCGGCGAACTGCCCGTCACCGATCCCGGCACCCGCCACCACGGCGCCGACGCGCGTCGAGACCCCGGACAGCCCCGCGTCCCGCAGCAGGACGCCACCGGCGGCGCCGGCTCCGACTCCGACGACGCCCCGCGTCTCACCGGGCTGGTGGTCGAGGACCGGGTCTTCGTCAGCGGCCGGGAAATCGCCGCAGGGGGCCCTCTGCTCCGCGACCCGCTCCGCGCCCCCGCCACCCGGCTGCCCGCCGCGGAAGTGCGGCGGATCGCACTCCACCCGGACGGCGTGGCCCGGCACTGCCTCGCCGCCCACGTACCGCTGTGGGGCGGCGAGGTGGTCCCCAGCCACTTCCTGCACGTGGCGGTGGTGGGCAGGACCCTGCACCTGCGGTGCGAGAGATTCGTCCTCGGACCGGCCCGGCGCGAGCTGCACCAGGTCGACCTGCTTCCGCCGGCCGCCGCCCCCGGGCACCGCCGGTTGCTGCTGCTCAAGGCGCTGCGGCGCACCGGGACGGCGCTGTGGGGAGCTCCGTGGTCGTGCCTGGCCGACGCCCTCGCCGAGTACCGCAGGCCCCGCCGCCTGCGCCACGAGGCGCGGGCCGCCGTCGAGGACCCCGCCTTCGACCGCGGTGCGCGGGTGAGCGTCCGTGAGGAGGCCCAAGGCCCGGAGTACTTCCACCACTTCCAGTCCGCCGACGCCCAGCGTGCGCTGAACGCCCTCGACCGGCACGCGCTGGCGGCCGTCCGGGACTTCCTCGACGAACACGGTGTGGACACGACCGACTTCCGCACCCAGACCCAGACCATCCTCAACCACGGTGTCCTGCAGACGGGCGGGGTGAGCGTCGTGGGGAACCAGGCCGTCGGCACCGGCGCCCAGGCCACCGCGGGGTCGGCCACGGCCGCGGCCGGGACGCCGGCGCGGCCCGGTGGCGCCACAGCCCAGCGATAGGAGAGAAGCCATGTCCGACCACGCCCACCCGTCCCCCGACGAGCCGTCCCAGGTGCTCAACTTCGGCGTGCAGCAGTACGGCGGTCACAGCCACGTCGCCAACCAGGCGGTGGGCCCCCACGCACGAGCGGTGGCCGGCCGGATCGACATCCACGCCCCGAACGCCGAACAGCGGGCGCAGGTGGACGCCCTGCTGCTGCTCATCGAGCGACTCCTGGAGGAGCACCGTGCCGCACTGCCCGACCAGGACGCCCCACGCGCCGAGCTGCGAAGACTCCGCGAAGAACTCGACGAGGGCGCACCGGAGCCCGGCGTGGTACGACGCGCCCTGGAACGCCTGACGCTCTTCGCCCAGCCCGCCGCCCCCCTCGCGGCCGCCGTCGCCGAGCTGGCCCGCATGGTCCAGGCGTTCTGAGCGCCGTACCACTCACGGCGACCCGCCGCGAACTGGGTACGGCGCGCACAGCAAACTGAGTACGCCGGCTCACGCCCCCTTCCACCGTGCCGTCCACGATGTCGATCAACACAGTGGAGACGGGGGAGAACCACCATGCTCAGCCGCACCGCCGACGCCCTGGTGCCCGCCGTGGGGCGCCTCTCGGTGACCGCAGACGACCGCGCCGCATTCGCGCCGGGCAGCATCCTGGCCGCCAACCACACCTCGCTCGCCGACCCGGCCATCGTGCTGGCCGCACTGCACCGCCTCGGGGTCGAGCCGGTCGTGATGGCGGCCGCCGGCCTGTGGCGGATCCCCGTCCTGGGCCGTGCGCTCGCACGCGGAGGGCACATACCGGTGTTCCGCGCGTCCCGGCGAGCCGCCGATGCCCTCGACCTCGCCGCGGAGGCCCTGCACCACGGACGGCTGGTGCTCATCTACGCCGAGGGAGGCCTGCCGGCCCGGAAGGACGCGGCCGAAGCGGCCCCCGGGGCCTTCCGCAGCGGCCTCTCCCGGCTCGCCCTGCGCACCGGCGCGCCCGTCGTACCGGTGGGCCAGGCAGGCGCGCGCCGCGTCGTGTCGGGCAGCACCGTGAAGCAGATCGCGGGCCTGGCCACCGCACCCCTGCGCCGTCCCGGCCTGCACGTCCACGTGGGCGCGCCGGTCGAGCTGACCGGCGGCCATCTCGTCCGGACGAGGCAGGCCCACGCGGCCGTGACCGCCGCTTGGCGCACCGCGGCCGCGCACCTCGGCGAAGCCGCGGCGCTCGCGGCGTGACGCGGGTCGCCGCCGCGCACCGGGCGGCGGTGTCAGAGCCCTGTGCCACACTGCCGCACATGTCTCTCGCCGACCTCACTCTCAGCCGATGGCGGTCGCTCGACCTGTCCGCCGCACACCGCTTCGCACAGGAGGTGGCGGACCGCGTGGACGGACGTGTCGCGGGAGTCGACACCGTCGAGCACCTCGACGCCCCGCTGCACCGCGTCCTCGTCGAGCGGAACGGTCAGGAATTCGCGCTGATACCGGGTGGGGAGGTGACCCTCGGGTTCGACCTCGACACCTGGCGGCCGACACCCGAGCAGAGCGCCGACTACGCCCGGAGCCTGGACGAGGGCTTCGGCCTCGGTCCCGATCTGCGCTCCCACCTCGCGCAGATCCTCAGCCCGCGCCGCACCGCCACCCTCGCGACCGTACTGATGGCCGTCGAGGACGAGGACCTCACCGAGACGCCCGCCGACACCCCGGCGGCCCTCGCGGCGCGGGGCCTCCGCCTGCCGAGCCCCGACGAGTGGGAACACGCCTGTGGAGCCGGCGCCGCCACCCTGTTCCGCTGGGGCGACACCTGCCCCCTCGACGGCATCCCCTACGGAAGCGGCACCGGACCACAGCATCGGCCGAGCGCCTTCGGGCTGCGGATCGCCTACGACACCTACCGCGCGGAGTTGTCGAGCGACGTCACCGCCGTCCACGGTGGAGACGGCGGCGAATCGGTGTGCGGCGGCTACGGCAACCTGCTGGGATGGCTGCCCCTGGCCACCGCCAACCGCAACCCCGGCATGGCGGAGTTCGTCCACGGCCCGGACGGCGAGGGCATGTGCGAGGAGTTCTCCACCAGGCCCGTGCTCACACTCTGACAACTCACCGCCGCGGGAACCATTTTCGGCGCGCAACCGTCCTTCCGGGCGAGACCGGATGTTCATGGTGCGTACGTTGTGTCCACGGAAGTGAGTTGCCATGCAGACGAACGACCCGACCACGCTCGAGACCACCTTGGCCGACGGCCGGCGTATGACACTCTCACTGCCGCGGACCGAGGCGCCGTGGGCCGCCGACGGCATCCAGGCTCTGCGGGCCGTCCCGGCGACGCACACGGGCCGCCGTCAGGACCCGCCCGCGCTGCCTTCCCGGCCCGCACTTCCCGTCGAGGTGGCCTTGCTGGGCATCGGGGCCTGAGCCCGGGCCCGGGCCGATGGACCTTCCGGCGCTCCGTCCGACCGGTGCGCTCGGAACCCCTGGTGCGCTCCGCCGTGTGACGCGGGGGCCCTGCCCGCGTAGCGCCCGGGGGTGGTCCCCACGAACCGTTTGAAGTGCCGCGTCAAGTGCGACTGGTCGTAGAAGCCGGCCGCGGACGCCACCTCCGCGGCCGGCCGGCCGTCGAGGAGCAGCCGTCGGGCGCGGTCGACCCGGCGGGACATCAGGTACTGGTGCGGGGCGATGCCGAAAGCGGCCGTGAACGCCCGCACCAGATGCGCGGGATGGGCATGCACCACCTTCGCGGCTTCGTCCAGGGTCACCCCGGTGAGCAGCCGCTCGTCGAGGAACTCCCGCAGGGTGTGGGCCACTCCGCGGCCGGCGGGTGGCGCAACGGCGACGAGCCGGGGCAGCAGATGGCTCCGCAGCCGTTCGCCGATCAGGCTGAGACGGCTCTCCGCCTCCAACTCGTCGCCCGGGTGGGCCAGGGCCGAGTGCAGTTGCCCGACGCGACGGCGCAGCAGCGGGTCGGCCATGTCGGGTCCGTCCACCGCCGGCCCGATGAACCGCTCGTCCAGCTGCGTCAGGTCCAGGTAGAGCACCCGCTTGCGGAATCCCCGCGACGTGGCGGGGGAGCCGTTGTGCGGCACCCGCGGGGGCAGCAGGGACACCGTGTCGTGCGGGGTGCCGTGCTCCCGCCGGTCGAGGTCGTAGCGGACCGCACCGTCGTCGACGATCAGCAGGGTCCACACGTCGTGCACGTGCATCGGGTACGAGTGCTCCGTGAAGTGGGCGTGGAAGACCTCCACGACGCCCGGGACCCTCGGGCGCCACGCCGAGACCTCCTGCCGCGCCACCATGCAAAGAACGTACAAGAAGCCGCGACGGAACGGTTGGCAGTCTCGGAGTATGACCACCGAGAACACCCCCGTACGGTTCGACACCAAGATCGCTGTTCTGCTGCGCGACGACCTGGAGCCCTGGCAGCGGCTGAACGCGACCGCGTTCCTGGTCAGCGGCCTTGGATCGCGGCTTCCCGAGGTGATCGGCGAACCGTACGCAGACGCCGACGGCACTCCGTACCTACCCATGTTCCGCCAGCCCGTTCTTGTCTTCGAGGGCTCGAAGGAGACCCTGACCGCCGCGCACGGACGCGCCGTGTCCCGCTCGCTTCCCCGGTCCGTTTTCACCTCCGACCTGTTCACGACCGGGAACGACCGCGACAACCGGGCGGCGGTGCGCGCCGTGCCGAAGGACCAGCTGGACCTGGTGGGTCTGGCTGTGTACGGACCGCGCAACGCGGTCGACAAGGTACTCAAGGGCGCCAGGATGCATCCCTGAGGGAGCGTTGCTGTCCGGTCGCGTGGATCCCGTTGACCGCGGTGTCGAAGACCGGCCGGTGCTCCTTCCACTGCGCGCCGGGCGCGGACAGATAGATCACGTACTGGGTTCCGTCGTCATTTGCGAAGGCCAGCTCGACCGCACGGAACTCCCGTACCCGGCCCTTGAAGGTGAATTCCCAGCGGCCGGCCGGGCCCACGAGCCGCCCAAGAACGGACACCGTGAGACCTCAGCCCCTCCCCTCGTGCACGTGCACGCGCGAACACATGGGGAAGAACCACAACCGGCGTGCTGTACGCCGCGCGGTCGCGCGGACGTCACAGCCGCGCAACACGGTTCACACCTGCCCCAATTTATGCGTACCTCTGCCGGAACAAAGGCGAGCCGGGCATCCTGAAAGGCGTTTCAGCCGCGTCGGGGGACCTGGGGGAAGTCGATGGCCGACGAACAGCGCGGAGTGCTGGGGCGGTTGATCCGGGCGTTGAGTCTGACCACGTTGACCGGCGTGTACATCGGCAGCATCTGGGCGACGTTCGGGCAGCTCGACGTGGCGCCTCCCTTCCCGGACTCCGGCGTGCCCGAGTGGGTGTCGGCGGTCCTGGTGATGGGCCTGATCGTCGGAGGCGGACTGAGCACGACGGCGGCGATCGTCGACGGTCGCCCCGAGTCGTCCTCGTGGTGGGTGGTCATGGTGGGCGTGGCGGCCGCACTCGCGTGGAGTCTGTGGGCGGCGGACAGCGAGGGAGCGAACACGGCGCGGATGCTGTTCGCCACCGTGGCACCCGTGGTCAGTCTCCTCGCCCTCGCCGAACTGATGCGTCAACTGCGCATCGGCCGCAAGTAAGCGGCCGATGCCGCCCGTCCCGATCGTCGGGCGTCTAGGGGGCCGATCATGATACGGAACCCTGTGGCGCTGGTGATCTTCGATTGTGACGGCGTGCTGGTGGACAGCGAACGGCTGTGCGTGAAGGTGGACGCGATGATCATGGCCGACCTGGGGTGCGATTTCACCGAGGCCGAGATCGTCGAGCGCTTCGTGGGATCGTCCACCGAGGTCTACACGGCAGCGGTCGAAGAGCGTCTCGGGCGACCGCTGGAGAAGGGGTGGCAACAGCGGTACGAGCACCTCTACGACGAGGCCTTCACGGCCGAACTGACGCCCGTCGACGGCATCCTGGAAGCTCTGGACGGCATCACGGCTCCCTTTTGCGTGGCATCGAACGGCGACCACCACGGCATCCGGCGAAGCCTGGAGATCACCGCGCTGTTCCGGCGTTTCGAGGGACGCGTCTTCAGCGCCCTCGACGTGGCCCGAGGCAAACCCGCACCCGACCTCTTCCTCCACGCCGCCCGCTCCATGGGGGTGGACCCCGAGCGGTGCGCGGTGATCGAGGACAGCGCCTACGGGATCCGGGCGGCCCGTGCCGCCGGAATGCGGGCCTTCGGCTACTGCGGCGGCCTCACCCCCGCCGCGCGGCTGGAGGGGCCCGGTACCGTCGTCTTCGACGACATGCGCAAGCTGCCCGAACTGCTGGACACCGCCGCCCACTGAGGCGTCGCGGCCCCTGAACGGCGGGGTCCCCGTCAGCGGATTCTCTCGCCGTAGACGTGATCCACCGTCATCGTCATCAGGACCCTGCGGTCGGACACCATGACCGATCGGTACTCCTCCCAGTCGGGGTGCTCGCCGGCTGCTCGACGGTAGTAGTCGACGAGCGCCTCGACCTCGGGGCCGTGGGGGTCGGTTCCCGGCCCGGTGAGCGTCGCCGTGCCTTCGGCGGTGGCCCAGGCGAAGCCGTCCGGGCTGGTGACCTCCAGTGTGGCTCGGGGGTCGCGCCGCAGGTTCACGGTCTTGGCCCGCCCCTCGGTCATCGAGACGTGGATGACGTCGGCCTCCCGGTCGTAGAAGGGCATGACGGGGGAGAGCTGGGGCCGGCCGTCCGACTTGATGGTGGCCAGGACACCGAGTCGGCTCTCCAGGAGCAGTGTCCGCGGGTCGAAGGACGTTGTGGTCATGTGAGGATCAAGTCGGGCTTGGGTGCGGGCTATTCCCGGTGGTTGTCACGCGCCGGGTCGCCGGGGCGCGTGGGGACCCTTCCGGGTGCACGGCTCCACATCCGTGGCGGTCGCGGTGACAGCCGTTCTCCTCCCCGCGCGAGCGCCCTGCCACCACCGCCGCGCACGAGGACCGGGCTGTCGACCGCCGCCGCCACGGTTCAGCTCGAGCAGGACACGAAACCGCCCCGGGACGTGCCCGAGCGGAGCAGGTGGGCCCAGTCCAGCGCCTCGGGCAGTTCGTCGAGGGACAGGACAACCGCGCCACCGGCCCGTTCGGCATCCGCGCACCAGTCGGCCATGTCACCGCGCATGTCGCTCCCGCCGGACGTGTCGCTCACGGGCGCGACGAGGGCGGGCACGATCATCCCGGCCTCACCGGGGCCGTCCACGACGCACATGGTGAGCCGGGGGAGGATGCTCCAGCCCTCGCACCAGGGCACCTCCCCGTCGGTCACGGTCAGCACCGGCAGAACATCGTGGACCGGCGCGTCGGCCACCAGGAGCGCGGGGGTGGTGCCACGCACGAACAGGGTTTTCTCAGGACTCACAAGCACCGGCACACTCTCGCAGACCCGCCCTGACCGTGATCCGGCGGGGCGGTGCCCGCGATGGCGCCACTGACCCCGGCTGTGCGTACCCGGGGCCGGATCCTCGACGGGGCGGGTGGCCGGGCCTCGGAGATCACGTGCGGGCCCCTACTGCAGCATCGTTGGAGGTTCCTCCATTGCGATCCGCACATGCCATGGAGAATCGCTCAGAGAATTGCAGATGAGAGGTGATCGGGCCTAGCGTGACGCACATGCAGTCCTGCACAATCGATCTGGCGGCACGGCTGCCGGGGTGCCGCTCCCGGCGCCTCACCCCGCCGGGCGGACATCGGCCGGCTCGCGACCCATCGCGACGAAGCACACCGCCGCACCGAGGGCCGTGCCCTGGTCACGTTCTCCATCGAGGCCGCCCAGGGCACGCGGTGAGGTCGACGACTCCTCCCGCACCACGGCCCGCCGCGGTCGAGGGGCCGGTTCCCGGCAGCCGGCGCGCGGGCCACCGCCCGAGGGGGAACGACCAGTCCCCACATCGACCGCACCTGATCACCCCGCGTCCGTCCGCCGTCCCCGTGGCACCGGCGCGACCTTCACCGGCGCACGGGCCCACGGCATCGCCCGCCCGCGCGCACCCGACCCCAGGAGTCGACTCGTGTTCCATGCCCTCACCCGCCGCCGCGCCGCAGCCGCCGTCGCGGTGACCGGGCTGCTCGTACCGATGACGGCCTGCGGCGACGACGGCGCAGCCAGGGGCTCCGGCACCGCGACCGGAAACGGCTCGGCCTCCTCGGTGCCGAGGGCCGACCTGACGGTGCTGGCGGCCGCCTCGCTCACCGATGTCTTCAAGAAGGCCGGCGCCGCCTACGAGAACAGTCACCCCGGCACGAGGATCACCTTCTCCTTCGCGGGCTCCCAGGAGCTGACCGCCCAGGTCAGGCAGGGCGCCCCGGCCGATGTGCTGGTCACCGCCGACAGCAAGAGCATGGACAGCGTCGAGGGCGAGACCGCCACCTCGACCGTCATCGCCAGGAACCGCCTCGTCATCGCCACCGTCGAAGGCAACCCCAAGAACATCGACGAACTGAAGGACCTCGCCGACCCGGAGCTGAAGGTCGTCCTGGCCGCGCCCGAGGTGCCGGCCGGAAAGTACAGCAGGAAGATCCTGGACGCCCAGAAGATCACCGTGAAGCCGGTCTCGCATGAGCCGAACGTCCGTGCCGTCCTCAGCAAGGTCGAGCTGGGTGAGGCCGACGCCGGACTGGTGTACAAGACCGACGCGAACAGCGCCCCCGCCAAGGTGGACGCCATCGACATCCCCGACGCGCAGAACGCCATCGCCCAGTACCCGGCCGCCGCGCTCAAGGACTCCCGGAACACCGAGGCCGCGGCCGCGTTCGTGGCCTGGCTGTCCGGCCCCGAGGCCCAGAAGATCCTCCAGGACGCCGGTTTCCAGAAGCCGTAGCCGCAGGGCTCATACAGCGCACGAGGGCTGTCCGGGTCGGAGGGGAGCCGGAGAGCCCTCGTGCTTTCGCCGGTCCTGAGCGGGAGCGGTTACTCATCGGGGGAGTCCCCGGCATCGGCTCTCTCCTGTGCGCCCGGGGGCCCACCGTCGGCGCGGCGACGAGCGGACGGCCCGGCCCGGATGCTCCGCCGCCCATGGGGGAGCGTGGCGCAGCAGCCGGCCTCCGATGCCGGCACCGGTCCGGCCCGGACGGGCGCGCGAGTTGTCCAGCAGGATGCGCCCATCAGAACGCGGAACGAGGTACGCGAAGCGCGCGATGTGACCCTCGTCGCCGTCCAGCGCCACGAACAGCGCCGCACCCGCCTCCGGTTCGGCAAACCGTCCCTGCCGGAGCGTCAGCGGTCCTCGTTCTCGCGCAGGACGCCGTCAAATCTCCATCGTGCCAAGCGCGTTGTCGATTTGGGATCACCGGAACCGCTCTCTTCTCCTACAGTGGATTCTAGAAACTGATTCCAATTCCAACGGGGCTGACGTGTTAGAGCTGACGGGAAGCGGGGCCGAGCCGCTGGAGGCGGACGATCCGCGCCGGATCGGGCCGATTCCGCTGGCGGGCCGGCTCGGAGCCGGCGGGATGGGGCGGGTGTACCTCGGAGTCCACGAGGGCCGTTACGTCGCCGTCAAGCAGTTGCTGGCGTCCGTCGTCGGCGAGGACCGGGACTTCCTGCGCCGTTTCGGGCACGAGCTGGACAACCTCTCCCGGCTCCCCGCCGAGGCCACCACGCCGCTGCTCGCCGGCGACCGCACCGCGCGGCCCCCGTGGTTCGCCACCGCCTATGTGCCCGGGCTCACCCTGAGGGAAGCCGTCGACCTCAACGGTGGCCCTCTCCCCGCCCGAGCGCTGTGGCTGCTGCTGCGGCAGGCGGCGGAAGCCCTGGCGGCCGTGCACGCGCTGGACATGGTGCACCGCGACCTCAAGCCGTCCAACGTCATGCTGACCCTCGACGGGCTGACCCTCATCGACTTCGGCGTCGCCCGGGCGGCCGAACAGAGCCAGCTGACCAGGACCGGCATGGTCGTCGGCACGCCCGCCTACATGGCGCCCGAGCAGGCGTCCGGCTCACGGCGGCTGAGCGGCGCCACCGATGTGTTCGCCCTGGGCTCCGTACTGGCGTACGCCGCGTGCGGCCGACCGCCTTTCGGCGACGAATCCGGGCACGGGGTGCTGTACCGCATCGTCCATGAAGAGCCCGACCTGGAGCCGCTGAGGGAACGGGAGCCGGACCTGGCCGAGGTCGTCGCGGCCTGTCTCGCCAAGGACCCCCTAGGGCGCCCGACCGCCGCCGAACTCTTCGAGCGCGCCTCGCAACAAGGGCCGTTCACCGCCCCGCTGTGGCCGGCGGCCATCACCGAACGCCTCTCCGCGCGCGCCGCCTTCGCCGCGAACGTGCAGGAGCTCGACGTCCCGACGGTCCCGCTCACCGGTGCGGGCCCGGAACCGGAGGCGAAACCGGCCCCCGCCCCGGACCCGGCCCCCGCCCCGGACCCGGCCCCCGCCCCGGACCCGGCCCCCGCCCCGGACCCGGCCCCCGCCCCGGACCCGGACCCGGACACGGCAGAGGGCCCCGAGCCGAGGGCCGGGGCGAACTCCCCTCCACAACGCGCCGAGCGGGCCGACCGCCGCCGTACCCGTGTCCTCCTCGCAGTGGTCCCCATCGTGGTGGCGGGCGGCACGACACTCGTCATCCAGAACCTGCCGCACAGTTCCCCGCCCAAGGCCGAGGCGCAGATCACCCCTTCCGCCTCCACCCCAGCGCCGGCCGGTCCCACACCGCCCTCCGCGACCGGCGGAAGCCCTTCGGGCGCGGCAGCGTCACCGGCCACTCACCGGCCGCGGACCAAGGAGCCACCGGCGGCGACGCCAGGGGGCAGGGCGGCACAGGTGCCACCGGCGGGTCCCGGGGCGCCGCCGCGGCCGGCGCCACAGCCGACGCGGCGAACGGCGCCCAAGACGGCACCGGCGGAAGCGTCAGCACCGGCGTGAGCGGCGGTGGTTCGACCGCCTCGGGCGGTTCCAGCGGTTCGGGCGGCTCCGGGACGACCGGGACCTCCGGTGGTGGGACGCCCACGGCCACCCCGCCCCCCACCTCCGGCACGTACCGCTACCGCAACGGTGACAACGGCAGGTGCGTCACCCAGGTCTACGGCGCCGCGGACCACCAGAACTGCTCGGACCCCACCGCGCGGTGGACCATGCGGAGCAGGCCGGACGGCAGCTTCAAGCTCGTCAATCAGCAGACCGGCCAGTGCCTCTACTCCAACGGTCTCGGCCAGGCCGTCTTCGTGGGTGACTGCGCCCAGGACGCCGGGCGGCTCTGGCGTACGGGTGCGGGCGGCAGCCTCCGCAGCGACTACGGCGGCGGTTGTCTCGACCTGGGCATGAGCAGCGGACTGGTGACGCGGACGTGCGCGGGGGAGGCGTCACAGCGCTGGTCGCGGCAGGCCCCGTGAGGGCGTCATGGCGCGGCCACGGGCCCGTCAGGCCGCTCGCCGCTCGATGTCGGCGACCAGGGCCGTGAGGAGCCAGTCGTGCGCGGAGCCGGGAGTCGGGGCGGGGGGACCGGACGGCGGGCTGATCAGCTCGGCGGCGAGCTGCCAGTAGTAGTCGATGCGTGGGTCCGCGGCGAGCTGGGCCCGCAATCGGCGACGGAAGTCCACGGTGTCACGTGTGCCGTGGGAGCCGAGCGACCGGGCGTAGGCCGAGACGAAGCAGTCGAGGGCCTCGCCCGCCTGCGGCACGCGGTCCTTCCGCATCTGCGCGTAGGCCAGTTCGTACGCCTCCGCGAGGCCCTCGTACAGGACGGCCGGGCGGTAGCCCTCGGAGGGCCGGTGCACGGCGGGCCGGCTGCGGGCGACCGCGATGCTGTCCGTGCCGCCGGGGCACGGGCGCGAGACGAAGCCGTGCAGCCGCGCGAAGGCCAGCACCTGCGCGGGAGTGGGGTCGGCGGGCGGCTGCGGAACCGCGTACTCCAGGAACACGGAGATCACCTTGGCCGGCAGCCGCGGCGGAAGCCAGCCCCTCCAGAAGCGCGCGAGCGCGGCCGTGCTGGGCGGGGAGCTCACGGTGCCGATCAGGCGCAGCCGGTCGGCGCGCTCCTCGGGTGCGCACTCCTGGACCAGGCGGAGAGCGGCTTCGCGCCAGCGCAGGGCGGTCATCTGTGCGCCGAGGCCGGCCAGATGCCCCGTGATGGCGTCCTCCAGGACGGGTCCCAGGCCGTCGCCGGAACCGCCGTCCTCCTCGGCCAGGATCCGGCTCACCTCCGGGACGGGCAGGTCGAGGGCGCGCAGCGAGCGGATCAGGCGAAGCCTGTCGAGCGCCTCGGGACCGTACCGGCGGTGGCCGCCCGCACTCCGCGACGCCTCCGGGAGCAGTCCGCGGTCGGAGTAGAAGCGCACGGTCTTGACCGTGACGCCGGCGTGCTCGGCGAGTTCGCCGATGCTCCACATCCCGTCGACGGGTGACACGTCTTGAACCTCCCTCAGGGGGAGTTCCTACCGTACCGGCGAGCGCGGACGGCCAGTGGGGCAGGGTCCGCGGACCGAGGCGTACGAGGAGTTGTTGATGACGGCGTTCATCCTGGTACCGGGCACCTTCACCGGCGGCTGGACATGGCGGGAGGTGGCCGAGCGACTGCGGGCAGCGGGGGCCGAGGCGTACCCGGTGACACTCACCGGCCTGGGCGAGCGCCGGCACCTCGCGAGTCCCGGGACGGATCTGGAAACCCACGTCCAGGACGTGGTGCAGGTGATCGACCACCTGGACGAGGAGTCGGAGATCGTGCTCGTGGGGCACGACTACGGAATCCACCCGGTCCACGGTGCCGCGGACCGGCGCCCGGACCGCATCACGCGGATCGTCCACGTGGACACGGGGGTACCACAGGACGGGGACCCGCCCCTGAACCTCGTCCCCGACCAGGCCCTGCGTGAGCGGCTGGCGAGCCGTGCGGTCGGGAACCCGGACTCGCGGGACTCGCAAGACTCGAAGGGATCGCGGGGCTCGCGGGACGCGGAGGCTCCGGAGACCCGGCGGGCCCCGGAGGCGGATGCCTGGCGGATCGCCCCGCCCCCTGCCGAGGCATGGCAGCGCTGGGGCAGCACCGAAGGCGTCCCCGACGACGTCCTGGCCCGCCTCGCCCGCCTCGCCGCACCGCAGCCGGTAGGCACGCTCACCCAGCCGCTCCGGCTGTCCGGTGCCGTCCACGCGCTCCCCACGACCGGCGTGCTGTGCACCGCCAACGGGTCGAGCATCGCCATGGTCGAGACCCTCGTCGGACTCGGCGACCCGCGGCTCCAGGCCCTCACCGATCCCCAGGTGTCGTTCTTCGACCTCGACACCGGTCACTGGCCGATGCTGTCCTGCCCGGACGAACTGGCCGACGTCCTGCTCCGGGCCGCCGCGGGCGAAGGCCACCGCATCACCGCCACGGACGGCGAACGGCCCCCGCACCTGCGGCCGTTCCTCCTGGACGTGCCCGAGGCGCGCCGCGAACGGACCGGGCGCGTCGACCTCCACCTCCCCGAGGCCGACGGTCCCCGGCCCGCGGTGGTCCTCCTCCATGGTGGCCCGGTGCCCGCCGACGCCCGACCGACACCGCGGGACTGGCCGGGCTACCTGGGATACGCCCGGTACGTGGCGAGCCTGGGGGCGGTCGGCGTGACCGTCGAACACC
The DNA here is from genome assembly GCF_054963715.1 of Streptomyces sp. STAM6. Taxonomy (NCBI): domain Bacteria; kingdom Bacillati; phylum Actinomycetota; class Actinomycetes; order Kitasatosporales; family Streptomycetaceae; genus Streptomyces; species Streptomyces sp. STAM6. Next base: position 13,519 of record NZ_JBUEFZ010000011.1, on the reverse strand, counting down.
GGTTGCACGACCTCGCCGACTACGGGCGTGCCGCCGAGGACATCGCCGAGGCGATCGAAATCGTCCGCGCGGACCCCAGGGTCGACGCGGATCGCGTCGCGTTGTGGTTCTTCTCCGGCGGCGGACTGCTCTCGGCGGACTGGCTGGCGACGCCTCCGCCGTGGCTGCGCTGCCTGGCGGCGACGTATCCGGTCCTCGCGCCGCTGCCGAACTGGGGATTCCCGGACTCCCGGTTCCGCCCCACGGCGGCCGTACGCACGTCCGGGGAGCTGCCGATCGTCCTGACCCGGGTCGGGCTGGAGATGCCCGAGCTCGCCGCCACGGTCGCGGAGTTCCTCACCGCCGCGGAGAGCTGCGGGGCTCGGGTCGAAGTCATCGACGTACCCGACGGCCACCACGGGTTCGAGACGATCGACCACACGGAAGAGACCCGCAAGGCCGTGGACCGCGCGGTACGGAGCGTACTGGGGCATCTGGACCACAGCCCGACCGGCTGAGACGGGGACGCCACCGGCCCGTGCCGCGCGGGGCGCGGGCCGGCGGCCACCTGCCGCCATCGGCAGCCGGGGTGGCCGCCGCCGGCCGGCGGGTCGTCCTTCCGTCGGGGTCGGGAGCTCCCGCTCACCGCATGCCGGTACGCACCGCACCGGCGCTCGCCGTGACCACCATCGCGATCGCGGCGCACTGCAGCAGCGAAAGCCCTTGGTCCAGGACGAGAAATCCCGCCAGCGCCGCGACGGCCGGAGCCAGACTCATCAGCACCGCGAACGTCGCCGCGGGCAGCCGGCGCAGGGCGAGGAGTTCCAGCGCGTAGGGCACGCCCGAGCTCATCACCGCGATCGCAGCACCAAGGCCCAGCACCCCCGGCTCCAGCAGCGTCCTCCCCGCCGACTCCAGACCCAGCGGCAGGCTGACCAGCGTGGCGACGACCATGGCGATCGTCAGACCGTCCAGCCGCGGGAAGCGAGCGCCCGCACGGGAGTTGAGCACGATGTACGCCGCCCACATCGCCCCGGCACCCAGCGCGAAGGCCACGCCCGCGACATTGAGCTGGCCGAAGCCGCCGCGGCCCAGCAGACAGACCCCCGCCAGCGCCAGACCGGCCCACAGGAGGCCGGCGGCGCGGCGTGAGGCGAACACCGACAACAGCAGCGGTCCGAGTACCTCCAGGGTGACGGCCGGTCCCAGCGGGATCCGGTCGATGGCCTGGTAGAAGAGGATGTTCATGCCGCCGAGAGCCAGGCCGAACCCGGTGGCCACCGCCCAGTCCGCCCGTGAGTGACCCCGCAACCGGGGACGGGTGACGACCAGCAGCAGCAACGCGGCGAACGTCACCCTGAGCGCGACCGTGCCGAGCGCCCCGGCCCGCGGGAACAGCAGCGCCGCGAAGGCCGACCCGAACTGCACGGACACCGTTCCGGCCAGCACCAGGCCGACGCCGCCGAGGGCGCCGCGCCCCGCGGCGTGACGACGAACGACCGGTGGTGCGGCCGTCGTTGCGGATGAGTTGTGCACCGTGGATGTCATGCCTTCACGTTAGGAATCCGGCCACTCCGTGTGAAATGCCTGGTCCACCACGGTTATGCTCCTGAAGCATGACCATCGAGCTGCGGCACCTGCGGGCGTTCCTCGCCATAGCGGAGGAGGGCAACGTCACCCGCGCGGCCACACGCCTCCACCTGAGCCAGCCCGCGCTCTCGCGCACCCTGCGCCAACTCGAGGACCACCTGGGCGCACGGCTCGTCGACCGCTCGACGCACCATCTCGAACTGACCGCCGAGGGTCATGTCTTCCGGGACAAGGCCCTCGTCGCCGTCACGGCGGTCGAGACCGCCCTCGACCCCACCGCGCTGAGAAGCCGGACCCTGCGCCTGGGCCACACCTGGGCGGCGCTCGGTGACCGCACCATCCCTCTGCTGCGCCGCTGGGACGAGACACACCCCGGCGTCCGACTGGAACTGCTCCGCGTCGACGACCCCACCGCCGGCCTCACTCGGGGAAAGGTCGACGCGGCGCTGCTGCGCGGGACCATCACCACGCCCGGGCTCCGCACGGAATTCCTGTTCTCGGAGGAGCGCGTGGTGGTCATGCCGGCGGACAGCCCACTGGCGGCCCTCACCGGGATCACGCTCGGCGACCTCGCCGCCCACCCACTCGCCGTCAACACCGTGTCGGGCACCACGACCCTGGACCTGTGGCCGAACGAGGCCCGCCCTGTTACGACCGTCGAGGTGACCAATACCGACGAGTGGCTCGTCGCCATCGCCGCGGGCCGCGCCGTCGGCGTCACCACATCGGCCACCCCGAGCAACCACACGCACCCCTCACTGGTCTACCGCCCGCTCACGGACGCACCGACCGTTCCCGTCGTCCTCGCCTGGCGCGACGGGGCAGGCCACCCGGCCGTCCCGGACCTCCTGCTCCTCGCACGCCAGGTCGTCGCGGCCCGCTCGGCGTGAGGCCGCCCCGCCCACCCGGTACAGCAACCGGGCATCATGAACGGCATGAAGTCACCGAGCACCGACTGGATCACTGTCACGGCCTACGAGAACCTGCCCGGCCGCCCGCGGCCGCTCGCGGCCACGCGCGCTTGACTGCGCGACCGCGGCATCGACTGGATGCCGTTCCGGCACGATGAGATCCGCTGGGGACTCGCCTGCGGCATCGGCCCGGACGGGCACTGGCACGGCTGGTTCGACGTCACAGTCCATGCCGACGCTCTGCGACGCCTCGGCCTGCATCCGGACCAGCCCACCGCCACAGTCATCGGCCCGTCTCCCCCGGGGTGGTGGCATGCCGCGGCGGAACGCAACGCCCATCAGCACCTGTAGCGGCCGCGTCATGCCCCTCATCACTCACGCTCTCGCTTCAGCGCTTCCCCCGCCTCCCTAGAATGCTGTCGTGAGTCACTCGCCTTCTTCCCCCGGTTCGGCACCTGTTCCGCCTCCTTGGCGGGAGCGGCTGCAAACCGCCCCCTCCCTGCCTGGGCCGGTGGAAGGGTGGGTGCGACTCCTGCCTCATGTCCTCGACGCGCTCAGGGACCGCCGCCCGCCGATGGCCGGCACCGTCGACCTGCCGGACATCACCGAGCCGCTTCCCGTGCGGGAGCTGTCGAAGATGCTGGGCTCCACCTTCGTGCGCAACGAGAACGGCGCACTGGTCCCCACCGCGGACGCCCTGGAATGGCGGGGGGCCCAGGACGCGGCGGCACTGGTGCGACTCCTGCACCGCAGGGTGCGCTTCGTCGGCGAGCTGCTGGACCTCCTGCGGTCCGGCCCCCTCGGCCACGAGGACTTGCGCGAGCAGGCCAACGCCCGGTACGACATGGGCTGGACGTCGCTGGACCAACTCCGCAGGCGCACCACGTGGCTGCGGGGAGCCGGCGCACTCGAGATGTTCGATCGCCGGGTGCATCTCACGAACCCCGGACGGATCATGCTGGAGTCCCTGCCTCTGGGCTGCCCGGACCCCACCGGGACCGACGAGACCGCCGAAATCCTGCCGCCGTCCGAGGAGATCGCGGCCCTGCTCCGCGCGGCGGCGGCACAGCACGCCTCCCGGCCCGCCCGCAGTCTGTTCCTGCCCAGTCCGGACGGCATCGGTGTGGACGAGGTGGCACACGACCTCGTCGCCGAGGCAGTGCCGTCCATATCCGAGGAGTCCCTCGAATCAATTCTCCGCACCCGCTACGCCCTGTCGGAGAAGTCCGCCCAGCAGGCCCGCAATTCGCTCAGACACCTGGGACTGATCCGGCGCACGGGCCCCTCGGCCTGGTCGGCCGCGCCCTGCGCCCGCACCTGGCTGACCAGCGGTGATCCGCTCGACCTGGTGCGGATCGCGCACGCACACCTGTGGTTCGTCGGTGAGATCCTGCGGGAGCTGCGCGAAGGCGGGGTCCTGTCCGCCGTCGAAGTGGCCAGGCGCAGCGCGCTCTACGGCCGTGAGCCGCTCACCGTGGCCGCCGTCCGGGTCCGTCTGGCCCTGCTGCGCGACTGTGGCACGGTCGAGAAGATCTCCCAGCAGGAGTACCGGCTCACCGCGACAGGCCGCGGCCTCCTCGACTCCCTGCCGGTCGCCGTTCCGGCATCAGGGTCCCCCGGCGACAGGGAAAAGCCGACCGCCTCCGCGCCGGTGTCCCCGGACGGCACGAGTCACTCGGCCGCACTGGCCGACGAACTGCGGGAAGCCGCTCGCGACAGCCGTGACCACGTGCGCATGGAAATCGCCGTACGCGACGCCTTCCGCTTCCTCGGCCTGGCGGCCGAACACATCGGCGGCGCCAGCCGCACGGACGGCGTCGTGACGATCCCCGTCGCCACCGAGAGCCGCGTCTTCGCCGTCGAGGCGAAGACGTCGGGCGTCGGTGCCGTCTCCGACCACGAGGTGAGTACGGAGGGCTTGCGCGAGCACAGGGAAAAGGTGGGGGCCGTCGGGACCGTCGTGATCGGTCCGGAGTTCCACCGCAGGGTGCACTCGGCCGCGGCCAAGGACCGCCACCTGGCGGTGCTCCACTCCGACACGCTGGCCGAAGCGGTCCTCCTGCACGCGCAGTACCCCTTCTCCGCCCAGGACCTGCTGCTTCTTGTGGACCCGCTCCTCACGGCGACGGAACGGCAGGACGCGCTGTCCCGGGTCCATGGCGAGCGGATGGGCGGCATCGCCGTTCTCCGCGCGGTCCTGACACAACTGGAGAAGGAACTCGGTGACGAGTACACCGAGGGGTGGCTGATGATCCGGGACTTGCGCAGGGACCTCCGCGACCTCAAAGCCTCGGACGAGACCATCGACCAGTCCCTGAAGCTGTTGTCCTCCGGCTTCGTCGGCGCGGTCGAGGAGTCCGCGGAAGGGTTCCGGCTGGTCGTCCCACCGGCGCTCGCCGTGGAAAGACTACGGGCTCTCGCCGCGGCTCTGAGCTGAGGCGTTTCTTCAGGACGCTCGCCGGGCTCGCGGGCCCCGGGACGCGCGGCTGCCGCGTTGTCGTCGGCCGCCGCCTCGCGCCGACCGGCGAACCGCGGTGCCTCGAGCAGCTCACTCAAGTCCTGTGGCAGTTGTGACTGCACCTGGGCGGCCGCACTGAGCAGGATGCTCACGCACCGCCTTTCACTGGCGGTCCGCGAGTTCGTCCGGCCTTCGCATCGCATCGCCTCGCTGTGGGCGCTCATACGGCGGCTCACACCGCCGGTGGTGAAGAGCATCGCCCCGGCGATCGACACCGGCACGGACAGTCCGGCAACCGCCAGCGCCTCGGGCCAGTCCCGCTCGTCGGCGCACCAGTCACCGCGACACACGCCCTCGTTGGCGGTACCCCGGTCGGTGAACAGCCGCGAGGCGCAGTGCTCGGGGGAGCGGTCGCCGGGTGCCTCGCCGACCTCGTACGAGGTGAGCAGGAGCAAGGCCCACCAGGTCCACACGAGCGCCGCCAGGGCCAGGAGGCCGATGTCCCAGGCCCGCACTCGGGATGCCCGGTCGCGGAACTCCAGGTCGTACTCACGTGATCCCATGACGGAGAAGGCCGGCAATGAGGTGCCGCGCCCGGTCGGGCCGGGCGGGAGTCCGGCTCGGCAGGCGCTGCCGGGTGCGTCCTACCCGGAGGTCGACCGCTTTGATGCCGTGCTTCTGCCGGTGCCGGCCCGCTTGGGCTTGGCGGACGCACTCTTCCGCTTCCGCGGCGCCTCTGTTGCGCTCACCGGTTCCGATGCCGCCGTTCGGGTGAGCGGCAGCGGCCACTTCAGCTCGATCTCCAGCTCGATCTCCCCGTCGTCGACCTCGATCTCCACCTCGGTGCGCAGGTCGTCGGGGATACGCAGGCTGAGAGTCCCCGGACCGAGTTCCAGTTCGGCGTCCCCGCCTTCCCTCAGCGCCACCGCGAGGGCCATGAGCTGGTCGGCGGCCTCGATGCGGGACAGCGAGCGCTTCTGCTCGATCTTGAGGTCAGTCATGGGCCGTCTCCGATCCGGCGGAACCAGTGCTCAGCGCCCATTCTGGTGCCGCGCACCGGATCCGACATCTTCACGCCGACGCCGACGCCGACGCCGACGAGAAGGCGAGGACCGTGACCAGGGCGGGGACGGCGAGGAAGCCTCCGCCGATGCCGAGCAGCCCGGTCAGGGCTCCCAGGCCGGCTCCGGTCCCGGCGGCTGCCGCGGGCCGTACCGTCGCGCTGCCGTGATCTTCGTCGGCCGGGGCGGTGCGCAGCAGGGGTACCCCCGGGCGTATTCCGCAAGCGGGTGCGCCCGGTGCCACCCCGTCGGGCGGCGGGTACCCGGTGGCGTGAGGAAACCGGGCCGGCCGGCAGCGGCAGCCCGAGGAGGGGCCGCGTCCCACGGTTGCCACCGTCCGTCCGGACCGCCGACGCCACCGCCGGCCCGGCGTGCCCCTGGCGGCCATGGCCTGGACGCCAGGGCCGTGCTCCCGGACTCCCGCCGCGCGGCGCCTGCTGCGGGGGCGCGGGCGCCGGCGAGGCCGGTGCGTCGACCGCACCGCCCTGACCGGCGTTCGCGCCCCCGGATGGGCCTTGCGGCACAGAGGCCGGCGACCAGGGCCGATCCGTCCCCTGCCGCGGCTGTGTCAGTGGTGGATGCGACGCTGGCGGGATGGACGAACAGATCATGCGAGGACGGGTCTACGGCGCCGACCACGACGACCCCGACCCCGGACCGCGGCCCGGGCGCACCTACGTCGAGCTGGTCGGTGGCCCGCTCGACGGCCTGCTTCTGGACGTCACCGGCTGGACGGCCCGGCAACTGCACGAAGGTGCGGCCCTGCTGACCGAGCTCGGCCGCTACGGCGCCGGGGGCCGGGCGCTCTACGGGCCGAGGAACGGCGATCCCAAGCGGTTCGACTGGGAGGGCGACACTCCCTGACCACGAGGGGCCCGGCCGCCACCTCCACGGGTCCTCCTGCCCGACCACCGGTGATGTGTTTCGGGCTCGATTGACTTGGAGTGCACTCCAATACATAGCGTCGTGGCACACGGTTACCAGCCCAGGAGGCAGCACCATGACCAACGTCCCCACCCGGTACCTCGGCGAACTGGCGGTCTCCGCCCAGGGCCTCGGATGCATGGGCATGAGCCACGGCTACGGCACGACGGACGACGAGCAGTCGATCGCGACCCTGCGCCATGCCCTCGACCTCGGGGTGACCTTCCTGGACACCTCCGACTTCTACGGCTCCGGGCACAACGAGGAGCTGATCGGACGGGCCGTCGCCGGCCGCCGCGACGAGGTGGTACTGGCCACGAAGTTCGGGCTTGCCAACCGCCTGGGCGAGCCCACCCTGATCCGCGGTGACGCGGCCTACGTCCGCCAGGCGTGCGACGCGTCGCTGCGCCGGCTCGGTGTGGACCACATCGACCTGTACTACCAGCACCGGGTCGACCCGGACGTGCCGATCGAGGAGACCGTCGGTGCCATGGCCGAACTGGTGCGGGCCGGAAAGGTCCGCCACCTCGGGCTGTCCGAGGCCGGCGCGCAGACCGTCCGGCGGGCCCACGCGGTGCACCCCATCGCCGCGCTGCAGAGCGAGTGGTCGCTGTGGACCCGCGACCTGGAGGCGGAGATCGCCCCCCTCTGCCGTGAACTTGGCATCGGACTGGTGCCCTTCTCCCCGCTCGGGCGCGGGTTCCTGACCGGCCGGTACCACTCGGTCGACAGCATGGCGGAGACCGACATCCGGCGCACCCAGCCGCGATTCGCCGACGGCAACCTCGAGAACAACCTGGCGATCGTCACCAAGCTCAACGAACTCGCCGAGGCGAAGGGCGTCACCGCGGGTCAGCTCGCCCTGGCCTGGGTGCAGCACCGCGGCGACGACGTGGTGCCGATCCCCGGCACCCGCCGACAGCGGTACCTGGAGGAGAACATCGCGGCCCTCGCCGTCGAACTGTCCCCCGAGGACCTCGCCGCCATCGAGGCCGCCGCGCCGCCCGAGCAGATCGCGGGCACCCGCTACGACACGACCAGCCTCACCTTCGTCAACCGCTGAGCCACGCCCCTGCCTCGACGGCATCGCGGTGCGTGACGTGCGGACGGGACCGGTGGCACAGCACGCACTGAGCCACCGGTCCCGTCGGCGATGCGCGGACCCCTGCTTGCTCCGGATGCGGCGGAGGGCTCCCACGCCAGCCACGACTCCGTGCCACCCTCTGTCCCGCGGCGCGTCGCGGCGTCCGCTCGCCGGTGAGCCTCGGGTCCTGCCCGCTCCTGTTCGACGGTCCGCGCCGCGACCGCCGGGCGCGTCAGCTGGGGTTGAAGACCAAGCTGGCGAACTTCTGGTTCTGGCCGCCGTCCTTGCCCGGCGCCAGGCGCGTCGCGGTGCCCTTGCACTTCTTGCCGGAGTACACCACGAGCGTGCTCTGCGTCCTGTTGCGGGGGGCCTTGGCCTCCTGCGCCATGTCGAGACACTTGCCGTCCGGCGGGTTCTCCACGGAGTACAGCTTTCCTCCGGGTCCTTCCCAGACGAAGTGGCCCTCCGCGGCCACGGCGGAACCGGTGGTGAGTGAGGCGGAGAGCAGCAGTGTCCCGAAGGTGGCGACTCCGATGCGAAGCAGGCGCATTACGGCTCCTTGTAGTTGGTCGACGATGAGCTGTCCCGACCCGGACAACGACGTTCAGGGGCGGACGGCACTCGTCCGATCGGTTCGAGTTGCCCGACGGACCGGTCAGCACCCTTCCGGCCGTAGCACGGCGGTGCGACGATCGGACACGTCGCCCCGCGTCAGACGCCGAGGGAGGCGCGGCGGATCGCCGCGAGCGCGCGCGTGACGTCGTCGTCGGTCGTCGACCAGTTGCTCACCGAGATCCGCATCACCCGGCGTCCGTGCCAGGTGGAGCCGCTGATCCAGGTCGTGCCGTCGTCGAGCAGCCTGCCGAGGACCCGTTCCGTGCGTGCCTCGCTGCCGAACTCGGCGCAGACCTGGGTGAACACCACGTCGTTGAGGACCGTCGCGCCGTCGATCGCGTCGATGCCGGCGGCGAACGCGGAGGCGTGCCGGCACAGACGGTCGACGAGGTCGGCCACCCCCGACCGGCCGAGCGATCTGAGGGCCGCCCACACGGGGAACGCCCTGCCGCGCCGGGAGAGTTCGGGCACCTTGTCGACGGGGTCGCCGTGTTCGTGCTGGATGAGGTAGTCGCCGTGCAGCCCCATCGCCGCCCGCAGCGCGAACGGGTCGCGCACGATGGCGAGACCGCAGTCGTAGGGGACGTTCAGCGTCTTGTGGGCGTCCGTCGCCCAGGAATCGGCGTGTCCGCAGCCCGCTGTCAGACGCGCGTGCTCGCGGGAGGCGGCCGCCCACAGACCGAAGGCGCCGTCGACGTGCACCCATGCGTCCGCGTCACGGGCGGCACGGATCGTCTCCACGAAGGGATCGAAGGCCCCGGAGTGGATGTCCCCGGCCTGGAGGATCACGAGGGCAGGGCCCTGGCCGGCGGCTGCCAGGGCGTGCCGCAACGCCTCGGGCCGCATACGCCCCTGGCCGTCCGCCGCCACCAGTCCGGGCCGGCCGAGTCCCAGGTACCGCAGCGCCAGATCGATGGACATGTGGCGGTCCTCCCCGGCGATGACGCGCACAGCCGGACCCCCCGCGAGTCCGTCGCGGTCGACGTCCCAGCCGCTGCGCCGCAGCACCGCGTCGCGTGCCGCGGCGAGGCAGGTGAAGTTCGCCATGGTGGCACCCGTGGTGAAGCCGACCGCGCTGCCGCTCGGCAGGCCGAGCAGATCGAGCAACCAGGCGCTCGCAATGTCCTCCGCCGCCGTGTACGCGGGTGAGACGGCGCGCATCACGCAGTTCTGGTCCCAGGCGCTGACCAGCCAGTCCGCGGCGAGGGCGGCCGGTTCGGTGCCGCCGACCACGAATCCGTAGAAGCGGCCGCCGGGAAACGCGGTGAGCCCCGGCTCGCAGGCCGTGGCCAGCAGATCCACGACGTCTGCCGGCCTGCTCGGGCCGTCGGGGAGTTCGGCGCCGAGCGCGCGCACGATCTCGTCGACCGAGGCGCGGGCGGGAACCGGGCGATCGGACAGGTCGGCCAGCCAGCGCACGGCATGGCCGTATGCCTGTCGGAGCGCCGCCTCGCGCGCGTCCATACCTCGGACTATGGGACAGCGCCCGCCGCCGTGCAAGCCGCGCCCGCAGGACGGTGGCCCACGGCGCCCGGTGGAACAGAGGTGCGGCTTCCCGGCCGGGTGGGCCGGTACGTGGGCACGTACCGGCCCGGCCTGTCACCGGAGAGGCGGCGCCGTCGGGCATCTCATCCCCCGGGACTCCGTCAACCTGCCGCTTTGCGGTGATCGACGACGGAGTCGGGCCCCGGAGTCATGATCGTTTCGTGTCCGTTCTCGGCCCGGACACGGTAGGGCGGTGTGCCGTCCGGGCCGAGGACCTCGACGATCTCCACGATCCTGTCGTGCTTACCGACGACCCGGCCATGGACGACGAGACGATCTCCCACGCTGGCGTGCATCGCACCTCCTGTGCTTCGCGGTGTTCGGCGGGGTGGTACGGGCGGGGACGCCCGCCCGGACCCCTCTGTTCCCCGGTGAGGGGGACAGCAGTCCCGCGCCGTGCGCATTTGCTTCCATGGCGTGAAGGCCACCCGGCCACCTGCCTCGCCCGGGCTCGGCCGGGGCCTGCTGAGGCGTCCGGGAACACCCCCGCCACGCGCGTCGTGTCGCGGATCAGCGGGCTCCGGCGGCAGGTCAGGACGTGGCGGGGCGTGTGCTGCGGAACGTGCGGCGGTAGGTGTCCGGGGGTACGCCGATGGTGCGGTTGAAGTGCCTGCGCAGTGTCGCGGCGGTGCCCATGCCGGTGGCCGCCGCGATCGTGTCGATGCTGTCGCCACTGGTCTCCAGCAACTCCTGGGCGCGCCGGATCCGCTGGATCAGCAGCCACTGCAGTGGGGTGGTGCCGGTCGCGGACCTGAAGTGGCGGCCCAGGTTGCGCGAGCTCATGTTCGCCCGGCGGGCCAGGTCCTCCACCGTCAGCGGATGGTCGAGCCGTGCGACGACCCAGGGGAACAGCGCGGCGAGCGGATGGTCGTCCCTGGCCGGTACCGGGGCGGTGACGAACTGGGCCTGGCCGCCCGCCCGGTGCGGTGGCACCACCAGGCGGCGGGCGACCGTGTTGGCGACCGCCGAGCCGTGGTCGAGTCGGACGAGATGCAGGCACAGATCCATCGCGGCGGCCTTACCGGCCGAGGTGAGCACGCTGCCGTCGTCGACGTAGAGGACGTCCGGATCGACCTCCACGTCGGGGTACCGGGTCGCCAGCGCCCGGGTGTGGGCCCAGTGCGTGGTGGCGCGCCGGCCGTCCAGCAGGCCGGCGGCGGCCAGCACGAACGCGCCGGTGCACAGCGAGGCCACCCGTGCGCCCGCCTCGTGGGCCGCGCGGACCGCGTCGACCAGGTCGGCGGGCGGGGCCTCGTCGACGTCAGCCCACCCGGGGACGATCACCGTGTCGGCGTGCGGGAGCCGGTCGAGTCCGGCGTCGGGCTCCAGCCGGAACCGGCCGACGCGTACGGACCCCGGCCCGCACACGGCGAGGTCGTACCAAGGGGCGGCCACGCCGGACAGGTCGGAGCCGAAGACCTCGTACGCCACGGACAGCTCGAAGTGCAGCATGCCGTCGGTGACGGCCAGCGCGACAGTACTCATGTCCGGAACTGTACGTGCCTTGTCGTTCCGGACACTCGTGGCCGGCGGTCCCTTCTCGCCAGGATGTGCGCGGTGGATCATTCGACAAGAGGTGGGAACACACATGGGCACGGGTCAGACGGTGGCGGTCTTCGGCGCGTACGGGCACACCGGACGCTTCGTGGTGGCGGAGCTGATGGACCGCGGGTTCGTCCCCCTGCTGTCCGGACGTGACACGGACAAGCTGAGGGCACTGGCGGAGTCCCGTCCGGGGACGGAGTACCGTACGGCCTCCGTCGACGACCCGGCCTCCCTCGACAGCGCGCTGGCCGGCACCGCCGCCGTGATCAACTGCGCCGGGCCCTTCGCCACGACGGCCGCTCCGGTGATCGAGGCGGCCATGCGCGCGGGGATCCCGTACGTCGACGTGGCGGCCGAGATCGAGGCCCTCGACGACACGTTCACCCACTTCGCGGAGCGCGCCCGCGCCGCCGGCACCGTGGTGGTTCCCGCGATGGCGTTCTACGGCGGACTCGGCGACCTGCTGGTCACGGCGGCGATGGGCGACTGGGCAACGGCCGACGAGGTGCACGTCGCCTACGGGCTGAACCACTGGCACCCCACGGCCGGAACCCGCTCCGCCGGCGCCGTCTCCCGCGAGCGCAGGGACGGCCGGCGGGTGCGCTACAGCAACGGGCGGCTGGAGTACGTCGACGACGCCCCGGAGGCCACGACGTGGACCTTTCCCGAGCCGATGGGGACCAGGTCGGTCATAGGGGAATTCACCATGGCCGACGTCGTCACCGTTCCCAGCCACCTTTCCGTCCCCGAAGTGCGCACCTACATGACGACCGAAGCGGCCAGGGACGTGGTGGCGGCCGACTCCCCGACGCCCACCGCGGTCGACGACCGCGGTCGGTCCGAGCAGACCTTCCTCGTCGACGTGGTCGTGCGCTCCCGCGGCGCGGAACGGCGCGCGGTGGCGAGCGGCCGGGACATCTACGCCGTGAGCGCGCCCCTCGCCGTGGAGGCGGTGCACCGCGTCCTCACGGGACGGACCCGGACGGTCGGAGTCGTCTCCGCCGGTGCCGTCTTCGACGCGCCCGACTTCCTCCGCGCCCTGTCCGCGCACCTCACGGTCCACCTGCACCAGTAGGTCCCTCACCCGCGTGCCCCGGCGCGGCCGCACGCGGCGGGCGGGGTCCTTCCCCCTGGCTCTGCCGAGGCCGGCGGAACGCTTCCCGGTGGTGGCGGGCGTCACATCGCACCCATGTCACGAACGGGCGTGCTTCTTCCATCTGGTGGTTGTCATCAGCAAGAGCGAGCGGAAGAAGGCGCAAGGATGAGCGCGCGACACCAGACGGTACGCCGGCCGCCCAACGCCGTACCGCGGTCCGTGTCGCACCCGGACGGCGGTCGAGCGGCTTGACGGGCCGACCCACCCCTACGAGGTCCACGCCGCACTGGCCTGTATCGCGGGAACGCCCGACCGCGCCTGGGCCCGGAGCCAGGCCGACCGGCCGGGACGACTCGTGCGCGACCGGCGTCTCGTGCTGCTCGACCCGGACCGCCCCGAAGACGCCCGCATCGCACCCGGCTACGCGCCGGGGGAGTACCACTACCCCCACGACTCCCCCCCGCCCGGACAGCCCCGCCCGCGCCTGGTTCACCGACGGCGAGATGCGACGCGGCCTGCGCGCCCTGGTGGCCGAGCGGCAGGAGGACGGCGGCCGGCCCGTCCGCTGGGCCGCATGGTCTCCGACCGTCCGGCTGGAGGCCCGTCCCATGGTGACCTTGGAAGCTCTGTTGACCCTCCGGACGTACGGCGAGCCCCGCCCCCACTGACCGCACGACCGGTCCCCACGCCGTCACCGGCGCATGGGGAAGT
>NZ_JBUEFZ010000010.1:0-217041 GCF_054963715.1 Streptomyces sp. STAM6 | reverse complement strand
ATGTTTCGGTGGTCATAGCGTTAGGGAAACGCCCGGTTACATTCCGAACCCGGAAGCTAAGCCTTTCAGCGCCGATGGTACTGCAGGGGGGACCCTGTGGGAGAGTAGGACGCCGCCGAACTATTTTTGGGGGGAGCCCCGCACCGTATGGTGCGGGGCTTTCCTGCGTTTACGGCCAGCTAGAAGGGGCCACCTCCCGCCGAGGTGGCCCCTTTCGCATGCGTCTGTGTACGCGCCTGTGTTTCCTGAGTTAAAGACGGCCCGCTGCCTTCAGGGCAAGATAGGCGTCGGCAAGGGCCGGCGCGAGATTGTCCGGGGTGGCGTCCACGACAGTGACACCGTGGCGCTGAAGCTGTTCGGACGTACGACGCCGCTGAGCCTGGGTCTGTGTGCCGGCCGCCGCCTCGTAGACGGCGTCGACGGTGCCACGAGCCTCGGACATGCGCTGAGTGTGCGGGTCGGACACAGACGCCACGAGGACGGTGTGGCGCTGAGTGAGCTGCGGCAGCACGGGGAGCAGGCCCTCTTCGATGGGGGCTGCGTCCAGGCTGGTGAGAAGAACGATCAGAGACCGGCGCGGAGCGCTGCTGAGGGCGGCGGCGCTCAGACCCCGGGCGTCGGTTTCGACGAGCTCCGGCTCCAGCGGGGCCAGGGCATTCACCATGGTCGGCAGGAGGTCGTTGGCCGTGCGGCCTTGGACCCGGGCCCGGACGCGGCGGTCATAGGCCAGGAGGTCGACCCGGTCGCCAGCTCGTGAAGCGAGCGCCGTGAGGAGCAGCGTGGCGTCCATGGCGGCGTCCAGACGCGGGACGTCGCCCACACGGCCAGCCGATGTGCGGCCGGTGTCGAGGACGATGAGGATGTGGCGGTCGCGCTCCGGCCGCCAGGTGCGTACGGCGACCGTCGTCTGGCGGGCGGTGGCGCGCCAGTCGATGGAGCGGGTGTCGTCGCCGGGGACGTACTCCCGCAGGCTGTCGAATTCGGTGCCTTCGCCACGGGTGAGGACGCTGGTGCGTCCGTCCAGTTCACGGAGGCGGGCCAGCTTGGAGGGCAGGTGCTTGCGGCTGGTGAAGGGCGGCAGGACCCGGACCGTCCAGGGGACGGTGTGATTGCCCTGGCGGGCGGCGAGGCCCAGCGGGCCGTACGAGCGCACCGTGAGGCGGGCGGCCTGGCGGTCACCGCGGCGGGTGGGCCGCAGGACCGTCGTGAGTCGTCGGCGCTCGCCTGGGGGGACGGCCACCTTGTGCCGGGACGCGGGCTGCTCGGTGCCGGGAAGCCAGCTGCTGGGCGGCCATGCGTCACGGAGCTGGGCGCGAAGACGGCGGCGCGAGGGGTTCGTGACGGTCAGATGAACCTCGACGCTGTCACCCAGTCGAACTGTTGTGTCACCGCTTCGGGTGAACTGCAGCGTTCGCACTGGCGCGGCGAGAGCGTAGTCGCACAGAATTGCGAGTGAGAGGGGCGCGTTGACGGCGAGCATCCCCGCCCAGCTGGGGGCGAGGATGCCGACGGGGAGAGAGCCGATCGCGGCGAGGAGCGCGGTTCGTCCGGTGAGGGCCACGGTTCACTGCCTCATCGCGGAACGGGGACGTGGGCCAGGATCGACGTGATGACGGAGTCGGGAGTGACTCCCTCCATCTCGGCCTCCGGGCGCAGTTGTATGCGGTGACGCAGGGTGGGCAGGGCCAGGGCCTTCACATCGTCCGGGATGACGTAGTCGCGGCCGGTGAGCCAGGCCCATGCGCGTGCGGTGGAGAGCAGAGCGGTGGCGCCTCGAGGGGAGACGCCAAGGGTGAGCGAGGGGGATTCACGGGTGGCTCGGCAGATATCGACGACGTAGCCGGCGATTTCGGCGGAGACGGAAGTCTTGGCGACCGCCGCGCGGGCGGCCTCCAGCTCTGCCGGTCCGGCGACGGGGCGCACTCCGGCGGCCTGGAGGTCGCGAGGGTTGAAGCCTTCCGCATGACGGGTGAGCACATTGATCTCGTCCTCCCGCGAAGGCAGAGGGACCGTCAGCTTCAGCAGGAAGCGGTCCAGTTGGGCCTCGGGAAGCGGATAGGTGCCTTCGTACTCGACCGGGTTCTGCGTTGCCGCGACCAGGAAGGGGTCTGGGAGGGGGCGGGGCGTGCCGTCGACGGTGACCTGGCGCTCCTCCATGGCCTCCAGGAGGGACGACTGGGTCTTCGGAGGCGTGCGGTTGATCTCGTCCGCGAGCAGGAGGTTGGTGAAGACCGGGCCCGGCTGGAAGGAGAACTCGGCGGTGCGGGCGTCGTAGACGAGGGATCCGGTGACGTCGCTCGGCATCAGGTCAGGGGTGAACTGGACGCGCTTGGTGTCCAGTTCGAGCGAAGCGGCCAGGGCCCGGACGAGCAGCGTCTTGGCGACGCCGGGCACACCCTCGAGGAGGACGTGGCCTCGGCAGAGCAGGGCGACGACGAGTCCCGTGACAGCGGGATCCTGCCCGACCACGGCCTTCGCGATCTCGGTGCGCAGAGCCTCCAGGGAGGAGCGGGCGCTGTCCGAGATCTCAGGGTTCTCGGGGGTCGGGGCACTCATGAGGTGCGTACCTCTCTTTCGAGGGCGTCGAGTTGGTCTGCCAGGAGAACGAGCGCGGCGTCGTCGGAGGGAGCCGGGCCGAAGAGGAGAGCTCTGGCGTCCCGGTCTCCGGACGTCAGCCGGGCGGAGACGGCCGGGAGCAGGGCATCGGGGGAGTGGGCGGCCGTCGGGGGAACGCCCAGGAGGGGAGCGAGACGGGTACGGGTCGCCGTGCGCAGGACGGTGGCCGCGCGGTCACGCGCGTTCGCCTTGCGGTAGAGGCGGGCGCGGCCCTCGGTGGATTCGGACGCGCGGATCGCCACAGGGAGACGCTCGGTCACCAGGGGACCGAGGCGGCGGGCTCGCCAGATGGCGGCGAGGACGGCGGCGAGGGCGAGTTGGAGCGTGCCCCACAGCCAGCCGGACGGGATGAGGTCGAGGAACGCGCCTTCGCTGTCGGTGCCGCTTCCGTCGCCGTCCTCACCGCCGCCGCCCGCGGCGGAGGGATCACTGAGTGAGGGGAGGTACCAGACGAGATGAGAGCGGGAACCGAGGAGCTGCAGGGCAAGGGAAGCGTTGCCCTGCTTGTCCAGACGGTCGTTGTAGAGGATGTCGGGTGCGCCGAGGAGGACGGTGTCGCTCGTGGCGGGGCCCTTGATGCGCAGCAGCGTCGGCAGGCCGTCGCTGGGGTAGCACTTGTCCGCGCCCGGGGCGCCGGTCGTGTAGCGCTCGCCGCCGGTGTCGGCGTCACCCGCGCGTACCGCGGCCGGCAGAGAGCAATCCGGGTCGTGGGCCGACACCGGGATGGAGGAGCCGGTGCTCACTCCCGGGGCCAGGGTGTCGACGGAGGGGGCGCCCGCGCCGACGAGGACGGTGCGGCCCGCGCTGTCCATGGCGTCGCGCAGCAGGTCCTGCTGATGCCCGGTCAGCATGTCCGGGTTCGTGACGAGGAGAGTGGTGTCCGGGCCGGCCGCGCCGGTGGCCTCGTCGAGGGTGGTGACCACTCGGGTGGTGACGCCCCGGTCCTTGAGGAGCTCCGCGACGGCTCGGCTGCCTTTGGGGTCGGCCGAGCGAGGATCGAGACGGCCGTGCTGTGCGCCGGAGCGTACGAGGGCCATGACGATTCCGGCGACGACGAGGAGCGTGAGGGCGATCAACAAGCCGCGGGTGCGGATCCAGATCTGACGGGTGGTGAGGGAGGAGGAGGTGGTCGCGGCGGTCATCCGGCCGCTCCCTGGGCCGCGTCGCTCAACAGAGGCTTTGCCCGTTCGATGGTGGTGTCCAGGTCCTTGAGGCGCTGGTATGTGTCCCGGTCGGCGGTGCGGCCGCCGTATGTGACCTCGTCGAAGGCCCGGGCGGCGGCCCGGAGTTCGTCCGCGTGGGCGGGCAGCGGGCGGCCCGCTTCGGCGGCTGCCTCGTCGGCGGTCCGGCCCGGGCGGGGATCGAGCAGGGTGCGTTCCTCCAGCGAGCGGACGACGGCCCGCATCCGTTCCTGGACGGCCTGGTTCCAGCGGCCCGCGGCGGCGTGCCGGTCGGCTTCGGTGCGGTGCTCGGCGGCGCTGCGGGGGCGGTCGTCGAAGAGGGAGTCCGCTGTGGTGGCCGCGCGCCGCGGGGTGCCCAGCCGCCACCACAGAGCACCGATCAGTGCCACGACGACCAGGGCGATGACGACGAGGCCGAGCGGGCCGCCCGGGGCGGCACCCGACGCGGAGTCGAAGATGCCGCCCACCCACTCCCAGAAGCGGTCGAGTGCCCGCTGGAGGATGCTCGGGTCGTTCTCGTGGTACATCGGCTTGGACAGTTCCCGCTCGGCCGCCTCCCGGGCGGGGACGCGGGGAGTGTCCACCGGCACGTCATCGTTCGCGCGGGTCAGCAGCCACGCCGTCGTCGGTCCCCCCGTGATCGGCACGGCATCAGCCCCCGGGAGTGTCGTTGGGCGAAGGGGAGCCGTAGCCGGGCACGCCCGCCGCGCGGGCGAGTTCCAGGTCGAGGGCCTCGCGCCGGATCCGCTGGTCGACGTAGAGGAGGACGCCGACGCCGGCGGAGATCGGGTACGTGATCGAGGACGCGATCACCGCGCCGATGCCCGTGACGATCAGGAAGGGCCAGCCGAACTGGGGGGTGTCGCCGGAGAGCAGCCCGCCGAGCCCCTCGCCGTCCACCGCGTAGGCGAGGAGACCGAACGGGATCGCGATGATCATCGAGACGAGGAACGTCAGCAGCGCCGTCAGGGTGAGGATGCCGAAGATCCGCCACCACGCGCCCTGGACGAGCTTCGCCGAGCGGCGCAGGGACGCGACGACTCCCTGACGTTCCAGCATCAGCGCGGGGGACGAGAGGCTGAACCGGACCAGGATCCACAGGACGAGCACGGCCGCGGCGAGGGCGCCCACGAGGGTCAGTGCGACACCCGCGGCGGAACCGGACAGCAGCAGCCCGGGAAGCACGCACACGGCGACGATCCCGACGCTGATCAGCGGCAGCAGGAAGGTCAGACCGAGGAGCTGCAGGAGCCGGGGCCGGGCCTCGTGCCAGGCGTCGGAGAGCGTCACCCGGCGGCCCAGCACCGAGCGACTGATGACCACGGTCAGCAGTGCGGTGCTGATGACGGTGGCGATGAGGGTCAGGAGCATCGTGGGGCCGAGATTGACCAGGCTCGCCTGCAGCGAGTCGATCGATTGCTCGAGCTGCTCCGACGGGCTGGCGTTGGGATCGATCTCCGGCGGCGCGGGCATGACGTACCGCTGCAGAAGGATGTCGCCGATCTGCGTGATCACGGAGATGGTGATCGTGATGCCCAGAACCGTGCGCCAGTGGGCCCGCAGGGTGGCGACCGCTCCGTCAAGGATCTCGCCGACGCCGAGAGGGCGCAGCGGGATCACGCCGGGCTTGGCTGCCGGTGGCCGGTTCCAGCCGTCATGGTGCCGTCCGCCGCCCCAGGCCGGAGGCGGGGGCGGCACGGGGCCGTCCGGGACGGGGCCGGGCGCGGTCGGCGGGGACCACTGTCCGGCCGGCGGCTGGTCCTTGGACCACTTGGACGCGGCGCCGCGCTCGTCGGCGGGCTCCGCAGGCCGGGGGATGTCGCCGCCCCGGCCCTCGGAGGGGGCAGATCCGGGCGAGGCCCAGCCCGGAGTGTCGTTCACGGTCGTCCACCTCGTGGATTGGTCGCGGTACCGGCTCGTCGAGCCGGCTCGGTCACGGTGCCGGGCCGCCCGGCGGGGCGGCGGTTCGCCAGCCATCGTGCCACGCGCCGCTCGGCACCGGACCTGGGGCCGTATCTCGTTCGCACCTTCATTGTCGGTCGTTCAGCGGGCAGACTGGGCGGATGGCTGATCAGTACGCACAAACTCCCGTCGGCACGGCGCCACCCGCGATTCCGTCCCTGCGCTGGGAGGAGCCGCCGGAGGGCCCGGTGGTCGTGCTCCTCGACCAGACGCGGTTGCCGGCCGACGAGGTCGAGCTGGTCTGTACGGACGTGCCGGCCCTGGTCCGGGCCATCCGGACCCTTGCCGTCCGCGGGGCCCCGCTGCTGGGCATCGCCGGCGCCTACGGGGTGGCTCTCGCGGCAGTGCGCGGATACGACGTCGACGAGGCCGCCGAACTGCTGGCGGGCGCGCGGCCCACCGCCGTGAACCTCGGCTACGGCGTGCGGCGGGCGGCAGACGCCTACCGGGCGGCGGCGGAGAAGGGCGCGGACCGGCAGGAGGCCGCCGAGGCGGCCCTGTGGGCGGCCAGGGAGCTGCACCGGGAGGACGCCGAGGCCAGTGACCGCATGGCGGCCCACGGGCTGGCCCTGCTCGACGAGCTGCTTCCCGGCGGCAGCCACCGGATCCTCACTCACTGCAACACCGGGGCGCTGGTCTCGGGCGGGCGGGGGACCGCGTTCGCCGTGGCGCTGGAAGCGCACCGGGCGGGCCGGCTGCGGCGGCTGTGGGTGGACGAGACGCGCCCGCTGCTTCAGGGGGCCCGGCTCACCGCGTACGAGGCGGCGCGCAACGGACTGGCCTATACGCTGCTCACCGACAACGCCGCCGGCTCGCTGTTCTCGGCCGGGAAGGTGGACGCCGTCCTCGTCGGCGCCGACCGGATCGCCGCCGACGGCTCCGTGGCCAACAAAGTGGGCAGCTACCCTCTGGCGGTGCTGGCCAAGTACCACCATGTGCCGTTCGTGGTGGTGGCGCCGACCACGACGATCGACCTTGCCACCCCGGACGGGGCCTCGATCGAGGTGGAGCAGCGGTCCGGGCGCGAGGTGACAGAGTTCACTGCGGCGCCGCAGATCACGGCGGCCGGGAAGGGCGGCGGTGCCGGTCTGCCGGTGGCGCCCCTGGGAACCCAGGCCTACAACCCCGCGTTCGATGTCACGCCCCCCGAGCTCGTGACGGCTGTCGTCACCGAATCAGGGGTGGTGTCACCGGTGACCGGAGAAGGAATTGCCGAGCTGTGTGCCAGGTCACGTCAGGTAACGATTAGCTAATGGGATGATGTCGAATATGAAGGGACGCGTCCTTGTCGTCGACGACGACACCGCACTGGCCGAGATGCTCGGGATTGTGCTGCGTGGTGAAGGTTTCGAGCCGTCGTTCGTAGCGGATGGCGACAAGGCACTTGCCGCATTCCGGGAGGCAAAGCCGGACCTGGTGCTGCTCGACCTGATGCTGCCCGGCCGGGACGGCATCGAGGTGTGCCGGCTCATCCGGGCCGAGTCCGGGGTGCCGATCGTGATGCTCACGGCCAAGAGCGACACCGTCGACGTGGTGGTCGGGCTCGAGTCCGGGGCCGACGACTACATCGTCAAGCCGTTCAAGCCGAAGGAGCTCGTCGCCCGGATCCGGGCGAGGTTGCGGAGGTCCGAGGAGCCCGCGCCGGAGCAGCTGACCATCGGAGACCTCGTCATCGACGTGGCCGGGCACTCCGTGAAGCGGGACGGCCAGTCGATCGCGCTGACCCCGCTCGAGTTCGACCTGCTGGTCGCGCTGGCCCGCAAGCCCTGGCAGGTGTTCACCCGCGAGGTGCTGCTGGAGCAGGTCTGGGGCTATCGCCACGCCGCCGACACGCGGCTGGTCAACGTGCATGTGCAGCGGCTGCGCTCCAAGGTCGAGAAGGACCCGGAGCGGCCGGAGATCGTCGTGACCGTCCGTGGCGTCGGTTACAAGGCCGGACCGAGCTGACATGTCCCGCGGCAGTGCTGCTCCGAAGCCCGGGAACCCGGGAGTCCGTGCGGGGCGGGCTGCCGGGCCGGGGCGTGGTCACTCGCGCCTCGGCCGACTCCTCCAGGGCGGTCGGCTGCTGAAGGACGGGACACCGGTCAGCCCGGTGCTCCGGCTTCTGGTGCGCCTGGTGCGCCGACCGCTGCTGCCGGCCGTCCGGCTGTGGCGGCGCAACATCCAGCTGCGGGTGGTCGCCTACACGCTGCTGATGTCACTCGGCGTGGTGCTGCTGCTCGGGTTCGTCGTCATCGGCCAGATGCGCAACGGTCTGCTGGACGCCAAGGAGAAGGCGGCGCAGAGCCAGGCGTCCGGCGGCTTCTCGGCCGCCCAGGACCAGGCCATCGCCGCGCCTCCGACCGGGCCGGACGGCAGCGGAGGGGCCGGCACGACCGCGCGGGCCTCCCTGAACTGGCGCTCCGACCTCGTGGTGCAGCTCGCCAGCGGCGGGCAGAGCGCGTACAACGTGGTGGCGCTGAGCTCCGACTCGGCCGGCGCGGCTCCCAGCCGCGGCGCCCGGGCATCGGGCGGCGTCGAGCCCGCGACCAGTATTCCGGCCGGGCTGCGCGAGTTCGTCGCCCAGGGGACCGGCACGTTCCAGACGTTCACGCGGATCCACTACACCGACGGCAAGGCATCCGAGGCCGGTCTCGTCATCGGCAAGCGCCTCAACGACATCGAGGGCAATTCGTACGAGCTGTACTACCTGTTCCCGCTGACGCAGGAGGAGGAGTCGCTCGCCCTGGTCAAGACGACCCTCGCGACGGCGGGGCTGTTCGTCGTCGTGCTGCTGGGCGCGATCGCGTGGCTCGTGGTGCGGCAGGTCGTGACACCGGTGCGGATGGCGGCGGGGATCGCCGAGCGGCTGTCCGCCGGCCGCCTCCAGGAGCGGATGAAGGTCACCGGCGAGGACGACATCGCACGCCTCGGCGAGGCCTTCAACAAGATGGCGCAGAACCTGCAGCTGAAGATCCAGCAGCTGGAGGACCTGTCCCGGATGCAGCGGCGGTTCGTCTCCGACGTCTCGCACGAACTGCGGACGCCGCTGACGACCGTACGGATGGCCGCCGACGTCATCCACGAGGCGCGCGAGGACTTCGACCCCGTGACGGCCCGCTCGGCGGAACTGCTGGGGGACCAGCTGGACCGGTTCGAGTCGCTGCTGTCCGACCTGCTGGAGATCAGCCGGTTCGACGCGGGCGCGGCGGCGCTGGAGGCGGAGCCGATAGACCTGCGGGAGGTCGTACGCCGGGTGATCGGCGGGGCCGAGCCGCTCGCGGAGCGCAAGGGCGGCCGGATCGTCGTCGTGGGCGACGAGCAGCCGGTGGTCGCGGAAGCTGACGCCCGCCGTGTCGAGCGGGTGCTGCGGAACCTGGTGGTCAACGCCGTCGAGCACGGTGAGGGCCGGGACGTCGTGGTGAGGATGGCGGCGGCCGGTGGTGCCGTGGCCGTCGCGGTGCGTGACTACGGAGTGGGCCTCAAGCCGGGCGAGGCGACGCGCGTGTTCAACCGCTTCTGGCGGGCCGACCCGGCGCGCGCCCGCACCACCGGTGGTACGGGCCTCGGGCTGTCCATCGCCGTCGAGGACGCCCGGCTGCACGGCGGCTGGCTGCAGGCATGGGGAGAGCCGGGTGGCGGTTCGCAGTTCCGGTTGACGCTGCCGCGTACGGCGGACGAGCCGCTGCGCGGTTCACCGATACCCCTGGAGCCGGAGGACTCACGGCGCAATCGGGAACGGGCCGCGGCCGAGGAGGCACAGGACGGTGCCCGGAGGGCGACCGTCCCCGGCCAGGGCGGTACGGTCAGGCCCGCCCCTCCGGGGTCGGCGCGCACGTCGATACCGCCGCGGCAGGCGCCCGCGGCCGCCGATCCGACGGCGCTGCCCGGCAACGGCGCCAGGGTCGTACCTCGCGGGGCGGGGGAGCGGACGGGCGACAGCGCCCGGTCCGGACAGGACGCGGATCGGGAGGGTACGACTCGTGGGCGCTGAGCGTCGTCACAGCCGTGGACGCACGGTGCGAGGGGTGGCGGCGCTCGGCTGCGCCGCGCTGCTCGCCGGGTGCGCGTCGATGCCGGACAGCGGGGACGTGTCCGCCGTCAAGGCGTCACAGCCCGGGGACTCCCAGGTACGGGTGTATCCGGTGCCGCCGCGGGAGAACGCCGAGCCGGGCGAGGTCGTCGACGGGTTCCTGGAGGCCATGACGGGCGACGACCCGGGCTTCGCGGTGGCCCGCATGTACCTGACGAAGCAGGCGGCGCGGTCCTGGAAGCCCGAGGAGCGCACCACGGTCCTGACGGCCGCCCCGACGCGCAGGCAGCCCGAGCGGATCAGCAGCCAGGAGTCGCAGAGCATCGTCTACCCCCTCTTCGGGCAGCAGGTCGCGACGGTCGACGGCCGGCAGGCCTACCAGCCGGTGGCCCCGACCGACTTCACGGGCACGATCCGCCTGGTGCAGGTGACCGGTCCCGACGGCAAGGGCAGGGAGTGGCGTATCGACAGCCTGCCGCCCGGTCTCGTGCTCAGCGAGTCGGACTTCCAGCGCAACTACCGCTCCGTGAACAAGTACTACTTCGCCTCGGGGCGGAACTGGGTCGTGGCCGACCCGGTGTACATCAGACAGCGGCAGGATCCGGTCACCCGCATGGACACCGTGGCGCAGACGGTGAAGGCCCTGCTTGACGGGCCCACCAGGTGGCTGAAACCGGTGGTGGACTCGCGTTTCCCGACCGGTACGAGCCTGCGGGACGACGTCAGGTCGCTGACCGTCGACGACCAGAGCACCCTGAAAGTGCCGCTGAACGCCAGGGCGAACAATGTGGGGCGCGCCCAGTGCAAGAACATGGCGGCCCAATTGCTTTTCACCGTGGGGGATTTGACGCCCACACGGGTGGGACAGGTGGAGTTGCTGCGTTCGGACGGTTCCACGCTGTGCGTTCTCAGTGAGGGGGAGAAGGCCGACTTCATGGCCGATCCCTCGCCCGGCACCTCCGCCTATTTCGTCGACGACGCCCACAAACTGCGTGAGCTGGAAGTCGGGGCGAAGGACGTGAGCCAGCCGCCGGCGGTGCCCGGGCCGTTCGGCGACGGCTCGACGAAGGTGGACACGGTCGCCGTCTCCCGGGACGAGCGGCGCGTGGCCGCTGTCTCGGAGGGCGGACGCCAGCTGCGCGTCGCCGCGATGCGCGCCGAGACGGAGCTGCCCGAGCCGCTGCTGGCCAGCTCCGGCAAGGTGCCCGAGGAGCGGCTGTCCGCGCCGAGCTGGGACGCCCGCAACAACCTGTGGGTGGCCGACCGCAACCTCGCCAAGCCACGTTTGATGATCTTCCCGGGCGGTACCGGTGAGCCGCTGGACGTGAGCACGCCGTGGCTGCGCGACGGAGTGCGGATCGAGGCGCTGCGGGTCTCCGAGGACGGGGTGCGCATCGCGCTGCTGCTCACCAAGGGCGGCAAGACGACCCTGCACATCGGCCGCGTGGAGCGGCACGGGGCCGGCGCCCAGCAGTCCGTCGCCGTGGCGGAACTGCAGTCGGTGGCGCCCAGTATGGAATCGGTGACCTCGGTGTCGTGGGCCGGGCCGAGCCGGCTGGTGGTCCTCGGCAAGCTGGCCGGTGGCGTGCAGCAGGTGCGGTACATCCAGACGGACGGTTCGACGTCGGCCGCGGGCATCCCCGGCCTCAACCAGGTCAAGGCGGTCGCGGCGGCGAACAGCGACGGTCTGCCGCTGGTGGCGGCGTCGGCGGACGACGGAATCGTACGGCTGCAGTCCGGCGGAAACTGGCAGCCGATGGCCGAGAAGGGCACCTCTCCGGTCTACCCGGGCTGACGAGGCCGTCCGGCGGTTGTCCACAGGGGTGGCCGCGGTCCGCGGCCCGCGGCACAGTGATGTCATGCGGGGATGGTGGCGGGAGATCACCGGCCTCGTGCTGCCGGTCGCCTGCGGGGGCTGCGGTGCCCCTCGTACCCAGCTGTGCGAGGCGTGCGCACGGGCCTTGTACGGGGCGCCGGCCCGTCGGGTACGGCCCGTGCCGGAGCCGGCCGGCCTGCCGGTCGTGCACGCCGCCGCGCCCTACGCCGACGCCGTACGGGCGGTTCTCCTCGGTCACAAGGAGCGCGGGGCGCTCGGGCTGGCCCGGCCGCTCGGAAAGGCCCTGGCAGTGGCCGTCAGAGCCGCTGTACCGCCGTCTGACGGCTCGCGGGCCGGACCCGTGCTGCTGGTACCGGTGCCGTCCCCGCGGCGCGCGGTGCGGGCACGTGGCCACGACGCGGGCCGGCGGCTCGCCCTGGCGGCCGCCGCGGAGCTGCGGCGTACGGGGACGGCGGCCCGGGCCCTGCCGGTGCTGCGGCAGCGCCGGCACGTGGCGGACCAGTCCGGGCTGGACGCACGGGGGCGCATGGCCAACCTGACGGGAGCGCTGGCCACCGGGGACGGGGCGGGCCGGCTCCTGGCGGGCGGACGCGTGGTGGTCGTGGACGACCTGATGACCACCGGCGCCTCGATCGCCGAAGCGATCAGGGCACTGCGTGCCACGTCGGGGCGCCCCGGCCCGGGATTCGCACACCTGAGCGCTGCGGTGATCGCCGCTCCACCGGATTCGTTCGAAATAAACCGGAACTGACAGGGAAGTTTCAACGTTGCTGGTGGTAAGAGAGTCGAACCACCTGATTGGACGTACGTGCTGGTAGCGGGTGCCGACACCCGTCCTAGCGAGCTATGTTCGGTTGTGAGGAATGGCGAAAGCCGCGCTTCACCGAATGCACTGTTGTGCTTCCGGACGGATTCCGGGACTGGACAGGACATACGAGGTTGGTGGGGTGGGGATCTTGTCGACTGGGGAGGAGGAGGTCGAAGTCGCCAAGTCCGAGGCTCCGGTGTTCATCGGGGCCTGGTGCAACAGGGAGACGCTCGCCGGCTGCTGAGCCGGTGGGAGCGATCCGGGAACGGAGTTCTGCGTGGACATCGTCGTCAAGGGCCGCAAGACCGAGGTGCCCGAGCGGTTCCGCAAGCACGTGGCCGAGAAGCTGAACCTGGAGAAGATCCAGAAGCTCGACGGCAAGGTGATCAGCCTCGACGTCGAGGTGTCCAAGGAGCACAACCCGCGGCAGGCCGACCGGTCCGACCGCGTGGAGATCACCCTCCACTCCCGAGGCCCGGTGATCCGGGCGGAGGCGGCTGCAGGCGACCCGTACGCAGCGCTTGACCTGGCCACGGGCAAGCTCGAGGCGCGGCTGCGCAAGCAGCACGACAAGCGCCACACGCGCCGTGGCACCGGCCGGCTGACCGCGGCCGAGGTGGCCGACGCCGTTCCGGGCGTGGCCCGGCTGAACGGGAACGGCGCCGTCGTGACCGAGGAGCGGGCGGAGACCATCCCCACCACCAGGATGGGCTCGCTCGAAGTGCGCGGTGAGGGGCCGCTGGTGGTGCGCGAGAAGACGCACACCGCCGCCCCGATGACGCTCGACCAGGCGCTCTACGAGATGGAGCTGGTCGGGCACGACTTCTATCTGTTCGTCGACTCGGAAACCAAGCAACCCAGCGTCGTCTACCGGCGGCACGCCTACGACTACGGCGTCATCCACCTCGAGAGCGACCCGCTGGCCGGGTCCGAAGGAAGCGGCGCCGGCGGCGCGCTCGGCGGCTGACGGCCCTCGCCCCACCTCCGTCCAGTGGTGCCCCTGGAGCGCCTCGTGCGCCCCCAGGGGCACCCCCGTGCCACCACAGGATCACCGCTTCGTCGTCCGGGCATGAAATCATGGCGACGCGCGCCAACCGGTGCGCTCTCGACTCCGGTTGGCGTACCGACCATGACCATCAGGCCACGGCCTTCAGGGGGAGGAACGATGGCGGACAGCTTCGGCCCGGTGCACCACCCGGGCGGCTCCGGCGCCCCGGCGGGCGGGGCGGACGCCGGGAGCGATCCCGGCCCCGACGCGGACGACGGCACGTCCCGCAAAGAGCCCATCAGGGTCCTCGTGGTCGACGACCACGCGCTCTTCCGGCGGGGACTGGAGATCGTCCTCGCGCAGGAGGAGGACATCCAGGTGGTCGGGGAGGCGGGCGACGGCGCGGAAGCCGTCGACAAGGCCGCCGACCTGCTCCCGGACATCGTGCTGATGGACGTCCGGATGCCCAAGCGCGGCGGCATCGAAGCCTGCACCTCCATCAAGGAAGTGGCCCCCAGCGCGAAGATCATCATGTTGACGATCAGCGACGAGGAGGCCGACCTCTACGACGCGATCAAGGCGGGCGCGACCGGCTATCTCCTCAAGGAGATCTCCACCGACGAGGTGGCCACCGCCATCCGAGCCGTCGCCGACGGGCAGTCGCAGATCAGCCCCTCGATGGCCTCCAAGCTGCTCACCGAGTTCAAGTCGATGATCCAGCGCACCGACGAGCGCAGGCTCGTTCCGGCGCCGCGGCTGACCGACCGGGAGCTGGAGGTCCTCAAGCTGGTCGCCACCGGCATGAACAACCGGGACATCGCCAAGGAGTTGTTCATCTCCGAGAACACCGTGAAGAACCACGTCCGCAACATCCTGGAGAAGCTCCAGCTGCACTCCAGGATGGAAGCGGTGGTCTACGCGATGCGGGAGAAGATCCTCGAGATCAGATAGCCCCGGCGGGGATCAGATCAGCGCGGCCGTCAGCTCGGCGGTGAGCTCCGGGCGGTCGACCCGCTCGACACGGACGGAATCGCAGCCCACCCATTCGGCGGCCTCCCGCAGCGCCTGAGCCATCGGGCGTACGGCCTTGGGGCCGTCCAGCGACACCTGCTTCGCCACCAGCGTCCTGCCCTCGCGCGCCGGATCGACGCGGCCCAGCAGTTTCCCGCCCGCCAGCAGCGGCATCGCGAAGTAGCCGTGTATGCGCTTCTGCTTCGGGACGTACGCCTCCAGACGGTGGACGAAGCCGAAGATCCGCTCCGTGCGCGCCCGCTCCCAGATCAGCGAGTCGAACGGCGACAGCAAGGTCGTACGGTGCCGGCCGCGCGGCTCGGTCGCGAGCGCCTTCGGATCCGCCCAGGCCGGCTTCTCCCAGCCCTGCACCCGCACCGGTACCAGCCCCGAGTCGGCGACCACCGCGTCGAACTGCTCACCCTTGATCCGGTGGTAGTCGGCGATGTCCGCGCGGGTACCCACCCCCAGCGCCTCACCCGCCAGCCTGACCAGCCGACGGAGGCACTCGGTGTCGTCCAGCTCGTCATGGAGCAGGTGATCCGGGATCGCGCGCTCGGCCAGGTCGTACAGGCGCTTCCAGCCGCGCCGCTCGGTGCACACGACCTCGCCGTACATCAGCGCCCGCTCGACGGCGACCTTCGACGCAGACCAGTCCCACCACTCGCCGCCGTTCTTCGCGCCACCGAGCTCGGTCGCGGTCAGGGGGCCCTCGGCGCGCAGCTGCTTGATCACCGTGTCGTACGCGCTGTCCGGAAGGTCGTGGTACCACTGCGGGCGGTTGCGGTAGGCGCGGCGGCGGAAGGCGAAGTGCGGCCACTCCTCGACCGGCAGGATGCACGCCGCGTGCGACCAGTACTCGAAAGCGTGGGGTGGTGCCGGAGGCTCGCCTTTCGACGCGGTGGTCCAGTACGCGGTGTCGACCGCGGTCCGGCCGACCGCGCCCAGCCGCGCGTACGGAATCAGCTCGTGGGAGCGCGCCAGCACGGAGATCGTGTCCAGCTGCACCGCACCCAGATGACGCAGGACGCCGCGCACCCCCGCGCGCCGGTCCGGAGCTCCCAGGAAACCCTGGGCGCGCAGCGCGATGCGACGGGCCTCGTCGGCGGAGAGTTCGGCGGTGGGAGGCGGCAGGGTCGTCATGGCTCCGCACGATAGACGGGGCCACTGACAATCGGTTCCGGTCGGCAGGAGCCCGGTCCGCGGCGTCTCCGGCGAGCGGGCGACCCGGCCGGCAGCGGACCGGTGGGCCGGGCCGCTGAGCCGTGGGCCGGTCAGCCGCGGGCCGGGAGATAGGGGGTGGGGCCCGGGAGGTCCAGGTCCGAGGGGAGCAGCGAGCCGATCCAGCAGTCACGGCGCGTCTGGCGGTGGTCGTGGCCGGCCCGCAGGACGCCCTCCACCGTGAAGCCGGCCTTCTCGGCCACGGCCCGCGAGCCGGTGTTGCCCACTTCTGCCCGCCACTCCAGGCGGGAGCAGCCGAGGGCGGTGAAGGCCCAGCGGGCCAGCGCCGAGACGGCTTCCGCGGTGTAGCCCCGGCCCCGGTGCTCCTTGACCGTCCAGAAGCCGATCTCCCACGTGCCCGGGCCGGGGTGGTGCAGGCTCGTCGAGGCGAGGAGCGGCCCGCCCTCACGGAGCCGCACGGAGAAGGTGTACTCGGTGTCCTCCCGCCAGCCGTCCGGGACGGTCCGGCCGGTGAAGTGCTCCGCGTGCTGCTGTTCGTACGGCCACGGCAGGGGGATCCAGCGCTGGATGTCGGGGTCCTGGACGGCGGCGCGCACCTCGTCGGTGTCCGCGGGGGTGAAGGCGCTCAACAGCAGGCGTTCGGTGATCAGGGTGGTGGGCTCCATGTGAGGATTCTGGTTCCGCCCGAGTGCACTGTGCGAGCACTTTTCGGTACGGGCGGCACCTTCCAGGCGTCCCGTGCGTTCTCCTTACCGGGCAGCAGTCGGCCTCCCGGGGTGGAGGAGCTCCCGGCGCAGCGGGGTCCTCGCTTACGATGGCCGTTGCGGTGGGGCCCACCTGCCGTGCCCGTGCCCGTGTCCATGACAAGACCCAGTGCCAGGCCCGACCGGCAAGGAGACCAGCCTCAGTGTCCGTCTTCAACAAGCTCATGCGTGCAGGCGAAGGCAAGATCCTGCGCAAACTGCACCGCATCGCGGACCAGGTCAACTCCATCGAAGAGGACTTCGTCAACCTCTCCGACGCCGAGTTGCGGGCGCTCACCGAGGAGTACAAGGAGCGCTACGCCGACGGCGAGAGCCTCGACGACCTGCTCCCGGAGGCGTTCGCGACCGTCCGCGAGGCGGCCAAGCGCGTGCTCGGCCAGCGTCACTACGACGTCCAGCTGATGGGTGGCGCCGCGCTGCACCTCGGCTACGTCGCCGAGATGAAGACCGGTGAGGGCAAGACCCTCGTCGGCACGCTCCCGGCGTATCTGAACGCGCTGTCCGGCAAGGGCGTCCACCTGATCACGGTCAACGACTACCTGGCCGAGCGTGACTCCGAGATGATGGGCCGGGTGCACAAGTTCCTCGGCCTGTCGGTCGGCTGCATTCTGGCCAACATGTCGCCCGCACAGCGCCGCGAGCAGTACAACTGCGACATCACGTACGGCACGAACAACGAGTTCGGCTTCGACTACCTGCGCGACAACATGGCGTGGTCCAAGGACGAGCTCGTCCAGCGCGGCCACAACTTCGCCTGTGTCGACGAGGTCGACTCCATCCTGGTCGACGAGGCCCGTACGCCGCTGATCATCTCCGGCCCGGCCGACCAGGCCACCAAGTGGTACGGCGACTTCGCCAAGCTCGTCACCCGCCTCACCCGGGGCGAGCCCGGCAACCCGCTCAAGGGCATCGAGGAGACCGGCGACTACGAGGTCGACGAGAAGAAGCGCACGGTCGCCATCCACGAGGCCGGTGTGTCCAAGGTCGAGGACTGGCTGGGGATCGACAACCTCTACGAGTCGGTCAACACCCCCCTCGTCGGTTATCTGAACAACGCCATCAAGGCGAAGGAACTGTTCAAGAAGGACAAGGACTACGTCGTCATGGACGGCGAAGTCATGATCGTCGACGAGCACACCGGCCGCATCCTCGCCGGCCGCCGCTACAACGAGGGCATGCACCAGGCGATCGAGGCGAAGGAAGGGGTGGACATCAAGGACGAGAACCAGACCCTCGCCACGATCACCCTCCAGAACTTCTTCCGCCTCTACGACAAGCTGTCGGGCATGACCGGTACGGCCATGACCGAGGCCGCCGAGTTCCACCAGATCTACAAGCTGGGCGTCGTCCCGATCCCGACGAACAGGCCGATGATCCGCAAGGACCAGTCGGACCTGATCTACCGCACCGAGGTGGCCAAGTTCGCCGCCGTCGTCGACGACATCGCGGAGAAGCACGAGAAGGGCCAGCCGATCCTCGTCGGTACGACGTCGGTCGAGAAGTCCGAGTACCTGTCGCAGCAGCTGTCCAAGCGCGGCATCCAGCACGAGGTGCTCAACGCCAAGCAGCACGACCGTGAGGCGACGATCGTCGCCCAGGCCGGCCGCAAGGGCGCCGTCACCGTCGCCACGAACATGGCCGGCCGTGGTACGGACATCAAGCTCGGCGGCAACCCCGACGACCTCGCCGAGGCGGAGCTGCGCCAGCGCGGCCTCGACCCGGTCGAGCACGTCGAGGAGTGGGCCGCGGCCCTGCCCGCCGCTCTGGAGAAGGCCGAGCTGGCGGTCAAGGCCGAGTTCGAAGAGGTCAAGTCGCTGGGCGGGCTCTACGTGCTCGGCACCGAGCGGCACGAGTCACGGCGTATCGACAACCAGCTGCGCGGCCGTTCCGGCCGTCAGGGCGACCCCGGCGAGTCCCGGTTCTACCTGTCGCTCGGCGACGACCTGATGCGGCTGTTCAAGGCCCAGATGGTCGAGCGCGTCATGGCGATGGCCAACGTGCCGGACGACGTGCCGATCGAGAACAAGATGGTCACGCGGGCCATCGCGTCCGCCCAGTCGCAGGTCGAGCAGCAGAACTTCGAGACGCGCAAGAACGTCCTGAAGTACGACGAGGTGCTCAACCGGCAGCGCGAGGTCATCTACGGCGAGCGCCGCCGCGTCCTGGAGGGCGAGGACCTGCACGAGCAGGTTCGGCACTTCATGGACGACACGATCGACGCGTACATCCAGGCGGAGACCGTCGAGGGCTTCGCCGAGGAGTGGGACCTCGACCGGCTGTGGGGCGCCTTCAAGCAGCTCTACCCGGTGAAGGTGACCGTCGAGGAGCTCGAGGAGGCCGTCGGCGACCGGGCCGGCATCACCGCCGAGTTCATCGCCGAGATGGTCAAGGAGGACATCCACGAGCAGTACGACGCGCGTGAGAAGCAGCTCGGCTCGGACATCATGCGCGAGCTGGAGCGCCGCGTGGTGCTGTCGGTCCTCGACCGCAAGTGGCGTGAGCACCTCTACGAGATGGACTACCTCCAGGAGGGCATCGGCCTGCGCGCCATGGCCCAGAAGGACCCGCTCGTCGAGTACCAGCGCGAGGGCTTCGACATGTTCACCGCGATGATGGAGGGCATCAAGGAGGAGTCCGTCGGCTACCTGTTCAACCTGGAGGTCCAGGTCGAGCAGCAGGTCGAGGAGGTCCCGGTGCAGGACGCGGCCGCCAAGACCTCCCTGGCCAAGGAGGACGCCGTGCCCGCCGGCGCGGGGCGCCCGGAGATCCGGGCCAAGGGCCTGGACGCGCCGCAGCGTCCGGACCGGCTGCACTTCACCGCGCCGAAGGTCGACGGGGACGGCAGCATCGTCGAGGGCGACTTCGACAGCGGTGAGGGCCCGGCCCGCTCGGAGTCCGACGGCATGACCCGCGCGGAGCGCCGCAAGGCGCAGAAGGGCGGCCGCCGCCGCAAGAAGTGACCCTGGGTCCAGCGGTCTTCGGGGCCGGTCACGCGTGTGTCGCGTGACCGGCCCCGCTTCGTTCCGCCGGCCGGACCCACAGGGCCTTCCCGGCGTTCCCGGCGTTCCCGAGCGTCCCTGTGCCCGGCTGAGCCCCGCCCGGTGGCCGCCCGGCCGGGTCATGGGGAGATGCGGCTCCCGCCCAGTTCCACGGCCGCGCAGCGCCACTTGCGGTCCCTGCCCTGCTCGAGGCGGAAGGCCATCGCCCGGACCTGCTCGCCCGCCGCGACGCTCGCGTACGCCTCCACGACGCCCGGCCGCAGGGGGGAGCCGCCGCACCGGCGGATCACGGCACGGGCGCCCCGGCCGCGCAGCGGCGCGCTGGGGGCGAGACGGATCAGCTGGTCGTAGGCCTCGCCGACGGTCTGGCCGAGCATCCAGTGGACCGGGCGCTCCCCGCTCAGCACGGCGAGCAGGCGCTCGGCGAACACCGCGTGCGGCGGGCGGGGCCGACGGCCCGCACCCCCGCCCGCGGCCGGAGCGGGGCGGCGCTGGTCGCGGCGCCCGCCGGGACCGGTCGTCGCGCGTGCGCCGGGCCTCGCCGTGCCGGTCCTGGCCGTGGCGGTGCGAGTGGTGGTGCCGGTGCTGGCGGTGGTGCGGGTGGTGGTGTCCATGGTGATCGCCCCCGGTGCTCGCCGACCCGGTGATACCGGTCGGTAACTTCTGTTGGGGATCTTGTACGGGCGGGCCGGGAGCACCCGCAATGAACATGTGTCTCCCCCGGCTCCGGAGCGCGGATCACCTATCCGGACGACCGAGGCACTGGTGGCGCGTGGCAAGGGCGTGGAGGAGTGTTGCCAGGTGGACGAAGCGGCCCGTCGGGCACCGGGCCCCGAAGGGGGACGCGCACGTATCCTGAAAGGCGTCTCCCGACTACGAAAGCGGCCTGCCATGCGCGTGTACGTCCCCCTGACGCTCCCCGGTCTCGCACAGGCGCACACAGCGGGCGAGCTCGGCCCCGGCCCGCTGACGGCCTACGCCGTGACGCCCGGGCTGCGCGAGTGGTACGTCTCCGACGACATCGAGGAGCTCGAGTACGCGGCGCTGAGCCGGGCGGCGGCCGCCTCACTGCGGCTGATCGCCGGAGACCCCGGCGCCCCGCGCAGGCGGGTCGTCGTGGCGGTCGACGTACCGGACGGGGCCGCGGTCGCCGACCCCGACGGCGGGCTGCACGCCTCGTCGGTCGGCGAGGTGCGGATCGCCCGTGCGGTGCCGCTGGCCAAGGCGGCCGCGGTGCACGCCGACGGCGACGACGCGGAGGCCGATGTGTCGGCCGCGGCGGACGCCCTGGGCGCGGCGGACCTGGGCGACGACGACGCGCAGTTCACGGTGGACGGCGCGGAGGATCACGAGCTGCTGTGGTTCGGGGTGCAGGAAATCCCCAACCTCATCGGCTGACGGGCCGGTTGTCGGACCCGGTCGGTACGGTTTCGGGGATGGGGAAGGGTATGGGGAAGCGCGGCGCTCACCTGGTGTGGGACTGGAACGGCACGCTGCTGGACGACACCGCCGCGGTCATCGGCGCGACGAACGCGGCGTTCGCGGAGATAGGCCTCGAGCCGATCACCCTCGCGCAATACCGCGAGCTGTACTGCGTGCCCGTGCCGTTGTTCTACGAGCGGCTCATGGGGCGGTTGCCCACGGAGGACGAGTGGGCGCTGATGGACGGGGCGTTCCACCGCCACTACTGGGCCAGGGCCGACGCGTGCGGGCTGACCGTCGGCGCCGCGGATCTGCTGGCGTCCCGGCAGCACGCCGGGTACACCCAGTCGCTGCTCTCGCTGGCCCCGCACGAGCATCTCGTACCGATCGTGCGGCGTCACGGCATCGAGGAGCGGTTCGTCCGCGTGGACGGGCGGATCGGCGCGTCCACGGCGGGCAAGGCCGAGCACATGGTGCGGCACCTGCTGGCGCTGGACGGCACCGTGGCCTCGTCGCCCGAGCGGATCGTCGTGATCGGGGACGCCGCGGACGACGCGGTGGCGGCGGCGCACGTGGGCGCCAGGGCGGTGCTGTACACGGGCGGCTCGCACAGCCGCGCCAGCCTCGAAGCGGCGGGTGTGCCGGTCGTGGACACCCTGGACGAGGCCGTCGCGGTCGCGGAGGAACTGGCGGGCTGACGCCGCTTCGCTCAGGTCGTCGGCGACTTCGCCCGGAGGATCCGGAGGAACTCCCGCATCCACGCCGGGTGGTCCGGCCAGACGCGGGAGGAGACCAGGGTGCCGTCCACCACGGCCTCGGTGTCCTGGAAGGTGGCGCCGGCGGCCTGCATGTCCAGTTCCAGGGCCGGATAGGCGGTCACCCGGCGGCCCTCCAGCGCGCCCACCGCGGCCGTCAGCTGCGGGCCGTGGCAGATCTGGGCCACCGGTTTGTCCGCGTCGAAGAAGGACTTCAGGATCTTGCGCAGTTCGGGGTCGTTGCGGAGATACTCGGGGGCCCGGCCGCCCGGGACGACCACCGCCACGTACTGGCTCGGCTCGACTTCCGAAAAGGCAAGATCGGCGGGCCAGCTGTAGCCCGGCTTCTCGGTGTAGGTGTCGAAGCCCGGCTCGAAGTCGTGGACGACGAACCGCAGCTTCTTGCGTGCGGGGGCGGCGATGTGGACCTCGTACCCCTCCTCGCGCAGCCGCTGGTACGGGTACAGAACCTCGAGGGACTCCGCCGCGTCGCCGGTGACGATCAGGATCTTGGCTGCCATGACTGCTGCTCCCCGGAAGTCGGAGGTCAACGTACGTCGGTCCTATCAGTGTGCCCAGACCGCCCGTGTCGCTGTCCAGAGTGTCAAACTTCGGGCCCCTCTTTTGTACACATACGGCTCATGACGGCCCAGGGGTGAGGAGCGATAGCCTGGACCCGTGATCAGCGCGATATGCCGTGGAGGCAGCGAAGCCTCCACCCCACGCCCGGCACGCTACAGCGCCCGGGCGATGCTCGATCACCCCAATCCGGCCCGGACGCCAAAAATGGCTGATAACCGCCCGGACATCTCTCATCGCGGCATAGCGTCGATTCCGACCGGAAACCCCGCGTCGTGGCGTTGTGTCACTTCTCATTTCCCCTACGTCACGCAACGGCGCGCGACAGGAGCCAGAGGACATGCAGACCAAGCTGGACGAAGCCAAGGCCGAGCTGCTCGAACGGGCCGCCCGGGTAGCTGAGCACAGTCCGGTCGGGGGGCAACTCACGACCGGGCCGGACACCGGGGAGCGTCCGGACCAGGACATGCTGCTCGACTACCTCCAGCGCTACTACCTGCACACCGCTCCTGAAGACCTCACGGACCGCGACCCGGTCGACGTCTTCGGCGCGGCGCTCTCCCACTACCGGCTGGCCGAAAACCGTCCCCAGGGCACGGCCAACGTGCGCGTCCACACGCCGACCGTCGAGGAGAACGGCTGGACCTGCAGCCACTCCGTCGTCGAGGTCGTCACGGACGACATGCCGTTCCTCGTCGACTCCGTCACCAACGAGCTCTCCCGCCAGGGCCGTGGCATCCACCTCGTGGTCCACCCCCAGGTCCCCGTCCGCCGCGACGTGACCGGCAAGCTCGTCGAGGTCCTCCCCGAGTCCGCCGCCAGGGCCGCCCAGCAGCAGCACGACGTGCTGATCGAGAGCTGGATCCACGTCGAGATCGACCGCGAGACCGACCGGGGCGACCTCAAGCAGATCACCGCCGACCTGCTGCGCGTCCTGTCCGACGTCCGTGAGACGGTCGAGGACTGGGAGAAGATGCGCGACGCCTCGCTGCGCATCGCCGAGCAGCTGCCGAACGAGCCGATCGCCTCCGACCTGCGTGAGAGCGAGGTCGAGGAGGCCCGGGAGCTGCTGCGCTGGCTCTCCGAGGACCACTTCACCTTCCTCGGGTACCGCGAGTACGAGCTGACCGCGGACGACGCCCTGCGGGCCATCCCCGGCACCGGCCTCGGCATCCTGCGCTCCGACCCGCACCACGCGGAGGACGAGGCCCACCCCGTCTCGCCGTCCTTCAACCGGCTGCCGCGTGACGCCCGCGCCAAGGCCCGTGAGCACAAGCTGCTCATCCTGACCAAGGCCAACAGCCGCGCCACCGTCCACCGGCCGTCCTACCTCGACTACGTCGGCGTGAAGAAGTTCGACGCCGAGGGCAACGTCATCGGCGAGCGCCGCTTCCTGGGCCTGTTCTCGTCCGCGGCGTACACCGAGTCCGTCCGCCGCGTGCCCGTCATCCGCCGCAAGGTCGAGGAGGTCCTCGACGCGGCCGGCTTCTCGCCGAACAGCCACGACGGCCGCGACCTGCTCCAGATCCTGGAGACCTACCCGCGCGACGAGCTCTTCCAGACGCCGGTGGACAAGCTCCGCGAGATCGTCACCAGCGTGCTCTACCTGCAGGAGCGCCGCCGGCTGCGGCTGTACCTGCGCCAGGACGAGTACGGCCGCTACTACTCGGCCCTCGTCTACCTGCCGCGCGACCGGTTCACCACCGGCGTCCGGCTGCGCCTCATGGACATCCTCAAGGAGGAGCTCGGCGGCACCAGCGTCGACTTCACCGCCTGGAACACCGAGTCGATCCTCTCCCGGATCCACTTCGTCGTCCGCGTCCCACAGGGCACCGAGCTCACCCCGCTGACCGACGCCGACGTCGAGCGCGTGGAGGGCCGGCTCGTCGAGGCCGCCCGCTCCTGGGCCGACGGCTTCGCCGACGCGCTCAACGCGGAGCTCGGCGAGGAGCGCGCCGCCGAGCTGCTGCGCCGGTACGGCAACTCCTTCCCCGAGGGGTACAAGGCCGACCACAGCCCGCGCGCCGCCGTCGGCGACCTGGTCCAGCTGGAGCAGCTGGCCCGGGGCGAGAAGGAGTTCGCGCTCTCGCTGTACGAGCCGGTCGGCGCCGGCCCCGGCGAGCGCCGCTTCAAGATCTACAAGGCCGGTGCACAGGTCTCCCTCTCCGCTGTCCTGCCGGTCCTCAACCGGCTCGGCGTCGAGGTCGTCGACGAGCGCCCGTACGAGCTGCGCTGCTCGGACCGTACCCAGGCGTGGATCTACGACTTCGGGCTACGCATGCCGCACGGCAACGGCGACTACGTCGCCGACGACGCGCGTGAGCGGTTCCAGGAGGCGTTCGCCGCGTCCTGGACCGGCCGGGCCGAGAACGACGGCTTCAACGCGCTGGTGCTGAGCGCCAAGCTGAACTGGCGCGAGGCGATGGTGCTGCGCGCGTACGCCAAGTACCTGCGCCAGGCCGGTTCGACCTTCAGCCAGGACTACATGGAGGACACCCTCCGCAACAACGTCCACACCACCCGGCTGCTGGTGTCGCTCTTCGAGGCCCGGATGGCGCCGGAGCGCCAGCGCGCCGGCACCGAGCTGATCGACGGGCTCCTGGAGGAGCTGGACGGCGCCCTCGACCAGGTCGCGTCCCTCGACGAGGACCGCATCCTGCGGTCGTTCCTCACCGTCATCAAGGCCACCCTGCGGACCAACTTCTTCCAGAAGACCGAGAGCGGCGAGCCGCACGACTACGTCTCGATGAAGTTCGACCCGCAGGCCATCCCGGACCTCCCGGCGCCCCGCCCGGCGTTCGAGATCTGGGTGTACTCGCCGCGGGTCGAGGGCGTCCACCTGCGCTTCGGCAAGGTCGCCCGAGGAGGCCTGCGCTGGTCCGACCGGCGTGAGGACTTCCGTACCGAGATCCTCGGACTGGTCAAGGCGCAGATGGTGAAGAACACCGTCATCGTGCCGGTCGGCGCCAAGGGCGGCTTCGTCGCGAAGCAGCTCCCGGACCCGGCCGTCGACCGCGACGCCTGGCTCGCCGAGGGCATCGCCAGCTACCGGACCTTCATCTCCGCGCTGCTCGACATCACCGACAACCTGGTGGCGGGCGAGGTCGTGCCGCCGGCCGACGTCGTCCGGCACGACGAGGACGACACCTACCTCGTCGTCGCCGCCGACAAGGGCACCGCCACCTTCTCCGACATCGCCAACGAGGTCGCCGTCGCCTACGGCTTCTGGCTCGGTGACGCGTTCGCGTCCGGCGGCTCCGCCGGATACGACCACAAGGGCATGGGCATCACGGCCCGCGGCGCCTGGGAGTCCGTCAAGCGGCACTTCCGCGAGCTCGGCCACGACACCCAGACGCAGGACTTCACCGTCGTCGGCGTCGGCGACATGTCCGGTGACGTCTTCGGCAACGGGATGCTGCTCTCCGAGCACATCCGGCTGGTAGCGGCCTTCGACCACCGCCACATCTTCATCGACCCGAACCCGGACGCGGCCGTCTCCTACGCCGAGCGGCGCCGCCTGTTCGAGCTGCCGCGCAGCTCCTGGGCCGACTACGACAAGGAGCTGCTGTCCGCGGGCGGCGGCATCCACCCCCGTTCCGCCAAGTCGATCCCGGTCAACGCGCACATGCGGGCGGCCCTCGGCATCGAGGGCACGGTCACCAAGCTGACCCCCGCCGAGCTGATGAAGGCGATCCTCCAGGCGCCGGTCGACCTGCTGTGGAACGGCGGCATCGGTACGTACGTCAAGGCCGCCACCGAGTCGCACGCCGACGTCGGTGACAAGGCCAACGACGCCATCCGCGTCAACGGCGAGGACCTGCGCGTCAAGGTCGTCGGCGAGGGCGGCAACCTGGGCCTGACCCAGCTCGGCCGGATCGAGTTCGACCGCAAGGGCGGCCCCGAGGGCAAGGGCGGCCGGGTCAACACCGACGCCATCGACAACAGCGCCGGCGTGGACACCTCCGACCACGAGGTGAACATCAAGATCCTGCTCAACGGTCTGGTCACCGAGGGCGACATGACCGTCAAGCAGCGCAACAAGATCCTCGCGGAGATGACCGACGAGG
Organism: Streptomyces sp. STAM6; assembly: GCF_054963715.1. Taxonomy (NCBI): domain Bacteria; kingdom Bacillati; phylum Actinomycetota; class Actinomycetes; order Kitasatosporales; family Streptomycetaceae; genus Streptomyces; species Streptomyces sp. STAM6. The sequence continues at coordinate 190,858 of NZ_JBUEFZ010000010.1, read as the reverse complement.
TCGGCGCGCTGGTGCTGCGCAACAACTACGCGCAGAACGTGGCCCTGGCCAACGCCGTGATCCAGTCCCCGTCCCTGCTCCACGCCCACCAGCGCTTCATGCGCCGGCTGGGCCGGGAGGGACACCTCGACCGGGCGCTGGAGTTCCTGCCGAACGACCGGCAGATCCGCGAACTGCTGGGCCAGGGCAAGGGCCTCAGCCAGCCCGAGCTGGCGGTCCTGCTCGCCTACACCAAGATCACGCTGGCGGAGGAGCTGGTCCACACCGCCCTGCCGGACGACGTGTACCTGCGCGGGCTGCTCCACGCGTACTTCCCCTCGAAGCTGCGCGCGGAGTTCCCCGAGCACATCGACGCCCATGCGCTGCACCGCGAGATCATCACGACGGTGCTGGTCAACGACACGGTCAACACCGGTGGTTCGACCTTCCTGCACCGGCTCCGCGAGGAGACCGGCGCCTCCACCGAGGAGATCGTCCGGGCGCACACCGCGGCCCGCGCGATCTTCGGCCTCGGCGAGGTGTGGGACGCCGTCGAGGCCCTGGACAACAAGGTCGCGGCCGATGTCCAGACCCGCATCCGGCTGCACTCGCGCCGGCTGGTCGAGCGCGGTACCCGGTGGCTGCTGGGCAACCGGCCGCAGCCGGTGCAGCTCGCCGAGACCATCGACTTCTTCGCCGAGCGGGTGGAGACGGTCTGGGCGAAGCTGCCGCAGCTGCTGCGCGGCGCGGACCTGGAGTGGTACGAGTCGATCGTCACCGAGCTCACCGAGGAGGGTGTGCCCGAGGAGCTCGCGCTGCGGGTCGGAGGATTCTCGTCGGCCTTCCCGACGCTCGACATCGTCCAGATCGCGGACCGCACCGGCAAGGACCCGCTGGCCGTCGCCGAGGTCTACTACGACCTGGCGGACCGGCTGAGCATCACGCAGCTGATGGACCGGATCATCGAGCTGCCGCGCACCGACCGCTGGCAGTCCATGGCCCGCGCCTCCATCCGCGAGGACCTGTACGCGGCGCACGCCGGGCTGACGGCGGACGTGCTGACCGCCGGCAACGGCACCTCGACGCCGGAGCAGCGGTTCAAGGCCTGGGAGCAGAAGAACGCCGCGATCCTGAGCCGGGCGCGCACGACGCTCGACGAGATCCAGAGTTCGGACGCGTTCGACCTGGCGAACCTGTCGGTGGCGATGCGGACGATGCGCACCCTGCTGCGTTCGCACACCTGAGGCACGCCGGCAGCGGAGTGCCGGTGACCGGTGAGTGAAGGGGCGCCCGCCCGAGTGGTGGGCGCCCCTTCGCGTCATCCGCCGCGCGGGCGATGTCCGGGGCGGGGCCCTCGGCCGGCGCGGCGTCAGCCGATCCAGTCCTCCAGCGACTTGGGGGCGGAGGCGGCCCACAGGCGGCGGCAGGACACCAGCGCGGCGGCGAGCAGCAGCGCGTTGCGCAGCACCATGACCGCGCAGCCCAGGGGTGTCACGGCCAGGACGTCCTCGTACAGCACGGGGTAGGCCAGGGTGCTGAGCGCGGCGGCCGGTACCAGCAGGAGGGCGACCGAGCGCTGGCTGGTCTCACGGCAGGTGAGGCAGACCGCCGCCAGGCCCAGCAGCCAGATCATGTACTGGGGGCTGATGACCCGGCTCGTGACGGTGAAGAGCAGGACGGCGGCGAGCGCGGCGTCCGGCAGGGTGGCCGGGCTCCAGCGCCGCGCCCTGACCCGCCACAGCAGCAGCCAGCAGAACGCGGCGGTGGTGAGCAGCAGGGCGAGATGCGCCACGCTCGACACGTACGGCCCGACGAGCTCGAAGGCCCCGTACTGGTACCGCACCTCGCCCGGCCAGCCGGCGAGGCGGGCCACGGACAGGGCCGTGCCGCCGAGCGACTCGATCTGCACACCGCGGTCGCCCTGCTGGCGCAGGAAGTCGAGGCTGTGGCTGAAGCCGAGCAGGAGGAGGCCGAGCAGCGCGCCCGCCGTGACGACCGCGGCGGTCCAGGACTGACGGGTGGTGCGGCCGCGGTCCGTGCCGAACAGGGCGAGCGCCGGCCACACCTTGACCATGGCGCCGATTCCGGCGAGGACGCCCCCGAGGCGCGTCCGACCCGTTCGTACCGCCAGCAGCGCGAACACGGCGAGGGCGGTGACCTGGACGTCGTACCGGGCGAGCGGCAGGTGAGCCAGCAGCGGCAGCCCGCCCACCCACACCCAGGCGCCGCTGCCCCCGACACGGGCGAGGGCGACGGCGACGGCCAGGTCGGCGAACAGGGTCAGGGCCACGAACGCCTGGAAGTAGGTCAGTCCGGGCACCAGCCCGGGCGCCAGGAAGACCAGGCCCGCTCCGGGCGGGTACTGCCAGGAGGCGTCGCCGAACGGGAAGTCTCCCGCGGAGAGCCGTCCGTACCAGTGCTGGTACTGCAGGTAGACCTCGCGGGCGATCCCGCCGATGCCGAGGCTGTCGTCCCACAGCAGCAGGAGCATCCCGGCACGGGTGAGGACCCAGACGGAGAGCAGGGCGGGCATGTAGGGTCGCCGGCCACTGAACCGGGGGGTCCGGGTGGGTGCGCTGATCCGATACGTCGTCATCCCGCCGCACTTTAGAGCATTATGTCCGGAATTCAGACTATTTCTTCTTCGTGTGTGCCTCGTACGCGTCGACGACGTCCCCCGCCGGGCCGTCCATCATGAGACTCCCGGCCTCCAGCCAGATTGCCCGGTCGCAGGTCTGCCGGACGGTCGAGTTGCTGTGGGTGACGAGGAAGACCGTGCCCGCCTCCTGGCGCAGCTCGTTGATCCGCTCCTGGCTGCGGCGCTGGAACCTCGCGTCGCCGGTCGCCAGCGCCTCGTCGATCAGCAGGACGTCGTGGCTCTTCGCGGCGGCGATGGAGAACCGCAGCCGGGCGCCCATCCCGGAGGAGTACGTGCGCATGGGCAGCGAGATGAAGTCGCCCTTCTCGTTGATCCCCGAGAAGTCCACGATCTCCTCGTAGCGCTCCTGGATCTCCTCGCGGGACATGCCCATCGCGAGCCCGCCCAGGACGACGTTGCGCTCACCGGTCAGATCGCCCATCAGTGCCGCGTTCACACCGAGGAGGGAGGGCCGGCCGTGGGTGTAGATCCGGCCCTCGCTCGCCGGCAGAAGCCCGGCGATCGCCTTGAGCAGGGTCGACTTGCCCGATCCGTTGGAGCCGATCAGTCCGATCGCCTCGCCCTTGTACGCGGCGAAGCTGACGCCCTTGACGGCGTGGACCGTACGGGTGCCGGGGGGCGTACGCCGGCGTGACAGGAGCCTGCCGAGCGCGGCGGGGGCGCTGCTCCTGCCGGTGTTCCGGCCCGCGCCCTGGACGGTGTACTTCACATGGACGCCGTCGACCACGACGGTCGGGATCCGCTGTGCGGTGCGGGTGTCAGCCACGGCCGTACGTCTCCTCCGCCTTCCAGAACCAGATGAAGCCGCCCACCGACGCGAGCAGCGCCCAGCCGGTGGCGACGGCCCAGACGTGCGGCGGCAGCTGGTCCGAGGTGAAGCTGCCGATGAGCGCGAAGCGCACGAGGTCGATGTAGACGGCGGCCGGGTTGCACTCCAGCGCCAGCAGGACCGCGCGCGGCAGATGGTTGTTCGCCAGTACGTGCTGGACGCTCCACATCACGCCGGAGACGTACATCCAGGTGCGCAGGGCGAACGGCACCAGCTGTGCGATGTCGGGGGTGCGGGCCGCGAGCCGGGCCATCACCATCGAGGCGCCGGTGTTGAACAGCGCCTGGAGGAGGAGCGCCGGGGCCGCCAGCAGCCAGGACGGGCCGGGGGTCACGCCGAAGCAGAACAGGATGGCCACCAGGGCGCACAGCGAGAAGGCCAGCTGCTGGAGCTGCTGGAGCCCGAGTGCGATCGGCAGGCCGGCGCGCGGGAAGTGCAGGGCCCGCACCAGCCCCAGGTTGCCGCTGATGGCGCGGGTGCCGGCGGTGATCGAGCCGGCCGTGAAGGTCCAGATGAAGACGCCGGTCACCAGGAACGGCACGAAGTCGGGGACGCCGCTGCGGGTGTTCATCAGCACGCCGAAGATGAAGTAGTAGACCGTCGCGTTGAGTAGCGGGGTCATCACCTGCCACACCTGGCCCAGCCGGGCCTGGCTGTACTGCGCGGTCAGGCGGGCCGTCGCGAAGGCGGTGATGAAGTGCCGGCGTGACCAGAGCTGCCGGACGTACTCCCGGAGCGGAGGGCGCGCGCCGCTGACGGTCAGCCCGTGCCGCAGGGCGAGCGCCCGCAGATCGTCGGCCGGCTCCACCGGCGGCGGGGCGAGTGTCCGGGTGCTCACGACGGCGGTCCCCTCTCAGTGGTCGGAGCGACGGAACGGAACCGTATCGTCGCCACGTCGAGAGTAGGGCGCGGTCACGTCGGAACGCAACCGTCCCGTCGTCACGTGGGCGGCGGCTATGATCCGGGTCATGACGACGCAGCCCGGGACCCCACGCCGCGCGCCCGCCGGAGCGGCGGTGCTCCGGGAGGACGTGACGGACGCCATCCGTGCCGCCGTCTTCGAGGAGCTGGCCGCGGTCGGCTTCGCCCGCATGTCCATCGAGGGCATCGCCCGCCGGGCCGGCGTGGGCAAGACCGCCGTCTACCGGCGCTGGAAGTCCAAGCTGTCGCTCGTGCTCGACCTGGTGACCGCCTTCGCGGCCCAGGGCCTGCCCGCACCGGCGACCGGCTCGCTCTACGGGGACGTGCGCGCCCTGCTCGAAGTCGCCTCGCACACACTGCGCCACCCCGTCGCCTCGCAGGTCATCCCGGACCTCCTGGTCGAGGCCGCCCGCCACCCCGAGATCGCCGACGCCGTCAAGGCGGCCCTGCTCGACAGCCAGCAGGGCGTGGCCGCCCTGGTCGTCAGGGACGCGGTCGCCCGCGGGGAACTCCCCGAGGGGACCGACCCCGACCGTGCCCTCGACCTGATCGTCGGACCGCTCTACTGGCGGCTCGTCGTGATCCGCACCGACCTCCCCGAGGGCTACCTCGACGACCTCGCCACGGCCGCCGTCGCCGCGCTCAGGAGCTGACGGTCACCCGTCCGGTCGTGGCCCGAGTGACGCCCCGGGCGCCAGGCGGTTGAGCCTGCCGACACGAAAGGACGGTGGGCCACCGATGCGTGAACTGAGCATTCAAGGCGCGTGGGTCATGGAACCGAAGATCTTCCGGGACGACCGCGGCACGTTCCACGAGTGGTTCCGGGCACCCGAGCTCGTGGAGGCCGCGGGCCACGGCCTCGGCCTCGCCCAGGCCAACTGCTCCGTCTCGGCCCGCGGCACCCTGCGCGGCATCCACTTCGCCGACGTGCCGCCCGGCCAGGCCAAGCACGTCACCTGCGTCCGCGGCGCCGTGCTCGACGTGATCGTCGACATCCGGACCGGCTCCCCGACCTACCGGGCCTGGGAGGCCGTGCCCCTCGACGACCGCGACCACCGCGCCGTCCACGTCGCCGAGGGCCTGGGCCACGCCTTCATCGCGCTCACCGACGACGCGACCGTCGTCTACCTCTGCTCGCGCGGCTACGCCCCCGCCCGCGAACACGGCGTCCACCCGCTCGACCCGGACCTCGCCATCGAATGGCCCGCCGGGCTCACCCCGGTCCTGTCCGAGAAGGACGCGTCGGCCCCCACCCTCGCCGAGGCGGAACGCCAGGGCCTGCTGCCGTCCTACACGGTCTGCGCCGACTGGTACGAGACGCTGCGGGCCGGCATCGCCCGTCCGCTGATCCCGGCGCAGCCGTGACCGGATCACCGGCACGGCCGTGACGGGCGCACCGGCGCCGCTCCGCGCCCGTGCCGGGCCACGGACGTGCCCGGGGCTGCCGGCCGCCGGGCCCTTCTGCCAGGATCCGCGCATGGATCTCGCACGCGCGCTCGACGGCCTCGACGACCAGCCCTGGCACACCACTTCGCACGCCTACGGAAGCGCCGACGACCTCCCGGACGTCCTCCGCGCGCTCGCCGGTGACGACCCGGGGGCGGCGGAGGAAGCCGTGTCCGAGCTGTACAGCAGCGTTCTGCACCAGGGCACGGTCTACCCCGCAACCGTCGCCGTGGTGCCCTTCCTCGCCCGGATCGCGTCGGCCGGACGCGCCGCGGCCGACATCCTCGGGCTGCTCGGCGGCATGGCGGAGAGCGAGGACGAGTGCGACACGGAACCCGGCGCCGTCCGGGCGGCCGTCGTCGCGCAGCTCCCGCTGATCCTGCCGCTGCTCTCCGACCGGGACACCGGGATACGGCAGGCCGCCGCCTGGGCCGCGGGACAGACCCGCGAAGCGTCCGTGCTGCCCGTACTGCGCGACCGCTGGGAGCACGAACGGGCGCCCCTGGTACGGGCGGAGCTGCTGACCGCGCTCGCCCGGCTGGACGCCGCCGGCGCCACCGTCCTCGCTGAAGCCGCACTCGACCCGGCCCAGGCACCCCACCTGCGCATCGCCGCCGTGTTCGCCTCCCTCGACGGTGGTGCGCCCTGGAGCGCGGCGCACCACGACACCGTCCTGTCCCTGCTCCCGGCCGACCCGCTGATGGTGAAGCGACTCGACATCGAACGCACGGAACCGCTGCACGCGATCGTCGGCGCGCTGCTGAACCGTGACACCGACGCCGACCGGGCCGCCGTGGCGGCCCTGCTGCACGCCGCACTGCGGGACGGCCGCGCCGAGGTCCGCACCGAAGCCCTGTGGGCGGCCGAACTGGCCTGCCGGGTCTCCCGCGGCCTGCCCCCGCTGCTCATGCCCGTCCTGCTCGAACTCGCCGCCGAGCCTGGCGCGGTGCGTGCCACGCTCCCCCTCCTCACCCTGCTCGGGCCCGCGGCGGCGGACGCCGCCCCGATGCTGGAGCGGACGGCCGACGGCGAGGGCGACGCCGCCGACGAGGCACTGGCCGCGCTCGCCGCCGTGGCACCCGAGCAGGCCGCGCGGCTGCTCGCCCGGCACCTGGGGCACCGGCCCCGCGCACTCGACGCCGCCGCCGGGTTCATGGCGCCGGCGGGCACGGTCTTCCCGTTCAACGCCGAGCTGCTGCACGCCGTGCGCGTCCGGCTGGCCGGGGACGACCCGCGGGCCGAGGAGCCCCTGCTGCTGATGAACCTGCTGCGGCAGTGGGGCCCGCGGGCCGCCCCGGCACTGCCGGAGCTGTACGCGGTGCTGCCCCGCTTCCCCGGCCGTGCGGCCGAGACGATCGCGGCGGTCGCGGCGGCCCCGGCCGGCCGTGCGGACACGGCCGAACGCCCCGGCGGCGACGAACGCGACCCGGGTGACGAGCGCGCACGGGCCGCCGGTGTGCTGCGCGAGGCGGCCGCCGACGGCTCGCTCGCGGTCGCGCGGGCGCTGTACGACCTGACCGGCGAGAGCGGCCCGCTCCTGGAGGTGCTCGACAGACGTCTGGAGGGTGGCCCCGACCTGGTCGTCGAAGCCGCCCGGACGGCCGCCGCACTCGGCCCGGGCGCCCGGGCCCTGCTCCCCGCCCTGCGGGACGCCGTGAGCGCGCCGCGCGCCGACGGCTCGTCCACCTCGCCGGAGCTCGACGCCGACGTGGCCGTCGCGGAAGCCCTCTGGCACGTCGCCGGGGAGACGGACACGCCGCTCGACATCCTGGGCTCGGTGCTGCGCCGGGCCGCCGGTGAGCCCTGGTTCTGCTGGAGCGCGGCACGTGCCGCGCGGGCGGCCGCCCTCCTCGGCCCGGCCGCACGTCCGCTGGTCCCGGGCCTGAGGAAGTTGCTCGACGACCCCGAGCAGGCGCCTTCCGCCGTCCTCGCCCTCGCCGCCGTCGCCGAACCGGACGCCCTGGACCGGACCGCGCTGGCCGAGGCCGCCCTGCGGTCCGCCGAACTGCGTGCCGACCTCATGGGGGCGTGCGACGCCCTGGAGGCGCTGGGCGCGGCGGCCCTGACACCGGACCAGGTCCGCCGCCTGAGGGTCCTCGCCGAGGGCGACACCCGCGTGACCGGAGCGGTGCTGGACCACGAGGTGGTCCGTGCGGACGAACGGCTGCGGGCGCGGCTGTGCGAGGTGCTCGCCGCGCGCTGACGGTCATCGCGGCCCGGCGGACCCGGTCCCGGACAGAGCGGGAAGCGCCTCCCGCAGCGCTTCCCGCCAGTCCCGCGGGGACGCGATCCCCGCCTCCCGCCACCGGCCGTGGCCGAGCACGCTGTAGGCGGGGCGGGGTGCCGGGCGGACGTAGGCCGCGCTCGTCGTCGCCCGGACCCGGGCCGGGTCGGCGCCCACGCCGCGGAAGACCTCACGGGCCAGGTCGCACCAGGTGCCCTCGCCCCCGTTGGTGGCGTGGTAGACACCGCCGGGCGCCCCGGAGCGGCCCAGGGCGACCAGCAGCCGGGCCACGTCCGCGGTCCATGTCGGCTGGCCGCGCTGGTCGTCGACCACGTCGAGGAACTCCCGGGTCGCCTCCAGCCGCAGCATCGTCCGGACGAAGTTGTTCCCGCCCGCCCCGTACAGCCACGCCGTGCGCACCACGTAGCCGCGTTCCGGCAGCAGTTCCAGCACGGCCCGCTCGCCGGCCAGCTTGGTCCTGCCGTAGGCCGTGCGGGGGCCCGGGACGGCGTCCTCCGGGTAGGGCACGCGCGCGTGGCCGCCGAAGACGTAATCGGTGGAGACGTGGAGCAGGGCGCAGCCGGCCGCGGCGCACGCCTCCGCCAGGTGCCGCACCGCCGTGCCGTTGACCGCGAGCGCCTCGGTCTCCCGGGACTCGGCGTCGTCCACCGCCGTCCACGCCGCGCAGTTCACGACGGCGCGCGGGCGCAGGGTCGTCAGGGCCGAGCGGACCGCGGCCGGGTCGCACACGTCCAGCCCTCCCCGGTCCAGACCCACCCCCTCGTCACCCAGGAGGGCCAGCACGTCCCGGGCCAGCATTCCGGCGGCGCCGGTCACGAGCCAGGTCACAGCGCCGCCCGGTCCAGCAGCGGCTGCCACCAGGAACGGTTCTGCTCGTACCAGGCGACGGTCTCCGCGAGCCCGGAGGAGAAGTCCTTGCGGGGCACGTACCCCAGTTCCTCGCGGATCTTCGTCCAGTCGACCGAGTACCGCCGGTCGTGCCCCTTGCGGTCCCCGACGTGGTCGACGCGCGACCAGTCGGCGCCGCAGGCCTCCAGCAGCAGTGCGGTCAGGTCACGGTTGGTCAGTTCCGTACCGCCGCCGATGTTGTAGATCCCGCCCGCCCGGCCCCGGGTGCGCACCAGTTCGACCGCCCGGACGTGGTCGTCGATGTGCAGCCAGTCCCGGACGTGCGAGCCGTCGCCGTACAGCGGCACCCGGCCGCCGTCGAGCAGCCGTGTGATGAACAGCGGAATGAGCTTCTCGGGGAAGTGGTGGTGGCCGTAGTTGTTGGAGCAGCGTGTCACCCGCACGTCGAGTCCGTGCGTGCGGTGGTACGACAGCGCCAGGAGATCGCCGGCCGCCTTGGTCGCGGCGTAGGGGGAGTTGGGCCGGACCGGCTCGTCCTCCGTCCACGAGCCGGTCTCCAGCGAGCCGTAGACCTCGTCCGTGGAGATCTGCACGAAGGTGCCGATACGGTTCCTCAGCGCCGCGTCGAGCAGGGTCTGCGTCCCCAGCACATTGGTGCGCACGAACGCGTCGGCGCCCTGGATGGACCGGTCCACGTGCGACTCGGCGGCGAAGTGCACGATCTCGTCGTGCTCGGAGACCAGCTTGTCGACCAGGACCGGGTCGCAGACGTCGCCGCGCACGAAGGCGAATTCCGGACGGTCGCGCACGGAGTGCAGGTTGGCCGGGTTGCCGGCGTAGGTGAGCCGGTCGAGGACGGTGATCTGGAGGCCGCCGGGGCCCTCGGGCCCCAGCAGCGTACGGACGTAGTGCGAGCCGATGAAACCGGCGCCGCCGGTCACCAGGACGCGAGTGACGGTGTTCATGCGGAGATCTGCACCTTGCTGTGATCGCCGAGCACCAGGCGGTGGGCGGCCGGGATGGGCGGGGCCGGGGTGATCTCGACGTTACGGCCGATCAGCGAGGCCTCCACGCGCCCCACGCCGAGCAGGGACGAGCCGCTGAGCACGATGGAGTACTCGATCTCACTGTCCGTCACCCGGCAGTCCTCCGCGATGGAGGTCGACGGCCCGATGTACGAGTTCTCCACGACCGTGTGGGCGCCGATGATGACCGGACCGACGATCCGCGAGCCGCGCACCGTCGCACCGCCGCCGATCCGTACCCGGCCGATGATCTCGGTGGCGTCGTCGACCGTGCCCTCGTTGTGCGGGGTCAGCAGTTCCAGGACCGACCGGTTGACCTCCAGCATGTCCGCGACGTTCCCGGTGTCCTTCCAATAGCCGGAGATGATCGTCGACTTGACGGTGCGCCGCTCGTCGATGAGCCACTGCAGGGCGTGGGTGATCTCCAGTTCGCCGCGGGCCGAGGGCCGGATGGACCGGACGGCCTCGTGCACGGCGGGGGAGAAGAGATAGACCCCCACGAGCGCCAGGTCGCTGCGCGGGACCGCGGGCTTCTCCTCCAGCCGTGCCACCCGCCCGTCGATGTCCAGCTCGGCCACGCCGAACGCGCGCGGGTCCGGGACCTTGGTCAGCAGGATCTGCGCGTCGGGCCGGGTCGAGCGGAACTCCTCGACCAGATCGGTGATCCCGCCGACGATGAAGTTGTCCCCGAGGTACATCACGAAGTCGTCGGAGCCGAGGAACTCCCGGGCGATCAGGACGGCATGGGCCAGTCCGAGCGGCGCGGCCTGGGGAATGTAGGTGACGTCCAGACCGAATCGGGAGCCGTCCCCCACCGCGGCCCGGATCTCCTCCGCCGTGTCGCCGACGATGATGCCGACGTCCCGGATGCCGGCCGCGGCGATCGATTCGAGTCCGTAGAAGAGCACCGGCTTGTTGGCGACCGGCACGAGCTGTTTGGCGAAGGTGTGCGTAATGGGGCGCAGCCGGGTGCCGGCGCCGCCGGAGAGTACGAGAGCTTTCACTTCGACCGACCTGACCTGGGGTGCGGGGATACGGAACAAGGTGCAGGTTGTGAACGAGAGTTGAGCGCCACGAATTACGTGATGGGCCATACGTGTGATTCGGGAATTCATTTCCGGGGCGATAACGCCTCCCTGCGGGCCCGCGGTGAACTCCGGTCCGGGTTAAGTGTGTTAATCGGTGCTTCGTCTGGTGCCGCAGGTATTGCTACGTTCGGCCACCATGAACGTCCGAATGTCGTCCCTGTCCTGGGATGTACGGAAAGCCCGGATCGCCGTCCTCGTGGTCGCGGCGATCGCGTTCGTGTCGAAAGTGGCGCTCGCGGCATCCACCCGCGGGCCCGCCGACGTGCGTTTCTTCTGGGGCTTCGCGCGGGCCATCGCCCGTACGGACCCCATTCGCGTCTACGCCGAGCCGTTGCCCTGGCTGCCGGTCTACAACCACCCCCCGCTCGCGAGCTGGCTGCTGCTGGGGCTCGAACGACTCGCCCAGGAGCACATCCCCTGGCGGCCCCTGATCCGCTTCCCGGCGTGCCTGGCCGACTTCCTCACCGTGCTCCTGGTCTTCGAGATCGTGCGGCGGCGGGGACGGCTCCGGACGGCCGTCCTCTGCGCGCTCGGCGCGGCCCTGTGCCCCGTCCTGGTGGCCACCTCCGGCTACCACGGGAACACCGACACGGTCGCGGTGATGTTCGCCTTCGCCGCCGCGTACCTGCTCACCGACCGCGGCGCGCCCCTGGCGGCCGGCCTCTCCGCGGCCGCCGGCATCAGCGTCAAACTGATCCCGGTGGTGGCCGTACCGCTGCTCTTCGCCGCCGCCTGGCGCTCCGGCCGGCGCACACTGCTGCGGTTCACGGCCGGCTTCGCGGTGCTGTTCCTCGCCGTGTGGGGGCCCGTTGCCGCCACTGTCCCCGGCGGGCTCAAGGCCAAGGTGCTGGAGTACGCGGGCGGCAACTTCAGCTTCTGGGGCATCGTGCGGTTCGCCCGCTGGGCCGGTGTGCCCGAGGAACTCGTGACCGTACTGCGCGGCCCCGGCCACTATCTGATCGTCGCCGTGATCATGGCCGTCGGGGTGTGGATCGCCCTGCGCCGCCCCGCCGACACCCCGCTCGCCGTCGCCGTCACGCTCGGGCTGCTGCTCCTGCTGAGCACCGCGTCGGGCGTGCAGTACCTCGCCTGGCCGGCGGCCGGGCTCTTCGTCGTCGGCCTGTGGCAGGGGCTCACGTACGGGGTCGTCGTCGGCGGCGTGACCGCGTCCGTGTACTCCGGGCAGCGGCCCGTCCACTGGACCGACACGGAGATGGCGTTCGGCGCGCTCGGCTGGGCGGTCCTCGCGGTGTGCCTCCTCACCGCGATCCGGCGCGCCCGGGCGGCCCCCCGTCCACGGGGCCCGGCGCCGGCCGTGGACATCGCCGGACCACGCACGGCAGAGCAGTCACCCTCCTCCGCCAACTGACCCCGTCCCGACCCCGCGAGATCGGAGAAGTCACGTGAGTCCCGAGAGCCCCGTGCATCCTGTGAGTCCCATGGGTCCCGCGAGTCCCGGGACGGAGGGCGCCGGCCCCCGGATCGGCATCCTCGTGGTGGCGTACAACGCGGAAACGACCCTGGAGAAGACGCTCGACCGCATCCCGGAGGACTTCCGGACGAAGATCGCCGAGATCCTGATCCTCGACGACGCCAGCCACGACGCCACCTTCACCGCCGGCTGCCGCTGGTCCCAGCACGACGGCAGCCCGCCGACGGTCGTCATGAGGCACACCAAGAACCTCGGCTACGGCGGCAACCAGAAGGCCGGCTACGCCCTGGCCGCCGAACGCGGCCTGGACATCGTCGTGCTGCTGCACGGCGACGGGCAGTACGCCCCCGAACTGCTGCCCGACATGGTCGAGCCGCTCGAGAAGGGCGAGTGCGAAGCCGTGTTCGGCTCACGGATGATGCGGCCCAAGGACGCACTGCGCGGCGGCATGCCCGTCTACAAATGGCTCGGCAACCGCGTCCTGACCCGCCTGGAGAACACCCTCATCGGCTCCCGGCTCACCGAATTCCACTCCGGCTACCGCGCCTACAAGGTCGACGCCCTGCGGCGCCTGCCCATCGACCGCAACACCGACGCCTTCGACTTCGACACCCAGATCATCGTCCAGCTCGTCGACGCCGGGATGCGCATCCGGGAGATCCCCATCCCCACCTACTACGGGGACGAGATCTGCTACGTCAACGGCATGCGGTACGCCAAGGACGTCATCAAGGACGTCCTCGCCTACCGGTTGGCCAAGAAGGGGTTCGGCACCTGCGACTGGATCCCCAAACCCGCCGCGTACGCCTTCAAGGAGGGCGACGGCTCCTCGCACGCCGTCATCCTGGAGGCGATGCGCACCCTGCCGCCGGGACGCGTCCTGGACGTCGGCTGCTCCGGCGGCCTCTTCGCCGAGCGCCTCGAAGCCCTCGGCCACGAAGTCACCGGCATCGACCGCGTCGAGACCGACGGCGTACGGCAGCGCTGCTCCGGCGGATTCCTCCTCGCCGACCTGGAGGACGGCCTGCCCGACGGCATCGGCGACGACTACGACTACATCGTCGCCGGAGACGTCGTCGAACACCTCTCCCGGCCCGAACACCTGCTGAACGGGCTGCGCGACGTCCTCGCCCCGGGCGGCCGGGTCCTGCTGTCCGTACCGAACTTCGGCCACTGGTACTCCCGGCTGCGCGTCGCCCTCGGCATCTTCGACTACGACCGGCGCGGCATCCTCGACGAGACCCACCTGCGCTTCTTCACCCGCGCCAGCCTGCGCCGCACCGTCCGATCCGCCGGATACGACGTGCTGTCCCTCACCGCGACCGGCGCCCCCTTCTGGTCGGTGCTCGGCGGCGGCCTCCCGGCCACCGTCCTCGGCCGGGTGTCGAAGCTGCTGACCCGCATCCGGCCGACCCTCTTCGGCTACCAGTACGTCGCCCTGCTCACGCCGCACGCGGCGCGGACGCTCATCGCTGGGGAGCACATCGATGTCCAGGACATCCTCAACCGTCAGTTCACCCCCGCCGACCGCGCCCCCACCGACCGCGTGGGCGTGTGAGCCGCCACCGGCGGCAACCGGGAGAAGGACCGTGACCCTGCCCAGCCTCCTCCTGCTGCTCTTCGCGGTCCTCTCGTCCGCCGCCGGGCAGATCATGCTCAAGCACGGCATGCGCGCCGCCGCCACCGCCGCCGAGAAGGACGGCGGCTCCCTCGCCGCCCGGGCCGCCACCACACCCTGGGTCGTGCTCGGGCTCGCGGTCTTCGCCGTCTCCGCCGTCGCCTGGATGTCCACCCTCGCCAGGGTGCCGCTCTCGGTCGCGTACCCCTTCAACGCCCTCGGCTACCTGCTGATCGTGCTGGCCGGCTCCACGCTCCTGCACGAGCGGACCTCGGTGTGGACCTGGACGGGCTCCCTCCTGGTGGTCATCGGCCTGGTCACCGTCTTCGCCGGCCAACGCAACTGAACCCCCTCTACAAGGACCGCACGCCCCCCATGACCCACCTCAGCGTCATCGTGTCCGGCCGCTGCGAACACAGCCGGCTGCGCGCCTGCCTGGAGAGCGTCACCGGACAGACGCACCCCGACCTCGACATCGTGGTGACCGTCGCCGACGACACCGCCCGCGCCCTCGTCGGCGTCCACGAACTGCGCGACCCGCGCGTCACCGTGGTCCCCGTCCCGCCAGGCGCCCCCGCCGCCGTCGCCCGGGCCGCCGGAGCCCGCGCCGCCACCGGTGCCTACCTGCAGTTCCTGCACCCGGCCGACCGGCTCCCCGACGGCGCGGCAGCGGCCCTCGCCACCCGGCTCGACCGGCTCGGCGGCACCCCCGTGCGGCCCGACGTCCTGGTGTGCGACCACCACCGGGCCACCTGGTGGGACGACGCCGCCCCCAGCGGCGACACCGCCATCCTCGGCCGGGCCCCCGCGACCACCACCCTCGCCGCCACCCCCGCCCTCCTCGACCTCGCGCCCGTCCTCGGCAACCGGCTCATCAGCGCCCGACTCCTCCAGGACCACCCCGAACTGATCGGCACCGAAGGCCACGACGAGCTGTACCTCTCGCACGCCGTGCTGCTCCTCGCCCGCTCCGTCGCCTGCTGCGACACCGTCGCCCTCGCCCACCGCACCGACCGGCCCGCCCAGCGCCGCGCGGCCGGTGCCGAGCAGTACTTCACCGTCTTCGGCCAGTACGAGCGGCTGCACCGGCTGTCCGCCGCCGCCGACACGCCCGCCGCCCTGCGCGCCCGGCTCTACGACCGCATGGTCGGCGACTACCTGGCCACCCTCGCCCGCCGCGACGAACTGCCGCCCGCCCTGCTCACCGAGTACTTCCGGCGGGCCGCCCGGCACGCCGCCCGGTACCGGCCCGACGGCCACCGGCGGCCCGCCGGCCTCGACGGCGTACGCCACTCCCTGCTCGGCCACAACGCCTATCTGCGCTACCGGCTGCTGCGGATCGTCAACGACAAACGCCGCACCGTCCAGGACGGCGTCACCGCCGGGGCCCGCCGCGCGGCCGGCGTCCGCACCCGCCGCCGCTACCACCGCGCCCTGCGCCGGCCGGTCGACGAGGACCTCGCGGTCTTCTCCGCGTACTGGGGGCGCGGCGTCTTCTGCAACCCCGCCGCCATCGCCGCCGAACTCGCCGAACTCGCCCCCGACATCCGCCAGGTGTGGATCGCCGAGGAGGACCGGGTCCCGCTGCTCCCGTCCGGCACCGACCACGTCGTCCCCGGGACGCGCCGCTACTGGGACGTCCTCGCCCGCGCCAAATACCTCGTCAACAACGTCAACTTCCCCACCGCCGTCGTCAAGCGCCCCGGCAGCGTCCACGTCCAGACCCACCACGGCACCCCCCTCAAACGCATGGGCGTCGACCAGCGCGCCCACCCCGCCGCCGCCCGCGGACTCAACTTCGACACCCTGCTGGAACGCGTCGACCGCTGGGACTACAGCCTCTCCGCCAACAGCCACTCCACCGAGACCTGGCGGCGCGCCTACCCCTCCGGCTACCGCTCCCTCGACTACGGCTATCCCCGCAACGACATCCACTACCGGGCCACCGCCGACGACGTCCTGGCCGCCCGCGCCCGCCTCGGCATCGAACCCGGCCGGCGTGCCCTGCTGTACGCCCCCACCCACCGCGACTACGAGGCCCGCTGGACACCCCGCCTCGACCTCGTCCGGCTCGCCGACCAGCTCGACGAGGACACCGTGCTCCTCGTCCGCGGCCACTACTTCCACACCGCCCTGCCCGGCGCCCCGCACCGCCGGGTCCTCGACGTCACCGGCTACGACCCCGTCGAACACCTCGCCCTGGCCGCCGACGCCCTCATCACCGACTACTCGTCGATCATGTTCGACTACGCCAACCTCGACCGCCCCATCGTCGTCCACGCCGACGACTGGGAGACCTACACCGTCACCCGCGGCGTCTGCTTCGACCTGCTCGCCGAACCTCCCGGACCCGTCGCCCGAAGCCAGGACGAACTCACCGGCATCCTCACCGACGGCACCTGGTGCGACGAGGCAGCCGCCAAACAGCGCCACGACTTCCGGCTGCGGTTCTGCGAGTACGACGACGGCCACGCCGCCGAGCGCGTCGTACGCCGGGTGTTCCTCGGCGAGGGCGAGGAGAGCCTGCCGCCCGTGCTGCCGCTCGACCGGCGCACACCCGCCCCCACCCCGCAGGAGGCCGCACGCCGATGAGCACCCGCACGGGCACCGGCCCCGACGTCACCGTCACCGTCATCGTCCACAACGACGCCGGCCGGCTGCGGCGCGCGGTCGACTCCGTACGCTCCCAGTCGCACCGCGCCGTCGAGATCGTCATCAGCGACGACCACTCCACCGACGCCACCCCGGAGGTCGCGGCCGCCCTGGCCGCCAAGGACGACCGGATCCGCGTCCTGCGGCTGCCGGAGAACAGCGGCGGCTGCGGCGCCCCGCGCAACCGCGCCATCGAGAGCGCCCGCGCACCGTTCCTGATGTTCCTCGACAGCGACGACGAACTGCCGCCCAGAGCCGTGGAACTGCTCCTCGCCGCCCACGCCGACGCCGCCCGCACCGGGCAGGACGCCGACTTCACCATGGGCGCCGTCGAGCGGGTCCGCACCGACACCGGCGACACCTCGCTGTGGATGGGGCACCTCTTCGGCCGGCGCCGCACCGTCCGCGGCATCGAGGACGAACCCCGGCTCCTCTTCGAACCCCTGTCGACGAACAAGATGTACCGCGCGGAGTTCCTGGACCGGCACGGCCTGCGCTTCCCGGAGGGGCTCCACTACGAGGACCAGCTCTTCTCCGCCCAGGCCTACACCCTCGCCCGCGCGTTCACCGTCATCACCGAGCCCGTCTACCGCTGGTACATCGCGCCCCACGCGGCCGTCGGGGACGCCACCATCTCCAACCGCCGCCACCTCATCGCCAACGTCCGCGACCGCGTCACCGTCGCCCGCCGCATCGACCGGTTCCTCGCCGAACACGGCGTCGCGGCGGCCGTCCGCGAGGAGAAGGACTACAAGTTCCTCTCCCACGACCTCCGGCTGTACGCCGGCGACCTGCCCGGCCGGGACACCGGCTGGATCGCCGAGTTCGCGGCCGTCCTGATGCCCTACCTCGACGGCCTCTCGGACACGGCCTTCGAGCGGCTCGACCGGACCGAGCGCGTCGTGATCGGCCTGCTGCGGGAGTGCCGGTACGAGGAGGCGCGCCTCGCCGCCCGGGGGCTGCGGCACGGCGCCGGCCCCCGCGAGACCGTCACCGGCGAGGACGGCCGCACCTACTGGGGCGGCACCCTGCCCGCCGGGGACGCGGCCCGGCGCGACCTCGACCTGACCGGACTCGACCTGGCGGGCTGCCCGTTCGGTTCGGCCTCGTTCCGTCACGAGATCACCCGCGTCGACCGGGGACCGGGCTCCTCCGTCGACCTCACCGTACGGACCTACGACCCCGGACTGCGGCTCCCGCTCGCCCCGCTCGCCGCCCGGGTGCACCTCTCGCCCGCCGGGCGGCGCCACACCACCCGGCTGCGGATGGACCCGGCGGGCCGCGGCGCCTTCGAGGGCGTCGTACGGCTCGATCCGGCGGCCGCCCCGCTGCCCGTGCACGGCTTCCGGGGGGTGCGCCACCCGGTGCTCGAGGTGAGCGACGGCCACACCGGCAACACCGGGGTCCTGCTCGCGCCCCTGGACTTCGAGCCGTTCGAGGTGGCCGGGCCCGGCCGGCACCGGATCACGGTCGAGCCGGAGGGCCGGGACGCGGGGCGGCTGCAGATCCGCTGGCAGCCGCGGGGCCTGGCCGGCCGGCTCCTCGGCCCGGTCGTGCAGCGCGGGCCGGTGCGGCGGATGGCCAAGGCCCTGGTCCGCGGCTGACCGCCCGCGCCCCGGGGAGGAGGCCCGGGTGCCGGAAGGAGGTTCGCGGCTGGACGGCACCCGGGACGACTGAACGCGGGCCCGGTCTAGGGGCTCGCGGGGGCGTCCTGCGGGGCGCGCCGCTGGGCCGCCGGGAACACCGTCGTCCCGGCGGCGCCCGCAGCCGGTGCCGGACTGCGCTTCTCCAGCGGTACGACCGGCGGCAGACCGGCCGGGTCCTCGCCCAGGAACAGGTGCCGCACCACCCGCTCGGCGGCGAACCCGTCGTCGTACGGACAGAACCGCGCCCGGAACGCCGCGCGCAGCTGGGCGGAGCGCGAGCCGCGCCAGTGACCGGTGGCGAAGATGTCGATCAGCTCGTCCTGGCTGCGGGCGACGGCTCCCGGCGGGAAGGCCCGCAGGTCGAAGTAGGTGCCGCGGGTGGCGTCGTACGCCTCCCAGTCCTCGGCGTGCACGACGATCGGCCGGTCGAGGCCCGCGTAGTCGAACATCAGCGACGAATAGTCCGTGACAAGCGCGTCCGACGCCAGGCACAGCGCCTCGACCGAGGGGTGGTCGGAGACGTCGATGATCCGCGGGTGGTCGACCGGTTCCGGGCCGTCCCCGTGCGTGGGGTGCCTGCGGTCCAGGATCACGAACCGCGGGCCCAGCTGCAGCAGCACCCGCTCCAGGTCGAGCAGCCGGCGCTGCGGCCGGACGTGGTCGCGGTGCGTCGGCGCGTACAGGATCGCCGTGTGACCGGCCGGGATGCGCAGGGTCTCACGCAGCCGGGCCACATCGGTGGCGGTCGCCCGCTGGAAGACGTCGTTGCGCGGGGAGCCGTACTCCAGCATCCGGTAGGCGGCCGGGTAGACCCGTTCCCACACCATCGAGGAGTGGGGGTTGGCGGACACCAGGCAGTCCCACTTGTCGATGTTGCGCAGCAGCCCGGCGAAGTCCGTGGTGCCGCCGGCGGCCGGCCGGAACTGCAGGTCCAGGCCCATGTGCTTGAGCGGTGTGCCGTGCTGGGTCTGGATCAGCAGCTGGCCGCGCCGCTTCACCAGCCGCCGGTCGAAGTTGACGTTGTTGACCAGGTACCGGGAGCGGGCCAGCGCCGTCCAGTACGCCGCCGACCCCGGCCGTACCTTGCGGGTGCCGGGCGGAACGGTGTGCGCGTACGCGGGGGCGCAGATCCACGATGTGCGGATCCGCGGGGCCAGTTCCCGCACCCGCTCCTCGATCGCCGCCGGGCTGCAGGCGTACCCACGGCTCCAGTACGCGCTGAACACGGCCCGGTCGTCGCGCAGCGGCAGGCAGAGCTGGATGCGGTAGTGCAGCTGGAGCAGGGCGCCGCGCACCGCCCGCAGCGCCGTGGAGGCGTGGCGCAGGGCCGGCCCCCTGGCCGCGCGGAGCAGAGTGATGGCGCGGAAGGCGCGGTGGCTGCCGAGGCGCACGAACGCGTGCCGCAGCCGGGTGGTGAACTTCGGTGTGGCACCGGGGGTGCGGTAGCGGTGGTAGTGGGCGCGGGCCCGGCGGAAGAAGTCGGCGCGGGTGCCGCGCGGCAGCCGCCCGGGCGCCGTGAACACCGAGGTGAAGTGGTCCACCATCCGCCGGAACAGGACGGGGCGCCAGCGGGCCAGTTCAGGGTGGGCGTCGATGAAGGCGAAGACCCGGTCGTACTGCTCGAACAGATCGAAGTGCCTGATGCTGGTGGTGCGCAGGATGCTGCCGGTACGGCGCTGGCGGTAGTGGACGCAGACCCGGTCCAGGGTGGCGATGGTGTCGGCCGCCATCAGCACCGGATAGGTCCACGGTGTGTCCTCGTAGATCCCCGGCGGGAAGGTGAAGCCCTCCCGCTCCAGGAACTCCCGCCTGTAGGCCTTGTTCCACACCACCATCAGGACGTTGAGGAGGCCGGGACGGTCCGTGAGCGCGAAGGGCGCCGGGCCGCCCTGGCCGAGGTGGCGGCGGAACTCGTGGCGCACCGCCTCGCCCGACCAGTACACGCGCGCGTAGTCGTACACCAGGACGTCGGGCGAGTCGGTCTCCTTGAGCCGGTCGGAGACCGCCTGCAGCGCCCCGGGGACCAGCGTGTCGTCACCGTCCAGGAAGACGACGTAGTCGCCGGTCGCCCGGGCGAGACCGGCGTTGCGCGCGGGGCCGAGACCGGTGTTCTCCGTGAGGTGGACGGCGGCGACCCGGGGGTCGCGCGCGGCGAACTCGTCGATGATCGTTCCGCAGCCGTCGGGCGAGCAGTCGTCCACGGCGATCAGCTCGAGATCGTCGCAGGACTGCGAAAGCACGGACTCCAGGCACTCGTGGAGGTACGCCTGAACCTTGTACGCGGGGACGATGACGCTGAACCGGGGCATGGCCCGGAAACTGCCGATGAACCGATCGGGTTACGCCGACCGTGGCATACGGGGGACAAATGCCGGACCGGGGGCCCGAGGGATCATCCCCCGGGCCCCGTGGGTCACTTGACCCCCTCACTTCACGGCGCCCGCCATCACTCCGGAGACGAACTGGCGCTGGAAGGCGAAGAACACGGCGAGCGGGATCACCATCGAGACGAAGGCCCCGGGCGCCAGAACGTCGATGTTGTTGCCGAACTGGCGTACCTGCTGCTGGAGCGCCACCGTGATCGGCGGCGACTCGGAGTCCGCGAAGATCAGCGCGACCAGCATGTCGTTCCACACCCACAGGAACTGGAAGATGCCGAGCGAGGCGATGGCCGGGCCGCCGAGCGGCAGGACCACCCGGGTGAACAGCCGGATCTCGCCCGCCCCGTCCAGCCGCGCCGCCTCCAGCAGCTCGCGCGGGATCTCCGCGAAGAAGTTCCGCAGCAGGAAGATCGCGAACGGCAGGCCGAACGCCACGTGGAAGAGCACCACGCCGGCCGTCGTCTCGAAGATGCCGATCACACCGAACAGCTTCGACACCGGCACCAGCGCCACCTGCACGGGCACCACCAGCAGCCCCACCACCAGCAGGAACCACCAGTCACGGCCGGGGAACTCCAGCCATGCGAACGCGTACCCGGCGAGCGAGCCGATCACCACCACGAGCACGGTCGCCGGCACGGTGATCGACACGGTGGAGACCAGTGAGCCCGTGAGGGTCTCGTTCTCCAGGAGGCGCGCGTAGTTGGCGGTGGTCAGCTGCGCCGGGGCGGTGAAGACCTCCCACCAGCCGGAGGCACTGATGTCGGCCGGGTCGCGCAGCGAGGAGAGCAGCAGACCGACCGTCGGCATCAGCCAGAACAGCGCCACGAGCACGAGGAAGACCCGCAGGGCCCCGCCGCCGGCACGGGCGGCGATCCGACCGCCGAGCGACCGCCGGGCCCGGACCATGGTGTCGCTCATCGCCGGCCCTCCCTTCTGATGCGGCGGACGTTGAAGAACATCACCGGGATCACCAGCAGCAGCAGGAGGACGGAGATCGCGCTGCCCACGCCGAGGTGGGCGTCCGTGCCGAAGGACGAGCGGTAGAGCTGGAGGGCCAGCACGTTCGCGTCGTCCTGGACCGATCCCGGCGCGATGATGAAGACCAGGTCGAAGATCTTCAGAACGTTGATCATCAGCGTGACGAGGACGACCGCGAGGACCGGCGCGAGCAGGGGGACCGTCACCCGGCGGAAGACCTGCCACTCGTTGGCGCCGTCCACCCGCGCGGCCTCGAGCAGTTCCCGGGGCAGCGCGGAGAGACCGGCCGCGATCAGCACCATGGCGAACCCGGCCCACATCCAGACGTAGGAGCCGATGATCCCCGGGGTGACCAGCGACGGGCCGAGCCAGTCGACGCCGTTGTACGGCTCCCGGAAGTTGCTCTCCGGCAGTCGCAGCAGGGCGCCGTCCGCCTCCTTGGGCAGGGAGAACGTGCCGTCCGCGCCCGCCGTCGCGGTGGCGACCACCCGGCCGTCCTTGACGGCCTCCACCTCGAGGCCCCTGAGGCCCGGCTCGGTGGGGTCGATGACGTTCGTCGTGCCCCCGCCGCCCCGGGTGAAGTCCAGCCAGGCGGTGCCGGTCACCGCGCCGTCGTCACCGGCCGGCGCCGTCCGCGCGGGCCCGGCGTCGTCCGGCATCTTGCCGGGCGCCACCCCGACCAGCGGAAGCCGCACCGGTGTCCCGGCACGCACCGGCTCCTTGGTGACGAACGCCCCGCCGCCCGCCGCCTCCAGCGGATGCACCGGAAGCGGGCGTGCCTTCGGATACGAGGCGGACTCGGCGAACGTGTCGTGCACACCGACCCATACGGCGTTCGCCACGCCCCGCTCGGGGTCCTGCTCGTACACCAGCCGGAAGATGATCCCGGCGGCCAGCATCGAGATCGCCATCGGCATGAAGACGACCAGCTTGAACGCCGTGCCCCAGCGGACCCGTTCGGTGAGCACGGCGAAGATCAGCCCGAGCGCGGTCGCGACGGTCGGGGCGAACACCACCCAGACCGCGTTGTTCCGCACGGCCGTGAGGATCGTGTCGTCGGTGAAGATCTCCAGGTAGTTGTCCAGTCCGGCGAAGCCGCCGCCGGACTGGTCGAAGAACGACCGCTGGACCGAATACCCGATCGGGTACACCACCAGGGCGCCGAGCAGCACCAGCGCGGGCAGCAGGAACCCGGCCGCCACCAGCCCGCGCGTACCGGTCACGCCCCGGCGCGACGGGCGGCCGCGCGGACCGCCCGCCCGCACGGCTCGCCGGACGGTCGTGCCGGCGCCGGTGCCCGAGGCGTCACCCCTGCGCTTCTCCGGGGGCCGGGGCGAAGCCCCGCCCCCCGCGTTCGCCGCGGTCATCGCGTCAGCTCTTGTACGCCTTGGCGGCGTCGGCCTCCAGCCGCGCCTGGGTGCCCGCGATGTCCTTGGGGTTCTTCAGGAAGTCCTGGAGCGCCTTCCACTCGCCCTTGCCGGGCGTGCCGCCGAACGACTGCGGCATCTGGTCCGACATGTCGAAGCGGAAGTCGTCACCCGCCGCGATCAACGCCTCGGCGATGTCGCGCTGTACGTCGTTCGGGTACGCCGCCGGGTCCAGCGACTTGTTCGGGGAGATGAACCCGCCCTCGCCGGCCCAGAGCCGCGCCGCGTCGGGGGAGGCCAGGAACGTCAGCAGCGCCTGCGACGCGGGCTTGTCGGTCAGGGCCACCGCCACATCGCCGCCGGTCACCACCGGCGCCTCGGCGCCCACCGCCGGGAACGGGAACACCTTCGCGTCCGTGCCGATCTTGGCCTTGGTCTGACCGATGTTGATCGAAACGAAGTCGCCCTCGAAAACCATCGCCGCCTTGGGCTGATCGCCGCCCGTGAAGGTCTGCGTCACCGAGGCCGGGAACTCCGTCTGCAGGGCCCCGGCCGCCCCGCCGGCGATCAGACTCGGCTTGCCGAACAGCTCGGCGAGCGTCGTCAGCGCCTGCTTCACCGACGGATCGGTCCACTTGATCTCGTGCTTGGCCAGCCGGTCGTACTTCTCCGGCCCGGCCTGGGAGAGGTAGATGTTCTCGAACCAGTCGGTGAGGGTCCAGCCGTCCGCGCCGCCGACGGAGACCGGCGTGACACCGGAGGCGGAGATCGTCTCGGCCGTCGCCAGGAACTCCTGCCACGTCTTCGGTGTATTCGACTCGGTCACGCCCGCGTTGTCGAACGCCGCGGCGTTGTACCAGACCAGCGACTTGTTCGCGGCCTTGAAGTACACCCCGTACGGAGTGCCGCCCACCGAGCCGAGGTCCTGCCAGCCCTTGGAGAAGTTCTTCGCCAGCTGCGCCTTCACCTCGGCACCTGCCGGCTTGGCCCACTTGCGCTCCACGGCCTGCTGAAGGGCGCCGACCTGCTGGAGCATCGCCACATCGGGCGGGGAGCCCCCCGCGATCTTCGTGCCGATGTAGTTCAGCATCGCGTCCTGCGTCGGCACGTACGACACCTCGGCGCCCGTGCGCTTCTCGAACTCGTCCAGGACCTTGGTGAACGCCTGCTGCTCGGGCCCCGTCCACACGGCCACGACCTGGAGCCGCTGCCCGTCCAGCTTCGGCAGCCGAACGGTCGCGGTCTCCTTGCCGGGCCCCTTGGTCCCGTCCGCGCCGCCCGTGGCGCCGTCGCCGTCACCGCAGCCGGTGAGGGCGAGCGCACCGGCGGCCGCCATCGCCACGACGGCCTTGCGTGTATGAAGAGTTGTACGCATCACTGCCCCGTCTCTCCCGTGCGCGTGCTCGTCCCGTTCGACAGGTCTACGCCCGGTGTCCGGGGGTCGCAATACCGCCTTCGGGGTCGGGGCGTTGATCGTGATGCGCTCGTGACGTGCGGTCAAACCCCCTGATTTACAAGGGATTTCACGGGTGCACGACGGTGAGCGGAGGCAGCGGGGCGGCCTCGACCGACCGGGCCGCCCGCTCCAGCGCGCTGGCCAGCAGCGCCAGGTCGGTCGGCCCGTTGCCCAGCTCGCGCACCGGGCGGCGGGCCGGCGGGTCGCCCATCCGCTCCCACTCCAGCGGCACCACGGTGGGCCGCAGCGTCGCCGTGCGCGGGATGCGCCCGGTCACCCGCCCACCCTGGAACGGCGTCACCCGGCGGTCCGGGTGCCCCAGCCGGCCGCGGCCCGGCGCCGGGTCCTCGGGACCCGGTGAGACGGGCGGCGCGTCCAGCACCACCCGCAGCCGGGCCCGGTGGGCCAGCTCGGTGTCGGCCGTGCGCTCCGGCCGGGCGGACGCCGCCACCAGATGCACGCCGAGCCGGTGACCGTCCCTGGCCACCGCCTCCAGCGCCCGGACGACCGACCCGGCCGCGGGCCGCCCCGGGCTGCCGAGCGCGGGCGCCACCAGCGCGTCGAAGTCGTCGACCAGGACCACCAGGCGGGGCAGCGGCGGAGGGATCTCCTCGTCGGGGCGGTCGGCGGCGGGGCGCAGCCGCATGGTGCGGCCCCCCGGCACCGCGTCCGGCTCCCCGCCGCGCGCACCGGCCCCGGCGCCGGGGTGCGGGTCGGGTGCCCCGGCCGCGCGCCGGTCGGCCGTGGCCGCCGGGTGCGGACCGGTCGGCGTCCCGGCGTGCGGTCCGGACCGCTGGTCGGGTGCGCCGGACGGACGCGTGCCGTCGGCGGGCCGCGGATGCCGCCCGTGGCCGGTCGTGTCTCCCGCGCCATGACCGGCCGGGTGGCCGGACCTCTGGTCGGGTGCGCCGGCGGGGCCCGGGACGGCGGTGGGCGCGGGACGCCGGCCGTGGTGGTGGCCGGTCGCCTCCGCCGGGCGGGGGTCGCCGTGCTCCTCGGCACTGCCGGCGGGGCGCCGGGCGACCTGGCCGGTGACGCCCGTCGTACTCTGTTCGGCCGCCTGCGCGGCGTCCGGCTCCGACCGCTGTGCGGAAGGCCGCGGGACGGAACCACCGCCCCGCTGCTCCGGCAGGCCCGGCGCCCGCTGTCCGACCCGCTGTTCCTCCTGGGCGGTTACGCGCTGTCCCGCCCGCTGCTCGCCGGCGACCGCCCTGCCCCGGCCGGCCGTCCGGTCCGCGGCCTCCTGCCGGTCGTGCCACTCGGTGAACTCCTGACGGCCCAGCAGCTCGGCGCGGCGCTTCAGCTCCGCGCCGAGGGCCTGCGCGAACGCGCGCATCCGCACCGGGTCCGAGGCGACCAGATGCTCGGTGGCGTGCGGCAGTTCGGTGCACGGCGCCAGGCCCTCGCCGCGGTCCCCGCCCGCGCCGTCGACCAGCAGCAGACCCAGCCGGTCGGGCCGGGACCCGGCCGCCAGCGAGGCCGCGACGGAGCGCAGCAGCTCCGTACGCCCACTGCCCGGCGGGCCCTCGATCAGCAGATGGGGGCCTTCCTCGGTCAGGTCGACGCACAGCGGCCCGCGCGGCCCGGCGCCCAGCACGGCGGTGCCGTCCGGCGCGGACGCCCAGCGGGCCATCAGCGACGCGGGCGTGGCCCGGGCCAGGCCCAGCTCGTCCAGCAGCCGTGCCGACGGCGGCAGCGCCATGGCGGCCGCCCGGCCGCGCGGTGCGCCCTCGGCGCGCAGCGGTGCCAGCGCCCGCCCGAACCGCTCGGCCCATGCGGCGGACACGGCGTCCACGGCGCCGACGGTGCCGTGGCCCGCCGGCTGCCCGCCCGCCGTACGCATCAGCCGCAGCGCCGTCGCCACGTCGCCCGACAGCAGCGCCACCGCGCCGCACTCACGGAACGGCAGCGAGGCCGCGCACGCCGTCTCGTACGTCGCCGCGACCGGCGACACCGGCGAGGCGGCCGGCGTCTCGGCGAGACAGATCAGATGGATACCGGCGGCCGCGCCCGCGCCGGCCAGCCGGGCCGTCGTCTCCCGCAGCGCCGCCGACCCCGGGTCACCGTCCACGATCACGACCGTGTGCGGGCCGTCGAACCGGGCCGCCTCCTCCTCGACGGCCCGCCGCTCGGCGCTCGCCCAGCCGGGCCCGAGCGGCCCGTCGTCCAGCCGCCGGGTCAGCTCGGAGGTCCGGGCCTCCGCCTGGTCCCGGTCGTACGCCAGCAGCAGCCGGCAGTCCTGGCCGTGCGCCGGCCGCACGTGCGGCAGCCAGCCGAGCCAGCCCCACTCCCGCTTGCGGGTCTCCAGGGACCGATTGCGGTCGGCGCTGATCAGCACGATCTCCAGCTCCGCCGGCGCGTGCAGCGCGGCGAGCTGCGCCACCACCGACCTCGCGAGCCCGCTCAGCCGGGTCCTGGGGCCGGCGAGCCCGAGCGAGCCGGCCTCCCGCAGCCCGACGGTGACGGGCACGGCGGGCAGATCGGCCCGGTCCGCCGAGCCCAGACGGACCACCAGGGCCTCGGGGTGGCCGGGCCCCCGCTCCCACAGCCGGGGCCCGGGGCCGAGCGCGGTGAGCAGCACGGCCGCCGGGTCCGGCCACTTCTCCATGACGATCCCGCGTGCCGCGGGGGCGCCCGGCGGGTGCTCGACGCCCTGCGGGTCCCCGGCCGCCGCGCCCTCCGCGCGGCCGCCCGCGAGGCGCCGGGCCCATGCTCCTATGCCGCGCTTGCGGGGCGGGGCGGGCACCCTCACGGCACCGTCGTCGTACACGCTGGGGGGCACGGACGTCCCGCGCGGGGGCGTCCCCTGTCCATGGCCCTGGGCCTCGCCCTCGTCCGGCACGTCCAGCGCCCGCGCGTGCGTGGCATCGCCTTCTGGTACGCCGAGGACGGCACCCACGCCCGGGCGGGGCTCCGCGCTCGCCGGCCCCCCGGCCGGAGCCGTCGCGCCGTCGCGGGGACCGCTCTGCGCCGGGATGCTCGGTGGGACGGCTCCGCGGGCCGGTGTCCCCGCTCCCGCCTGGGCGGGAACGTCCGCGCCGTCCTGCTCCGCCGCGCCGTCCCCGGCACCGGAGCGGCTCACGCGCACATGGCCCTCGCCGTCCGGGGCCGTCACCAGCGACCCGGAGGTGCCGTCCCCGGAGAGCGGCCCCGCCGAGAGCCGCAGGGACGACTCGCCCAGCCGCAGCAGTGCCCCCGGCGTCAGCCGGACCGGGCGGGAGCCGACCTCCACACCGTCGAGCGTCGTGCCGTTCGTCGAGCCGAGGTCCGCGACCGTCACCCGGCCGCTCTCCGAAACGGTCACGGCGCAGTGCAGCCGCGAGACGTCCGGGTCGTCGAGCGGCACGTCGGCGTCCGCGGAGCGGCCGATCCGGATCTGCCCGCCGTGCAGCAGATGCACGCCGCCGGCGTCCGGCCCCGCCACCACGTGCAGGCGCGCCGAGGCGCCGTCCAGGGGCGCGTGGTCCTCGCCGGGCACCTGGAGCGAGAGGACCGCGCCGTCCACCAGAGGGGGCTCGCCCAGGGCGCAGCGCTGGGGATCGAGCCGCTCTCGGCCGGCGTAGAGCACGACGGTGCCTGAAGTGTCGGGACCGGACACGGCGGCCGCCAGCCCGGAGGCGACGGCGGCCAGCGCGGTACCCGCGGGGGCGGTGACGAGCACGTCACAGGCGCGCCCCGCGGTCTGGCCGCCGAGCGGCGCGGCGAGGACGGTCAGCCGGATCTGCATCGCCGTCAGCGGTCCCTTCTGCGCGGCGCGCCCGGCAGGCGGAGGGGCTCGCGGAGCGGCCCGTCGATCTCCCCCCACCCGGCGCGGACACGTCGTCCGGTACAGGTCGGCACGGACCGCGTGACCCCCGGCCCCGCGGTGCGCCGTGCTGGAGGCATCCTCGCACCTGCGGCCGACAACACGCCCGCGACCCACCCCCGAATGATCTTGAACGATCGACGGTGATCAGTGAAACGCCAGCTTGCGCACAACTTGGGTCCATGTGTGACCCTCGGAGATGCGTTGTCGCGGCAACCGAGTGCACGACGCGCGCGTCTTCCTTCCGAACAGGACCGGAAGGCGACCGACCGCTCACCACCCCGCGCGACAGCGAGCGGCTTTAGAGTGGGTCGGAAACCCGGGCAGGCCCGCGAGGGAGCCCGGGGAGGCAAGGACCACGATCGCAGGGAGCGCATGACGTGCGGCCGGTAGGCAGCAAGTACCTGCTCGAGGAGCCGCTCGGACGCGGCGCCACGGGCACCGTCTGGCGAGCCCGCCAGCGTGAGACCGCGGGCGCCGAGGCGGCCGTACCGGGACAGCCCGGCGAGACCGTCGCGATCAAGGTCCTCAAGGAGGAGCTCGCGAACGACGCGGATGTGGTGATGCGCTTCCTGCGGGAGCGCTCCGTCCTCCTCCGCCTGACCCACCCGAACATCGTGCGCACCCGCGACCTCGTCGTCGAGGGCGATCTGCTCGCCCTCGTGATGGACCTGGTCGACGGTCCGGACCTGCACCGCTACATCCGGGAGAACGGCCCGCTCACCCCGGTCGCCGCGGCCCTCCTCACCGCGCAGATCGCCGACGCGCTCGCCGCGAGCCACGCCGACGGCGTGGTCCACCGCGACCTCAAGCCCGCCAACGTGCTGCTCGCCGAGCGGAACGGCGAGATGCACCCGATGCTCACCGACTTCGGCATCGCGCGCCTCGCGGACTCCCCGGGCCTGACCCGCACCCACGAGTTCGTGGGCACGCCGGCCTACGTCGCGCCCGAGTCGGCCGAGGGCCGCCCGCAGACCTCCGCCGTGGACATCTACGGCGCCGGCATCCTGCTCTACGAACTCGTCACCGGCCGTCCCCCGTTCGCCGGAGGCACCGCGCTCGAAGTCCTGCACCGCCACCTCAGCGAGGAGCCCCGCCGCCCCTCCACGGTGCCCGGCCCGCTGTGGACCGTCATCGAGCGCTGCCTCAGCAAGGACCCCGAGCGCCGTCCCAGCGCCGAGAACCTCGCCCGTGGCCTGCGCACCGTCGCGTCCGGCATCGGCGTGCACTCCACGCCGGCCCAGATCGAGGCCGCCGAAGGTGTCGGCGCGCTCCTCGCCCCGGATCCCTCCCCGGCCCAGGTGCCCCAGGTCCCGGGCGCGGCGGACGCGACCCAGGTCCTGCCGAGCGGCGGCCCCCAGTACGACCCGGCGGCCGCCACCAGCGTCATGCCGACC
Source organism: Streptomyces sp. STAM6 (assembly GCF_054963715.1). Classification (NCBI taxonomy): domain Bacteria; kingdom Bacillati; phylum Actinomycetota; class Actinomycetes; order Kitasatosporales; family Streptomycetaceae; genus Streptomyces; species Streptomyces sp. STAM6. The sequence goes on along the minus strand of NZ_JBUEFZ010000010.1, from coordinate 161,082 downwards.
AGCGGCCCCGGCGGCCCGGGTGCCCCGGGCGCGGCCGATCCCACCGCGGTCATGCCGCCCGTACCGCCGCGTCCGGACGGCCCGCCGCAGCCCGAGCAGCCGCACCCCTGGCAGACCCAGCTGCGCGCCGCCCGGGACCGCAACGAGCAGACGCAGATGCAGTACCTGGACCCGAGCCAGGACCCGCTGCGCCGCCGTCCCCAGCGCCAGGCGCCTCCGCCGCCGCAGCAGCAGTACCAGCAGCCGCCGCAGCAGCAGTACGCGCCCCAGCCGCGGCCCCAGCAGCGGCCACCCCAGCGACAGCAGTACGCGCCGCCGCCGCAGCAGCAGTACGCGCCGCAGCCTCCGCAGCAGCAGCAGCCCCAGCAGCAGCCGCGGCAGCCGGCCCCGCGCCCCCCGCGTGAGCCGCGCGCCCCCCGGCAGCGCAGCGCCAACCCGATGCGCATCCCCGGTCTCGGCTGTCTCAAGGGCTGCCTGTTCATGGTGGTCATCCTGGTCGGCGCCGGCTGGCTGGCCTGGGAGACGTTCCTCCAGGACTGGGTCGCCCAGGGCCAGAGCTACTGGGACGCCATCGGCGACGGCATCTCGAAGGTGAGCGACTGGGTCTCGCAGCTCGGCGCGGACTCACAGACGCCCTCCGCCCCGCAGTAACAGCGGTAACTCTGCCGATTTGTCGACTTCCGGGGGGTGATTTCCCCCCGGAGGTGAGTACCGGTGCCCGCGGCCGCGTAACTTTGTCGGGAACGCCAGCCGCTGAGGGAGCAGTCTTGGCACGGAAAATCGGCAGCCGGTACACGGCCCATCAGATCCTCGGACGGGGCAGCGCCGGCACGGTGTGGCTCGGCGAGGGCCCCGAGGGCCCCGTCGCCATCAAGCTGTTGCGCGAGGACCTCGCCTCGGACCAGGAACTCGTCGGGCGCTTCGTCCAGGAGCGCACCGCCCTGCTCGGCCTCGACCACGCACGCGTGGTGTCCGTCCGCGATCTCGTCGTCGACGGCAACGACCTCGCGCTCGTGATGGACCTGGTCCGCGGCACCGACCTGCGCACCCGGCTCGACCGCGAGCGCCGGCTCGCCCCCGCCGCGGCGGTCGCGATCATCGCGGACGTCGCCGAGGGCCTCGCCGCCGCGCACGCCGCCGGGGTCGTCCACCGCGACGTCAAGCCGGAGAACATCCTGCTGGACATGGAGGGCCCGCTCGGGCCCGGCGGCGCCCACCCCGCCCTCCTCACCGACTTCGGCGTCGCGAAGCTGATCGACACCCCGCGCCGCACCAAGACCAACCGGATCATCGGCACCCCCGACTACCTGGCCCCGGAGATCGTCGAGGGCCTGCCGCCCCGCGCGGCCGTCGACATCTACGCCCTGGCGACGGTCCTCTACGAGCTGCTCGCGGGCTTCACCCCGTTCGGCGGCGGCCACCCCGGCGCCGTCCTGCGCCGCCACGTCACCGAGACCGTCGTCCCGCTCCCCGGCATCCCGGACGAGCTGTGGCAGTTGATCGTCCAGTGCCTGGCCAAGGCGCCCGCCTCCCGGCTGCGCGCCTCCGAGCTCGCCGCGCGCCTGCACGACCTGCTCCCGCTCGTCGCGGGCATGCCGCCGCTGGATGTCGACGAGCCCGACGCGGAGCCGGCCACGGAGCCGTACGAGGACGACCCGTACCCCACCCTTCCCTCCACCCCCCGCAGGGGAGCCGTCCCGCTGGTCCCCGGCTCGTCCACGGACTCGAACCGGGACACCCACACCTCGATGCGCGTCCCCGCCCCGGACGAGCTGTCCGGCGGTCCTCTGGGCACCGCCCGGGCCCCCCGGCCGGCCGGCGGGCGGCGGCCCGGCTCCGCCCGGCACCGGTCCGAAGCGGTCCGCAAGCGCAGGCTCACCCTGGGTGTGGCCGCGCTGGCGCTGGTGGCCGCGGCGGGCGTCGGCGGCTACGTCGCGACCAGCGACGACGACCAGGGCACCCCGCCCCAGGACTCCCAGCGATCGGCCCCCTCCCAGCCCTAGGAGGAGCCGGAAACAGGCCCCCGACCCGGCCCGGGGAGCGGCCGGGGGGCCGGGCTCTCGCGCCCAGCCGTTACGCTGGTGTCGTGGCAGTCGTCGATGTATCCGAAGAGCTGAAGTCCCTCTCCTCGACCATGGGGTCGATCGAGGCCGTTCTGGACCTCGAGAAGATGAGGGCAGACATCGCCGTGCTCGAGGAGCAGGCCGCGGCCCCGTCCCTGTGGGACGACCCGGAGGCGGCGCAGAAGATCACGAGCAAGCTTTCGCACCTCCAGGCCGAGGTCCGCAAGACCGAGGCGCTGCGCGGGCGCATCGACGACCTCGAGGTCCTCTTCGAGCTCGCCGAAGAGATGGACGACCCGGACACCCGCGCCGAGGCCGAGGCGGAGCTCACGGCCGTGCGCAAGGCGCTGGACGAGATGGAGGTCCGCACCCTCCTCTCCGGCGAGTACGACGAGCGCGAGGCCCTGGTCAACATCCGCGCCGAGGCCGGCGGCGTCGACGCCTCCGACTTCGCCGAGCGCCTCCAGCGCATGTACCTGCGCTGGGCCGAGCGCCACGGGTACTCGACGGAGGTCTACGAGACGTCGTACGCCGAAGAGGCCGGCATCAAGTCGACCACCTTCGTCGTCAAGGCGCCGTACGCGTACGGCACGCTCTCCGTGGAGCAGGGCACGCACCGCCTGGTGCGCATCTCGCCCTTCGACAACCAGGGCCGCCGCCAGACGTCCTTCGCGGGCGTCGAGGTCCTGCCCGTCGTCGAGCAGTCCGACCACGTCGAGATCGACGAGTCCGAGCTCCGCGTCGACGTCTACCGCGCGTCGGGCCCGGGCGGCCAGGGCGTCAACACGACCGACTCGGCCGTGCGCATCACGCACATCCCGACCGGCATCGTGGTCTCCTGCCAGAACGAGCGCTCGCAGATCCAGAACAAGGCCAGCGCCATGAACGTCCTCCAGGCGAAGCTCCTCGAGCGCCGCCGCCAGGAGGAGCAGGCCAAGATGGACGCCCTCAAGGGCGACGGTGGCAACTCCTGGGGCAACCAGATGCGTTCGTACGTCCTCCACCCGTACCAGATGGTCAAGGACCTCCGTACGGAGTTCGAGGTCGGCAACCCGCAGTCCGTGCTGGACGGCGAGATCGACGGCTTCCTGGAGGCGGGCATCCGCTGGCGGAAGCAGTCGGAGAAGTAACTCCCGCCGTTCACCCCGGCATTGGCGCCGGACCCCCGCACGGGTGGTCCGGCGCCTCTTGCGTATGCCGTGTGAGGAGCTGGGTGAATTCGCTGGCGCAAGCGGCGAGTACACGATTCGCTCGCTTTGTCGACAAGGAAACTGGCCTTTGACAGGCGGGTGTTCGGCTTTTACGTCACAGTTGCATCGTTGCAGGCCAGGCAAGTGTGATCATTCCGGGCATCACGCGCGCAACGACCTTGACGCTTGTCCTGAAAGTGGGAAAGCTGGCGCGCGGCATGCGCATGTCTGGGGCGTGTGTGATCGGGGGAACCAGCAAGGGCCCCCAGTGTCCGCGCCCGGAGCGCAGCTCCACTGACAGATCAGCTACTGGGGGTAGCAGGCAGATGACCAAGAAGACGCGGGTCCGCGTTGCGCGGATCGCCGCTGGTGCGGTGATCGCCGCCGGTGCGTCCCTGACGGCGGCGGGTGCCGCCTCGGCCGTCGGCATAGATGTGAACGTCGCCGGCATCGGTGTCCAGGCGGAGGCCGACCAGGACGGCGTTGACGTCGGCCTCGGCATCGGCGACGACGGTGACACCGTCGGCCAGACCGTCGGCGGTACCGACGCGGGCCAGCAGGGTGGCACCGACGCCGGGCAGGTCGGCGGCACGGACGCCGGTCAGCAGGGTGGCACCGACGCCGGGCAGGTCGGCGGCACGGACGCCGGTCAGCAGGGCGGCACCGACGCCGGGCAGGTCGGTGGCACCGACGCCGGTCAGCAGGGTGGCACGGACGCCGGTCAGCAGGGTGGTGCCCAGCAGGGTGGCCAGCAGGGTGGCACGGACGCCGGTCAGCAGGGTGGTGCCCAGCAGGGTGGCCAGCAGGGTGGCACGGACGCCGGTCAGCAGGGTGGCGCTCAGCAGGGTGGCCAGCAGGGTGGCACGGACGCCGGTCAGCAGGGTGGTGCCCAGCAGGGTGGCCAGCAGGGTGGCACGGACGCCGGTCAGCAGGGTGGCGCTCAGCAGGGTGGCCAGCAGGGCGGCGGCGACCAGGGTGGCTCCGGCGACCAGGGCGGCACCGGCGACAACGGTGGCTCCACCACCGGCGACGCCGGCACCTGCACCGTCGACCTCGACGGCGCCGAGTGCGCCGACAACACCGACACCGACTCCGCCGGCTCGCAGCCGGTCGAGCAGGGCAAGGCCAAGGAGGAGCTCGCCGAGACCGGCGCCGCCGAGACCTCGTTCCTGCTCATCGGTGCCGCGACGATGATCGCCGGTGGCATCGGCTTCCGTATGCTGCCCCGCCTCGTGGGCGGCGGTCGTACGGCCGCCTGAGGCCCGTACCGGCCGGTAAGGCTCCGTTGACACGGAGAAGGGCCCGGAAGCCACGCAGGTGGTCTTCCGGGCCCTTCTGTACGTTCGGTGCGTCCCTGTGTGTCCTGTACGCAGCGACTGTCGTCACACGGTCTGGTGGGCCAGCAGGGCCGCCGCCGCCACCAGGATCACCAGCAGTGTCAGGAGGGCCACCGGGCTCAGACCGCCGAGGGGGCCCGTCTGCTGGAGGCGCTCCCGATTCGCCCGGCACACGGGGCAACGGCCCTCGCTGACGGGCGCCGCGCAGTTGGCGCACACCAGTCGGTCATAGGTCATGCGCTTTCCTCCTCCCGCGCGGCGGAGCCGCAAACGCGGACTGTGCACACAGTTCTCTCCGCACAACGCTCAGGGAAACGCATCCGTTCCCCCTCCCACTGTGCCAGCTTCCGCGAGTTTAGGCGCGCCCCGCCGGATCACCCCCGGTTCGGCAAGGGCCGAAGCGCTTTGGCCGACGGGACAAAAGGAACAAGGCCGGACGCCGACTGCGCGGGGCATGCCCAGTCGCGTATGGTCACGCACACCTACTCCCGGCCGACCGTGGTGCACCCGTGATCCGATTCGACAACGTCTCCAAGTCCTATCCGAAGCAGAACCGCCCCGCGCTCAGGGACGTCTCCCTGGAGATCGAGAAGGGCGAGTTCGTGTTCCTGGTGGGCTCCTCCGGCTCCGGAAAGTCCACCTTCCTGCGCCTCATCCTGCGCGAGGAGCGCGCCAGCCACGGCCAGGTGCACGTCCTCGGCAAGGACCTGGCCCGGCTCTCCAACTGGAAGGTGCCGCACATGCGCCGCCAGTTGGGCACCGTCTTCCAGGACTTCCGTCTCCTGCCCAACAAGACGGTCGCGGAGAACGTGGCGTTCGCGCAGGAGGTCATCGGAAAGCCGCGCGGCGAGATCCGCAAGGCCGTTCCGCAGGTGCTCGACCTGGTCGGCCTCGGCGGCAAGGAGGACCGCATGCCGGGCGAGCTGTCCGGCGGTGAGCAGCAGCGCGTGGCCATCGCCCGGGCCTTCGTCAACCGGCCCATGCTGCTGATCGCCGACGAGCCCACCGGCAACCTCGACCCGCAGACCTCCGTCGGCATCATGAAGCTGCTGGACCGGATCAACCGCACCGGTACCACCGTGGTCATGGCGACCCACGACCAGAACATCGTCGACCAGATGCGCAAGCGCGTCATCGAGCTCGAAAAAGGCCGTCTCGTACGCGACCAGGCGCGCGGCGTCTACGGCTACCAGCACTGAGCAGCAGCAAGGAAAGGTCGAACGCACGCCATGCGCGCCCAGTTCGTAGTCTCGGAGATCGGTGTCGGCCTCCGTCGCAATCTCACGATGACGTTCGCCGTCATCGTCTCCGTGGCCCTCTCGCTCGCCCTCTTCGGCGGCGCCCTGCTCATGCGCGAGCAGGTCAGCGTGATGAAGGACTTCTGGTACGACAAGGTCAACGTCACCATCTACCTCTGCAACAAGAACGACGCGGAGACGGGGGGCACCTGCGCCAAGGGAGCGGTCACCGCCCAGCAGAAGAAGGAGATCGAGACCGATCTCGACAAGCTGGACATCGTGCAGACCGTCCATTTCGAGACGGCCGACGAGGCCTACAAGCACTACCGCGACCAGTACGGCGACACGGCCATCGCCAGCATCATCACGCCCGACCAGATGCAGGAGTCGTACCGGGTCAAACTGAAGGACCCGGAGAAGTACAAGGTCGTCGCGACGGCGTTCGCCGGGCGGGCGGGCGTGCACTCCGTCCAGGACCAGCGCGGCATCCTGGAGAACCTCTTCAACATGATGCGGGGCATGAACGTCGCCGCCCTGTTCGTCATGGGCCTGATGCTGGTCATCGCGCTGATGCTGATCGTCAACACGGTGCGCGTCTCGGCGTTCAGCCGACGGCGTGAGACCGGCATCATGCGGCTGGTCGGCGCGTCCAGCTTCTACATCCAGATGCCGTTCATCATGGAGGCCGCCGTCGCGGGCCTGCTCGGTGGCGTGGTCGCCTGCGTGATGCTGCTGCTCGGCCGCTACTTCCTCATCGACGCCGGGCTCAAACTGGCCGAGAGCATGCCGCTGGTCAATTTCGTCGGCTGGGACGCGGTGATCGCGGTACTGCCGCTGGTCGTCGTGATCGGCCTGCTCATGCCCTCCCTGGCAGCCGCGATCGCGCTGCGCAAGTACCTCAAGGTGTGACGAGCGCCCCTGGCGCCGTACGACCAACGGCCGTACGGCGCCATTCGCTTGTCCTAGAGTGGGCGACATGCCGGGCCCCGAGTTCTGTATTCGGCCCCGCGGCGCTCGCGGCCGCGGGGCGGCCCTGACATTCGTCTTCGCCACCGTGCTCGCCAGTGCCGCCGTCACCAACTGCCTCCCGCGGGACGAGAAGAAGCCCCCTGAGCGGCCCGTCGTCCGGTCCGTCGCGGCCGCGGGCCAGGAGCGGCCCGTCGACCGCGAGGAGCTGGCCCGGGCCGCCGCCGAGGCCGTGGCGGACGGCAAGTCCGGGACCAAGGCGGCCGAGGAGGTCGTCAGCCGGAGCGGGGACCGCTGGGGCGCGGTGTACGACCGCGGCGAGTACGAGGAGTTCGAGCAGGCCCTGGACGGCGAGTACACCGGTGTCGGGCTCTCCGCCCGGCGCAACGCCGCGGGCCATGTCGAGGTGGCCAGGGTGCAGCCGGGCAGTCCCGCCGCCCGGGCCGGCCTCAGGGCGGGCGACCGGATCCGCACCGTCGACGGCCGCCCGGTCGAGGGGCGGTCCGTCGCCGAGGCCGTCGCCCTGCTGCGCGGCGACGCCGGTGGCGCCGGGGCGGGCACCGTGGTCGTCCTGGGCGTGCAGCGGGGCACGGACGCCTGGACCGAGACCCTGCGCCGCGCCCGGCTCGCCACCGAGGACGTGACCGTCCGGCGGCTCGCCGGCGGGGCCGTGCGGATCAAGGTCGTCGCCTTCACCCGCGGATCGGGGGAGCGGGTGAGGGCAGCGGTCCGTACCGCGCCCGAGGGTGCCGGGTTACTCCTGGACCTGCGGGGCAACAGCGGTGGTCTGGTCGCCGAGGCGGTGACCGCCGCCTCGGCCTTCCTGGACGGCGGCCTCGTCGCCACGTACGACGTCGACGGCGAGGAGAAGGCCCTGCACGCCGAGCCGGGAGGCGACACCGGCCGGCCCCTGGTGGTGCTCGTCGACGGCGGCACCATGAGCGCGGCCGAGCTGCTCGCCGGAGCACTGAAGGACCGTGGCCGGGCGGTGACGGTGGGTGCCCGCACCTTCGGCAAGGGCTCGGTCCAGATGCCCAGCCGGTTGCCCGACGGCTCGGTCGCCGAGCTCACCGTCGGCCACTACCGCACTCCCTCGGGCCATGCCGTCGACGGACGGGGGATCACCCCCGACCTGACCGCCGGTGAGGACGCCGAGGAGCGGGCCGGCACAGTATTGAGTGGCCTCGGAGGCGGCTCGTAGTGCGAAAATGGCCGCACTATGGCTAAGGAAAAGAACGCGGGGCGCAAGCTGGTCGCGCAGAACAAGAAAGCGCGGCACGACTACAACATTCTGGACACCTACGAGTGCGGTCTCGTGCTGACCGGTACCGAGGTGAAGTCGCTGCGCCAGGGCCGGGCGTCGCTCGTGGACGGCTTCGTGCAGATCGACGGCGGCGAGGCCTGGCTGCACAACGTGCACGTCCCGGAGTACGCGCAGGGGACGTGGACCAACCACAGCGCGCGGCGCAAGCGGAAGCTGCTGCTGCACCGGGTCGAGATCGACAAGCTGGACTCCAAGTCGCAGGAGACGGGCCACACGATCGTGCCCCTGTCGCTGTACTTCAAGGACGGCCGCGCCAAGGTCGAGATCGCGCTGGCGAAGGGCAAGAAGGAGTACGACAAGCGGCAGACGCTGCGGGAGAAGCAGGACCGCCGCGAGGCGGACCGCGCCGTGTCGGCCGCCCGCCGCAGGCAGCGGGCGTGACGCGGGTCACCTGATCCCGGGCCGCGTCCCGGGGGCGACCCCCGGAGCGCCGGACCGTCGGACCGCGTCTTCCCGGGGGACGGTCCCCGGCCCCCGCGGAATAAGCTGGCACCGCCCGGCGTTGGTCACGTACGATGGCACCTGCCCCTCACGGAAGGGGCGCGGTTTGAAAAATCAACATGGGGATGATCGGTTTCGACAGCGGCTGTCGAAGCAGGGGAAGCGTGTCGAGGAAGCGGCAATGATCTCGTAAACCATATGTCGCAACCAATAATCGCCAACACCAAGCGCGATTCCTTCGCCCTCGCTGCCTAAGTAGCGACTCGCGAAGTGTCAGCCCGGGGCTGTTCCCGACCCGGATCCTGGCATCAGCTAGGGAACTAAACCTCCAGGCCCGGTCACGGGGTGTGGAGGGAAATCAAACAGTGACTGAGCCCGTCGGAGACTTGTCCGCGTGATCTCCGGGGCCGAGAAAATCGCAGCGGACTGCACACGGAGAAGCCCTGATTCTGCACCGTTGGACGCGGGTTCGATTCCCGCCATCTCCACGAGCGGTACCTCCGGGGGCGTTGCCCCCGGTTCCCGTCCTCCCATGTGGGCGAGGCCCGGCTGTCACGACAGCCGGGCCTTCGTCGTACCTGCCAGGCGCAGCGCCAGGGCCAGGCCCGCCGCCGCGACGGGCACCACGTACCCCGCCGCCGCTCCCGCGTGGTCGACCGTCCAGCCGCCGGCCGCCGAGCCCGCGGCGATGCCGCCCAGCAGGGCGGTGACCGCCAGGGTCATGCCCTCGTTCAGCCGGCCCGCCGGCGTCGCGCGCTGGACCAGCGTCATGCCGGTCACCATGGTCGGCGCGGTCGCCATGCCCGCCACCAGCAGGGCCGCCCCGAGCGCCCACGGCGAACCCGTGCAGACGGCCGCGATCAGCGGCAGGGACATCAGGGCGGTCATCGCCGCCAGGCAGACACCGAGCCGGGCGCCACGCCGGGCCCGGCCGTGAACCAGGCCCGCGGCGCAGGAGCCCGCCGCCTGGAGCGCCAGCACCACACCGGCCGCCGGGCCGTCCACGAAGGCGATGGTGACGACCTCCATGGAGCCGAAGACCGCGCCCGTGGCCAGGAAGACGACGAGCAGGGCGGGCACACCGGGTGCGCGCAGCGGTGAGCCCGCCGAGGCGGGGGCCGTCACCGGTGGCTCGGTGGAGCGCTGCGCCGCGAAGATCAGGACACCGGCCAGCAGCAGGACCGCACCGGTCAGGGTGCCGGCCTCCGGGAACAGCGCGGCGCACAGTACGGCGGCGAGCACCGGGCCCAGCATGAAGCACAGCTCGTCCGCGGCCTGCTCGAAGGCGTTGGCCGTGTGCACGGCGGCGGGGTCGTCGCGGTACACATGAGCCCAGCGGGCCCGGGACATGCCGCCGGTGTTGGGCGTGGTGGCGGTCGCGGCGTACGCGGCGAACAGTGTCCAGGCGGGGGCCTCGTAGTGCACGCACAACAGCAGCGCGAGCGACCCGAGCACGGCGATCACGGTGGCGGGCACGGCGATCCTGGCCTGGCCGTGCCGGTCGACGAGCCGCGCGGTGAACGGGGCGACCAGCGCGGTGGCGGCGAGGCCGGTGGCGGTGACGGCGCCGGCGAGGGCGTAGGAGCCGTACGACCCGGCGATCATGATGACGGCGCTCACACTGAACATCCCCATGGGGAGGCGGGCGACGAGACTGCCGGCCGTGAAGGCGCGCGCGCCGGGCGTACGGAACAGACGGACGTAGGGGTTGGCGGGTGTCCGGCGGGCGGGCGCCGGGACCGGGCGCTCCGACCAGCGCGGGGCCAGGACGGGGGACTCGGGGCCGAACCCGAGCGGCGGGGTCTTCGTCGATTGCGGCATGCGTGCCACTCTCTCCGCAGGAGGGGAGTGCGGTCCAACACCTGTTCGATGCCGATTGACGCACTTCGGTTGTAAATTCTGGGCGTGGCCCACGACATCGAACCCCGGCTCCTGCGCGCCTTCGTCGCCGTCGCCGACGAACTCCACTTCACCCGTGCCGCCGCCCGGCTGTACGTCGCCCAGCAGGCCCTGAGCCGGGACATCCGCCGCCTGGAGCGCGAGTTGGGCACCGAGCTGTTCGTGCGGACCACCCGGCAGGTCACGCTCACGGCGGACGGCGAGCGGCTCCTGCCCTACGCGCAGGGCGTCCTCGCCGCCTACGACGAGCTGGACGGCGCCTTCGCCGACGCCGCGCGGCCACTGCTCGTCGACCTCAACACCGGCGGCATGATCAGCGGGCGGGTGCTGGCGCGCGCCCGCGAACTGGCCCCCGACTGCACCCTCATGGCCCGCTTCGAGTCCGGGCTGACCGGCGCCGCCGCGGAGATCCTCGCCGGGCGGCTGGACGTCTCCTTCGGCCGCTTCGGCGGACTGGCGCCCGCCGTCCGCGCCCGGCTCTCCGCCCGGCCCGTGCGGTTCGAACCCATGGCCGTGCTTCTGCCGACCGGCCATCCGCTCGCCCGTCTCCCCGAAGTGGAGGTGGACGCCCTCGCCGGGGAGACGCTCTACGCGGGCGCCGGCAACCCCGGCACCCGGGAGTGGACCGATCTCGCCGAGAGACTCTTCCAGGGACGCGGCATCAGCATCGCGCCACCCGCGCCGGTGGCCATCGGCGCCGACGAGTTCCAGCGCGTGATGGCCCGCACCCGCACGCCCGTCCTGGCCGCGGTGGACTTTCCGGCCATGCCGGGCACGGTCCTGCGCCCGCTCGTCCGCCCCGTCCCGGTGTCGCCGGTCTCCCTGGTGTGGCGCAAAGCGCTGCGCCACCCGGGGATCGAGGCCCTGTGCGCCGCCGTGGACGAGCTCGCCGAGCAGGAGAAATGGCTGGAGATGCCGTCCGACTCCTGGTTGCCCGAGGGTGATTTGTTGCAGATGTGCACCAATCAATGAACGGTAAACACTTGTGTCCCGGCGGTGCGCTACATTCATGACCTCGGGTGCAAGTGAGTGGGGGCGCATTCCGGCCAGGGTGGGGACCCGGTCCGGAAGCGAGAGGCCCAGGAGTCCTGCGCGCACCCTGTTTCCAGTCAGTGGGGGATGTGCGACAGCAGTGGACAATTGGCGAGAAGATGCCCGTGCCGGGCACGGGTATGAGCCGCACGACGTCACCGTCCAGCTCGACGGGCTCGAACGCCCCGGCGACGAAACGCAGGTCGCCCCCGGCCTCCAGGAGCCGTCCGACGGGCCCGTGTTCGTCGACGAGAGCGGCCGCCGGAGCAAGAAGCTCCGCAGGCTCGGCTGGGTACTCGCGATCGCCTGCGCCGTCTACGCCGTCACACTCGTCGCCGCCCTCATAGGCGGCAACTCCAGCGCGCCCTGGCTCCTCATACCCGGCCCGGCCGACGAGAAGACGACGGAAACCACCCAGGTGGTCCCCGCCCCCACCGAGAGCGGCAAACCCAGCGACGCTCCCGCCGACGTTCCCGGCGCGCCCGCGCCCACCGACTCCACCGGCGCGGTCATCCCGCAGCCCTCCGGCGGCGCTTCCCTCGGCAGGCCCGCCGACCCGAACCGCCCGCAGACCCCCGCATCGCCCGGCGCCAAGCCGAGCACCGGCGGCGGAACGGGCGAGAAGCCCGACGACGTGGTGCAGCCCACGCCCGATCCCTCCGACGGGGGCGCCTCCGAGCCGCCGCCCGTCAGCTCGCCGGACCCCGAGCCCACGGACCCGCCGGCGACCCCCACGGAAGAACCCACCGACCCGCCGGTCGGCGACGGCGGCGGCCAGCCCATGGCCGCGGAAGGCACACAGTAAATGACATCGTCAGGCAGGCGGCGCGCGACCAGGACGCGTGTCCGCCGACGCAGGCTGCCCATGCGCTATCTGCTGCCGTCGCTCTTCCTCGTGGCCCTCATGGCCATGCTGATGCTGCGCGGCTACGTGCACAGCGAGATACTCGCCGACCACCGCGTCCGCCCCCCGGCCGACTACCACGAGGTGCCCAAGGACATCCTCAAGGGCGGCCCGGTCATCGACGCGCGCGACAAGGCGAACCCGAAGGCGCTCAGCGTCCCGGACAAGAAGCTCGTGCTGACCTTCGACGACGGACCCGACCCGGTCTGGACCCCGCGCGTCCTGGACAAGCTGAAGCAGTACGACGCCCACGGTGTCTTCTTCGTCACCGGCACCATGGCCTCCCGCCACCCGGAACTCGTCGAGCGGATGGTGCGGGAGGGCCACGAAGTCGGCCTGCACACCTTCAACCACCCCGACCTGTCCTTCCAGTCCAAGAACCGCATCGACTGGGAGCTGTCGCAGAACCAGCTGGCCATCGCCGGCGCCGCAGGGGTGCGCACCTCGTTGTTCCGCCCGCCGTACTCGTCGTTCTCCGCCGCCCTCGACAACGAGTCCTGGCCGGTCACGCAGTACATCGGCAGCCGTGGCTACATCACCGCGTTCAACAACACCGACTCCGAGGACTGGAAGCGCCCCGGCGCCGACGCCATCATCAAGCGCTCCACGCCCAAGGGCACCCAGGGCGCGATCGTGCTGATGCACGACTCCGGCGGCGACCGCTCGCAGACCGTGGCCGCCCTCGACCGCTTCCTGCCCCAGATGCAGGAGCGCGGCTACGAGTTCACCGTCCTCACCGAGGCGCTCGGCGCCCCCAGCGCCCACACCAAGGTCACCGGTGTCGAGCTGTGGAAGGGCAGGGCGTTCGTCACGGCCGTCGCCGTCTCCGAGAACGTGACCTCGATCCTGGTCGGCGGCCTGGCCATCATCGGCGCCCTGGTGTTCCTCCGCTTCGGCCTGATGCTCGTGCTCTCCTTCGCGCACGCCCGCAAGGTGCGCCGGCGCGGCTTCCAGTGGGGCGCGCCCGTGACCGAACCGGTGACGGTGCTGGTCCCCGCGTACAACGAGAAGGAGTGCATCGAGAACACCGTGCGCTCCCTGATGGCGAGCGACCACCCCATCGAGGTCATCGTCATCGACGACGGCTCCTCGGACGGGACCGCCGACATCGTCGAGAACATGTGGCTGCCCAACGTCCGGGTCGTCCGGCAGGTCAACTCGGGCAAGCCCGAGGCCCTCAACAACGGCATACGCAACGCCCGCCACGACATCATCGTGATGATGGACGGCGACACGGTCTTCGAGCCGTCCACCGTCGGCGAACTGGTGCAGCCCTTCGGCGACCCGCGTGTCGGCGCCGTCGCGGGCAACGCCAAGGTCGGCAACCGCGACTCGCTCATCGGGGCCTGGCAGCACATCGAGTACGTGATGGGCTTCAACCTCGACCGCCGCATGTACGACCTGCTCGGCTGCATGCCCACCATCCCGGGCGCGGTCGGCGCCTTCCGCCGCGAGGCCCTCGACCGGGTCGGCGGCATGAGCGAGGACACCCTCGCCGAGGACACCGACATCACCATGGCCATGCACCGCGACGGCTGGCGCGTGGTCTACGCGGAGAAGGCGCGCGCCTGGACCGAGGCCCCCGAGTCCGTCCAGCAGCTGTGGTCCCAGCGCTACCGCTGGTCGTACGGCACCATGCAGGCCATCTGGAAGCACCGCCGCGCCCTCATCGAGCGCGGCCCGTCCGGCCGCTTCGGCCGGGTCGGCCTGCCGCTGGTCTCCCTCTTCATGGTGCTGTTCCCGCTGCTGGCCCCGCTCATCGACGTCTTCCTGCTGTACGGCCTGGTCTTCGGCCCCACCGGCCAGACCGTCGTCGCCTGGCTGGGCGTCCTCGCGATCCAGGCCGTCTGCGCCGCGTACGCCTTCCGGCTCGACAAAGAACGCATGCTCCACCTGATCTCGCTGCCGCTCCAGCAACTGCTGTACCGGCAACTCATGTACGTGGTGCTGCTCCAGTCGTGGATCACCGCCCTCACCGGAGGCCGGCTGCGCTGGCAGAAGCTCCGCCGCACCGGAGTGGTCGAGGCCCCGGGCTCCATCCCCGGCCAGCGGCGCGGCACTGACGAACGGAGTCCCGTCGCATGACCACGCCCATGAGCCGACCGGGCCCCCACGGCCAGGACGGCCCGGAAGGCCAGCCCTCCGACCCGTTCGCCGCCTACGGCGGCGACCCCTTCGCGAACTACGGGGGCGACCCCTTCAGCGACAGCCCGGTGTCCTCGCACGGCGACCGGACGGCCGTGCCCGCCCATGAGCCCGCCGGAGCCCCGGCGGGCCGCCGGGCCGCCCCGCGGCCGGCGGCCGCCGCCGGCACGCCGGGCGACACCGCCACGCTCTCCGAGCTGGAGACCACCGGCGGAGTGCCGCGCGCCCGGCACAAGGCGCCGGTCGCCGGCGGCCCCGCCCCGGCGGCGGCCCGCCCCGGCCGCGACCGCTACCTCGACGTCCTGCGGGCCGTCGCGCTGCTCCGCGTGATCGTCTACCACATATTCGGCTGGGCCTGGCTGACGGTCGTCTTCCCCTCCATGGGCGTCATGTTCGCCCTCGCCGGGTCGCTGATGGCACGGTCGCTGTCGCGGCCCGCCTGGGGCGTCGTCCGGGGCCGCATCCGACGGCTGCTGCCGCCCATGTGGGCGTTCTCCCTCGCCGTCGTACCGGTGATGTTCTACTTCGGCTGGAAGCCGCTGAAGGAAGAGGGCCTGTGGTGGTTCGCCAAGCTGGCCACCTACGTCTTCCCGGTCGGCGCTCCGCCGTTCCCCTGGCACAGCGGTGACAAGGCCGGTCTGCTGGAGGACACCTGGGCCGTGCAGGCGGCCGGGCCGCTCTGGTACATCCGCGCCTACCTCTGGTTCGTCATCGCCTCGCCCCTGCTGCTGTGGGCGTTCCGCAAGCTGCCGTGGGTGACGCTGCTCGCCCCGCTCGGCCTCACCGCGATCGTCGGCTCCGGCCTGATCAAGATCCCCGGCGAGACCGGCAACGCGATCACCGACTTCGCCTGCTACGGCTCCTGCTGGGTGCTGGGCTTCGCCCACCACGCCGGGCTGTTCCAGAAGGTCCCCCGCTACATCTCCGTCTCCGTCTCGGCGCTGATCATGGCCTTCGGCCTGTGGTGGGCCTCCGGCCACCTCGGCCCGGACGGCTGGGACCTCAACGACATCCCGCTGGCACAGGCGACCTGGTCGTTCGGCTTCTGCGTGATCCTGCTGCAGTACGCCCCGTCCTGGCAGACCCTCCCCGGCAGGCTCGCCCGCTGGGACAAGGTGGTGACCCTCGCCAACAACCGGGCCGTGACGATCTACCTCTGGCACAACATGCTGATCATGGCCACGATCCCGATCATCGACCTGCTGTGGAAGATCCCGGGCGTCTGGCCGACGTACTCCGGATTCCTGGAGAGCATCTACACCGTGCTGATGCTCATCGTCGTCTTCCCGCTCATCGGCCTGATGATCATGGCCGTGGGGTGGCTGGAGGACGTCGCGGCCAAGCGCAGGCCCCGCCTGTGGCCGAACGGCGCGCCGAAGAAGCGGTGAGGCAGCGGTGACGGAGCGGCGGGGCGCGGCCTCACCGTCGCCCCCGGCCGCCCGTGAGAGCAAGGTTTCAGCCCGGTCACGTCATATGACCGGGCTGAAACGCGTCCTCCCTAGCGTCGGTCCTGACGGGAATCAGGAACTGGCAGTGGAGGTGCGCGATGAGCGGCAGGTGGATCGAGCAGTGGGACCCCGAGGACGAGACCTTCTGGCGGGAGAAGGGTGAGCGGATCGCCAAGCGCAACCTGCTCTTCTCCGTCATCTCCGAGCACATCGGATTCTCCATCTGGACCCTGTGGTCCGTCATGGTCCTCTTCATGGGCCCGGAGTACGGCATCGATCCGGCGGGCAAGTTCTTCCTGATCGCCATGGCGACCGTGGTCGGCGCGGTCATCCGGGTGCCCTACACCTTCGCCGTCGCCCGCTTCGGCGGCCGGAACTGGACGATCCTCAGCGCGCTGCTGCTTCTGCTGCCCACCGTGGCCGCCTTCGCGGTGATGGAGCCCGGCACGTCGTACACGACCTTCCTGCTGGTCGCGGCGCTCACCGGCGTCGGTGGCGGAAACTTCGCCTCGTCGATGACCAACATCAACGCCTTCTTCCCGCTCCACAAGAAGGGCTGGGCCCTCGGCCTGAACGCCGGCGGCGGAAACATCGGCGTCCCCGTGGTGCAGCTCGTCGGTCTGCTCGTCATCGGCACCGCCGGAGCCGCCCACCCCAGGATCGTGCTCGGCATCTACATCCCGCTGATCGTCGCGGCCGCCGTGTGCGCCGCTCTCTACATGGACAACCTCGCGCCCGTGAAGAACGACACCGGTGCCGCCAAGGAGGCCGTCAGGGACGCTCACACCTGGATCATGGCGTTCCTCTACATCGGCACCTTCGGCTCGTTCATCGGCTACAGCTTCGCCTTCGGGCTCGTCCTCCAGACGCAGTTCGGACGCACGCCGCTCCAGGCCGCGTCCCTCACCTTCATCGGCCCGCTGCTCGGCTCGCTGATCCGGCCGTTCGGCGGCTCCCTCGCCGACAAGTACGGCGGCGCCCGCATCACGCTGTGGAACTTCGTCGCCATGGCCGCCGCGACCGGCGTCGTCGTCTACGCCTCCGTCATCGCGTCCCTCTCCGTCTTCCTCGTCGGATTCACCGCCCTGTTCGTCCTCAGCGGCCTCGGCAACGGCTCCACCTACAAGATGATCCCCGCGATCTTCAAGGCCAAGGCGCACGCCTCGGGGATGGAGGGCGAAGAGGCCGAGGCGTACGGCCGACGGCTCTCCGGCGCCGCGATGGGACTGATCGGCGCGGTCGGCGCGGTCGGCGGCCTCGGCATCAACCTCGCCTTCCGGCAGTCCTTCCAGACCGCCGGGACCGGCACCTCCGCCTTCGTCGCCTTCCTCCTCTTCTACGGGGCCTGCCTCACGGTCACCTGGGCGGTATACCTTCGCCGTCCGATCGAGGTCCCCGCGAAGCCGCAGCTCAGCTACTCCGAAGTGTGATCGGACATGGTCCGTAACGGGGGAGAAATCTCGGCGAACCGAGACTGTCACGCACCCTTGCCAGTCTCTGGTGCCATGCACGAGCAAGAGCAGAGTTCGCACGGCCCCCTCGCGGGCTTCACGGTAGGCGTCACCGCGGCCCGCCGCGCGGACGAACTGGGGGCGCTGCTGCAGCGCCGGGGCGCGGCGGTGGTGCACGCCCCGGCCCTGCGGATCGTCCCGCTCGCGGACGACGCCGAGTTGCTCGACGCCACCAAGGACCTCGTCGGCCACGCCCCGGACATCGTCCTCGCCACCACGGCGATCGGCTTCCGGGGCTGGCTGGAGGCCGCCGACGGCTGGGGGTACGGCGAGCAGCTCCTCTCCTGCCTGCAGCGCGTCCAGGTCCTCGCCCGCGGGCCCAAGGTGAAGGGCGCGGTACGGGCGGCCGGCCTGACGGAGGAGTGGTCGCCCGCCTCGGACTCCATGGCCGAGGTCCTCGACCGGCTCCTCGCCCAGGGCGTCGAAGGCCGGCGCATCGCGCTCCAGCTGCACGGCGAGCCGCTGCCCGGCTTCGTGGAGGCCCTGCAGGACGCGGGCGCCGACGTCGTGGTCGTCCCCGTCTACCGGTGGATGCCGCCGGAGGACCTGGCGCCGCTCGACCGGCTCATAGACGCCACGGTCTCCCGCTCACTGGACGCGCTGACGTTCACCAGCGCACCGGCCGGAGCCTCGCTGCTGGCCCGGGCGGAGAGCCGCGGCCTGCTGCCGGAGCTGCTCGGCGCGCTGCACCACGACGTGCTGGCCGCATGTGTGGGACCGGTCACCGCCGTCCCGCTCCAGTCGCACGCCATCGACACGGTCCAGCCCGCGCGCTTCCGGCTCGGCCCCCTGGTCCAGTTGCTCTGCCAGGAACTCCCGGGCCGGGCACGGACGCTTCCGGTGGCCGGCCGGCGGATCGAGATCCGCGGCCACGCGGTCCTGGTCGACGGCGAGCTGCGCCCGGTGCCCCCGGCCGGCATGTCCCTCCTGAACTCCCTGGCCCGCCGCCCCGGCTGGGTGGTCTCCCGCGCCGACCTCCTGCGCGCCCTGCCGGGCGCGGGCCGCGACGAGCACGCCGTCGAAACGGCGATGGCCCGTCTCCGCTCGGCCCTGGGCGCCCCGAAGCTGATCCAGACGGTCGTCAAGCGCGGCTACCGGCTGGCGCTGGACCCGGCGGCGGACGCGAAGTACGCCGAGGTGTAGGCCTTTTGCGGGGGCTCTGCCCCCACATCCCTCCCGGTGCCGTCGCGTCCGGCGCGGTCACCGCCTCCTTCGACCGGGCCGGGCGCACGCGCTCCGGCCTTCTCGACACCGTCCGCGCCCTCGGCGCCGCGGGCGAGGACTTCACCGGCGCACCGCCGTGGGCGACGGGCGGCCGCCCGGTGCGCCGGTCCCTCCGGCCCGGGACCGAGGCCGCGGCCGTCCGCCGCGTCCCGTCACCGCCGCCTTGGGCGCATGTGACCAACGGCGCGATGGGTGGGCGTGGCGGCTGCACGCGGTCGGCCCGGGGCAACGCGCCGGCGAGTCCGGTGTGACCCGCGCCCCGGTGGCCCGGTGACCGCTTCACCCACCGCACACCGTCCCGCCGCGCCGAGGACGGGAGGCGCGGTGGCGGAGTGCGCCGCCGGATGTCCGCGGCACGGCGCTCGGAACCGTACCCGGCGGGGCCGCGCCGCGGGTGGCCGCCGCGGTCGCCGGTGCGCAGGGGCAGGGGCAGGGCACAGGGGCCGAGCCGGGGCCGGGGGGGCCGTGGGACCGGCGCCGGAGTGCGGCGGTAGCGTGCCCGGATGGAGATCGTTGTTCGGGCCGCCGTGCCCGGGGACGCGGCCCCGCTCGCCGAGGCGCTGCGCCGCAACCGTGAGCACGTGCGGCCGTGGGAGCCCCGCAGGGACGAGGCGTTCTACGGCGCCGAGGCGCAGGAGGCGCGGCTCGGTGCCGCCGGGAGCCGGTCGTGGGTGCTCGACGACGCGGGGCGGATCGCCGGACTCGCGACCCTGTCCGGCATCGCACACGGGCCGTTCTGCAGCGCCCACCTCGGCTACTGGGTCGACGCCCGGTACACCGGCCGCGGTCTGGCCACCCGGCTCGTCCAGGAGGCCTGCCGGGCCGCCCGCGACGAACTCGGCCTGCACCGGGTCGAAGCGGGCACCGTCCTCGCCAACACCGCGTCCCAACGCGTCCTGCTCAAGAGCGGTTTCGAGCGGATCGGCACCGCCCCGCGCTATCTGCACATCGACGGCGAATGGCGCGATCACCACCTGTTCCAGCGCATCCTGCACGACAACCCGCCATCCGCGGGCGGGTGAGTGCCGGGTGGGGTTCCCGTCGGGCGCCCGGGCGGGCACTCTCGTACGCATGGCGCGGTTCGCATCCGGGCGGCTCTGCCTGGACCTGATGAACGAGCGGCCGGCCGACGCCGGGCGGCTCGCCCTCTGGCTCGTGGCCGCCGGACTCGTACCCCGCGGCACACCGCTGCCCGGGCCGGGCCGGCACTGGGCGGAACGTTTCGGTGAACTGACCGGGGCCATCGACCGGTTGGTGCGCGGCGAGCTCGACGCACACGGCCGGTACGCGGGAGCCGACCTGGCGTGCCTCAACGCGCTCGCCGCCGCCGCGCCGCCCGCCCCGCGCGCCGTCCGCGGCGAAGGCGGCCGGCTGGTGCGGGTGCTGGACTCCCGGCCCGACCGCGCCGCCCTGCTCGCCGCCGTCGCCCGCGACGCGGTCGAGCTGCTGACCGACCCGGTCGCCCGCTCCCGCCTGCGCCAATGCGCGGGTGAGAACTGCCGCCGCGTCTTCCTCGACGCCTCCCGGGGGCACCGCCGCCGCTGGTGTTCCAGCGAGGTCTGCGGCAACCGCGAGCGGGTCGCACGGCACCGCGCGCGCACTTTCAGAACTTCCTGAGAAAAAACTTGAGCGGACGTTGAGTCGATTCCCGGCGATCTCCGTAGTCATGGGGGACAAGCAGCAGGACAGGGTCTCGACCGGGAGGTTCCAGGTGCGCAAGGATGCCGCCGTGGCCGATGACCGTCGTGGGACGCATCGGGCCCGGCATCGCGCAGTCACGCCACGCAGCAACCCCGACGTTCCTGACGAGGAGTTGATGCGGGAGCTCTACCGTGAGCATGCCGGTCCCCTGCTCGCATATGTGCTCCGCCTCGTCGCCGGCGACCGCCAGCGCGCCGAGGACGTGGTACAGGAGACGCTCATCCGTGCCTGGAAGAACGCCGGTCAGCTCAATCGGGCGACCGGCTCTGTCCGACCCTGGCTGGTGACGGTCGCCCGGCGCATCGTCATCGACGGCCACCGAAGCCGGCAGGCCCGGCCTCAGGAGGTCGATCCGTCGCCGCTGGAGGTCATGCCTGCGGAGGACGAGATCGACAAGGCGCTGTGGTTGATGACGCTCTCTGACGCGCTCGACGATTTGACCCCGGCTCACCGGGAAGTACTGGTCGAGACTTATTTCAAGGGGCGTACGGTCAATGAAGCAGCCGAGACCCTCGGCATACCCAGCGGAACCGTTAGGTCCCGCGTGTTCTACGCACTGCGTTCGATGAAGCTCGCTCTGGAGGAGAGGGGGATCTCGGCATGACGACATATGAGAACGAGTCGGTGCACGACGCCGTGGGCGCTTATGTACTCGGCATTCTCGATGATGCCGACGCCACCCGCTTCGAAGCGCATCTGGCGGGCTGTGATCTGTGCGCCGCGCACCTGGAGGAGTTCTCCGGCATGGAGCCGATGCTGGCCATGCTGGCGGAGGGGCCGGGGCCGTCGGCCCAGCCGGTCGTCCTGCCGATGCCGGAGCGGCCGTCCACCTGGACGTCCGGCGCGGGAGGAGGCAGGTCGGGAGGCCGGGGCCCCGCGCCGCAGCTCCTGGACCGGCTCGTCGACGAGGTCGCCGCCAAGCGCGCCCAGCGCCGGCGGCGGACACGGTTCCTGGTCGCGGCGGCCGCCGCGCTGATCATCGGCGGGCCCACGGCCGCCGTGGTGGCCACGTCCGGTGGTGGCTCCACCAGTAACCAGGCCCTCGACCCGCACCCGACCAGCCCCGCCGAGGACGCCTTCTTCAACCACATGCAGGAGAAGAAGTCGGCGACCGACGCGACCACCAAGGTCAGCGCCACCGTCGGGATGGAGAAGAAGGCCTGGGGCACCCACGCCGTGCTGGAGCTCAAGGGCGTCAAGGGCCCCCTCAAGTGCAATCTGATCGCCGTCTCCAAGAGCGGTGAGGAGGAGGTCGTGACCTCCTGGGCCGTGCCGAAGTGGGGGTACGGCATCCCGGACAGCCCGAACGAGGCCGGCCGGAACCCGCTCTACGTCCACGGCGGCGCCGCCATGGACCGCGCCGACATCGATCACTTCGAGATCCGGACCTTCAAGGGAGAGCGCCTGGTGGAGGTCGACGCCTGACATACCGGCCCCCCGTGGCGTACTCTCGACGGCTGCCCAGTGCACGTCAGAAGGGGGCCACGGTGGCCGCGCAGGAAGCCGTCGATTCGGTCCGGGACCGCGAGATCGGTGTCGAACAAGATCACCTGGATCAGGTGTACCGCCGCCTCGAGGAGAAGATCCACGAGGCGGAATTCCTGATGCACGACGCCGCCAAGCGCGGTCAGGTCGGCACGCCCGGCGCGCTCGCCGAGCGGGACGCCCAGGTGTTCCGCGCCGGTATCCACCTCAACCGGCTCAACAACGAGTACGAGGACTTCCTCTTCGGCCGGATCGACCTGCTGCACGGCAAGGACGGCAAGAAGGGCCCCGACGGGGCGTACACCTCGGTCGAGCCGGCCGAGGACGCGGTGCGCCCCGACAACACGGCCGAGATCGGCGAAACGTTGCACATCGGCCGCATCGGCGTCCTGGACGCCGACTACGCGCCGCTCGTCATCGACTGGCGTGCCCCGGCCGCGGCCCCGTTCTACCGCTCCACCCCGGTCGACCCCGGCCGGGTGGTGCGGCGCCGGGTGATCCGTTCCAAGGGCCGCAAGGTCCTCGGCGTCGAGGACGACCTGATGCGTCCGGAGCTGACCGCGACGCTGAACGGCCTGGAACTGCCCGCCATCGGCGACGGCGCCCTGATGGCGGCGCTGGGCCAGGCCCGCAGCCACACCATGCGCGACATCGTCGCCTCCATCCAGGCCGAGCAGGACCTGGTCATCCGTGCCCCCGCCGCCTCCGTGACCTATGTGGAGGGCGGCCCCGGCACCGGCAAGACCGCGGTCGCGCTGCACCGCGCGGCCTATCTGCTCTACCAGGACCGCCGGCGGTACGCGGGCGGCATCCTGATCGTCTCCCCCACCCCGCTGCTCGTCGCCTACACCGAGGGCGTCCTGCCCTCCCTCGGCGAGGAGGGCCAGGTGGCGATCCGCGCGGTCGGCAGCCTGGTCGACGGCGCCGAGGCCACGGCGTACGACGAGCCGTCCGTCGCCCGCGTCAAGGGCTCGTCGCGGATGCTGAAGGTGCTGCGCAAGGCGGTCCGGGGGGCGCTGGAGGTGGGCGAGGTCCCCGACCGGCTGCGGGTCGTCGCCTTCGGGCGGCGCCTGGAGCTGGAGGCCGGGGAGCTCGACCGGATCCGGCAGGCCGCCCTCGGCGGCACGGCGCCGATCAACCTGCTGCGTCCCCGTGCCCGCAAGCTGCTGCTCGACGCCCTGTACGCCAAGTCCGGCGCCGCGGGCCGGCACAACGATCCCGAGCTCGCCGCCGAGCTGCGGGCCTCCTTCGACGAGGACGTCTCCACGGAGGACAGCTTCCTGGCCTTCCTGGACGCCTGGTGGCCCGAGCTCGACCCGCGCAGGGTGCTCGCCGCCATGGCCGACGAGAGGCGGCTGGGCCGCTGGTCCCGCCGGGTGCTCAACCCCGGAGAGGTGCGCCGGGTGGCCCGCTCCCTGAGACGCGACGAGCTGTCCGTCCACGACGTGGCGCTCCTCGACGAGCTGCGGACCCTGCTCGGCACCCCGGCCCGCCCGAAGAAGAAGCGCGAGCTGGACCCGCTGGACCAGCTCACCGGCCTGGAGGAGCTGATGCCGGTGCGCGAGGAGACCCAGCGGGAGCGCGCCGAGCGGCTGGCCCAGGAGCGCACCGAGTACGCCCACGTCATCGTCGACGAGGCGCAGGACCTCACGCCGATGCAGTGGCGGATGGTCGGCCGCCGCGGCCGTCACGCCACGTGGACGGTCGTCGGCGACCCGGCCCAGTCGTCCTGGTCCGTGCCGGACGAGGCGGCGGCCGCGCGCGACGAGGCGCTCGGCACCCGCCCGCGCCGCCGCTTCGAGCTCACCGTGAACTACCGCAACCCGGCGGAGATCGCCGATCTCGCCGCCAAGGTGCTCGCTCTGGCCATGCCCGGGGCGCAGGCGCCGCGTGCGGTCCGCTCCACGGGTGTGGAGCCCCGGTTCGTCGCGCTGAGCGACGGGGACCTGGCCGGGACGGTGCGCGAGGAGGCGCGCCGGCTGCTGGAGCGGGTGGACGGCACGGTCGGTGTCGTGGTGGCGATGAACCGCCGCGAGCAGGCCGCGCGCTGGCTGGCCGGCCTCGGCGACCGGGTGGTGGCGCTGGGCAGCCTGGAGGCGAAGGGCCTGGAGTACGACGCGACGCTGGTCGTCTCGCCGGCGGAGATCGCCGACGAGTCCCCGGCGGGTCTTCGGGTGCTGTACGTGGCCCTGACCCGGGCCACCCAGCAGCTGACGGTCGTCTCGGGCCGGCGCGACGAGCCGGACGAGCACGGGGTGCCGGACCTGCTCAGGGACTGACCGGGTACGCCGACCGGGACTGATTTCGCGTCAACCGGCGATGAGGGAATCACTTCCGGGGGGCGTTTGTTAGCCTGGTTACGGCACCGGCTCGATCCAAGCCCCCGGGCCCAACCTTCGTCGCTACGAGCGACCACTTGCCGCGAGGCGAGCATGGCGGGTCGGTGCCACCTTCGTGCACAGGTACAGAAGAGGCCCGCGTCACCCCTGGGTGACGCGGGCCTCTTCTGTTTCCCTGGTGATTCTCGTATGGTGGAAAACAGTTTCCGAAAACTAAATGACCGCATTACCTGCTACCGGCAGGTAGGTGCGACCATCGGAGGGCCCCGCCCGGTCACCCCCGGCACGGGGCAGCAATGAAGCTAGGGAAAGCAGAGGAACTCGGCCATGGCAACGGCGCCCAGCGTCTCGTACTCGATGACGGTCCGGCTGGAGGTGCCCGCGAGCGGAACCGCGGTCTCCCAGCTCACCACGGCCGTCGAGTCCTCCGGCGGATCCGTCACCGGCCTCGACGTCACCGCCTCCGGCCACGAGAAGCTGCGGATCGACGTGACCATCGCCGCCAGCTCCACCTCGCACGCCGACGAGATCGTCGAGGAGCTGAGCCGCATCGAGGGCGTCGTCCTCGGCAAGGTCTCCGACCGTACGTTCCTGATGCACCTCGGCGGCAAGATCGAGATGGCGTCGAAGCACCCCATCCGCAACCGTGACGACCTCTCCATGATCTACACCCCCGGCGTCGCCCGGGTGTGCATGGCGATCGCCGAGAACCCCGAGGACGCCCGCCGCCTCACCATCAAGCGCAACTCCGTCGCAGTCGTGACGGACGGCTCCGCCGTGCTCGGCCTCGGCAACATCGGCCCGAAGGCCGCGCTGCCCGTCATGGAGGGCAAGGCCGCCCTCTTCAAGCGGTTCGCCGGCATCGACGCCTGGCCGATCTGCCTGGACACCCAGGACACCGACGCCATCGTCGAGATCGTCAAGGCCATCGCCCCCGGCTTCGCCGGCATCAACCTCGAGGACATCTCCGCACCCCGCTGCTTCGAGATCGAGGCGCGGCTGCGCGAGGCCCTCGACATCCCCGTCTTCCACGACGACCAGCACGGCACCGCCATCGTCGTGCTCGCCGCCCTCACCAACGCCCTGCGCGTGGTGGGCAAGGCCATCGGCGACGTACGGGTCGTCATGTCCGGTGCGGGCGCGGCCGGTACGGCCATCCTCAAGCTGCTCATCGCGGCCGGCGTCAAGCACGCCGTCGTCGCCGACATCCACGGGGTCGTGCACGCGGGCCGCGAGGACCTGGTCGCCGCCGCCCCCGAGTCGCCGCTGCGCTGGATCGCCGACAACACCAACCCCGAGGGCGTCACCGGCACCCTCAAGGAAGCGGTCGCGGGCGCCGATGTGTTCATCGGAGTGTCGGCCCCGAACGTCCTGGGCGCCGACGACGTCGCGGCCATGGCGGACGGCGCCATCGTGTTCGCGCTCGCGAACCCGGACCCCGAGGTCGACCCGGCAATCGCCCGTCAGACGGCGGCAGTTGTGGCCACCGGCCGCTCGGACTTCCCCAACCAGATCAACAACGTGCTCGTCTTCCCCGGCGTCTTCCGCGGCCTGCTGGACGCCCAGTCCCGTACCGTGAACACGGAGATGATGCTCGCGGCGGCCGCCGCCCTCGCGGATGTCGTCACCGAGGACGAGCTCAACCCGAACTACATCATCCCGTCCGTCTTCAACGACAAGGTCGCGGGCGCCGTCGCCGGCGCCGTGCGGAACGCCGCCAAAGCGGCCGGGGCCACTGTGACGGCGCACACGTCCGCCTGACCTACGGCGCGTCGCGAGTCCCGGGGTCGTAAACGCGCCTTTAGTGTGGCGGTTCGGCTCCGGGACCGCTCCGGTGAGTCCCGACGGTGTCGACCGAACGTCACCACGACGAGGCCGTGGCGCTTTTCGTGTGACTCCGGAGGGTGCCGGATTGGCTTTCCCGCCGCTGGTGGGGGCAGGATGCGTATTCGGGCGCGAGGGTCTGACAGCAGACCCGGGTCCGGGGACTGTCCGAGGGCCCTGGCAGCATCGGCTTCGATCTCACGCCTCACAGGCAAGAAGAACACGGGAGTAAGAACATGAACCGCAGTGAGCTGGTGGCCGCGCTGGCCGACCGCGCCGAGGTGACCCGCAAGGACGCCGACGCCGTGCTGGCCGCTCTCGCCGAGACCGTCGGCGAGGTCGTCGCCAAGGGCGACGAGAAGGTCACCATCCCCGGCTTCCTGACCTTCGAGCGCACCCACCGTGCCGCTCGCACCGCTCGTAACCCGCAGACCGGCGACCCGATCAACATCCCGGCCGGCTACAGCGTGAAGGTCTCCGCGGGCTCCAAGCTCAAGGAAGCCGCCAAGGGCAAGTAAGTCCCCCTAGGCACCACACGGAAGAGCGGCCACCCCGTCAGGGGGTGGCCGCTCTTCTGTTTCGGCCCCCGCGAAGGCCCCACACGCCCCGTAGGAGCCCTCAGCCCCACCGGCTGCCCCGTACAGCCCCGTTCCCCTCGTACGGCCCTGTCAGGACCGCACAGCCGTGCGGAAGCAAGTGCGCGAACGCCGACGGCCCCCGCCCAGTGAGAGCGGGGGCCGTCGGCGTTCACCAGTGCCTCACATACCGTCAGACGGCTGCGCCGCCCGGGAGTTCGACCTTCGCGCCGAGCTCCACCAGCTTCTCCATGAAGTTCTCGTAGCCGCGGTTGATCAGGTCGATGCCGTGCACCCGGGACGTGCCCTGGGCCGCCAGCGCCGCGATCAGGTACGAGAAGCCGCCGCGCAGGTCCGGGATGACCAGGTCCGCGCCCTGGAGCTTCGTCGGGCCGGACACGACCGCCGAGTGCAGGAAGTTGCGCTGGCCGAAGCGGCAGTCCGAGCCGCCCAGGCACTCGCGGTACAGCTGGATGTGCGCGCCCATCTGGTTCAGCGCGGAAGTGAAGCCGAGGCGCGACTCGTACACCGTCTCGTGGACGATGGACAGGCCCGCGGCCTGCGTCAGGGCCACCACCAGCGGCTGCTGCCAGTCGGTCTGGAAACCGGGGTGCACGTCCGTCTCCAGGGCGATCGCGTTGAGCGAGCCGCCCGGGTGCCAGAAGCGGATGCCCTCGTCGTCGATCTCGAAGGCACCGCCCACCTTCCGGTAGGTGTTGAGGAACGTCATCATCGAGCGCTGCTGGGCGCCGCGCACGTAGATGTTGCCCTCGGTCGCGAGCGCGGCGGACGCCCAGGAGGCCGCCTCCAGGCGGTCCGGGAGCGCGCGGTGCGTGTAGCCGCCGAGCTTGTCGACGCCCGTGATCCGGATCGTGCGGTCGGTGTCCATCGAGATGATCGCGCCCATTTTCTGCAGGACGCAGATCAGGTCCTCGATCTCCGGCTCCACGGCCGCGTTGGACAGCTCGGTGACGCCCTCCGCGAGGACCGCCGTGAGCAGCACCTGCTCGGTCGAGCCGACCGAGGGGTACGGAAGACGGATCTTCGTGCCGCGCAGCCGCTGCGGAGCCTCCAGGTACTGGCCGTCGGCCCGCTTCTCGATGGTCGCGCCGAACTGGCGCAGCACGTCGAAGTGGAAGTCGATGGGCCGGCCACCGATGTCGCAGCCGCCGAGGCCCGGGATGAAGGCGTGGCCGAGGCGGTGCAGCAGCGGGCCGCAGAAGAGGATCGGGATGCGCGACGAGCCCGCGTGGGCATCGATGTCGGCGACGTTCGCGGACTCGACGTGCGTCGGATCCAGTACGAGCTCGCCCGGCTCCTCACCGGGGCGGACGGTCACACCGTGCAGCTGCAGCAGTCCGCGGACGACCCGCACGTCGCGGATGTCGGGCACATTGCGCAGCCGGCTGGGTTCGCTGCCGAGCAGGGCGGCGACCATTGCCTTGGGCACGAGGTTCTTCGCGCCGCGGACGCGGATCTCGCCCTCCAGCGGGGTTCCGCCGTGGACAAGCAGTACATCGTCTGTGCCGGTCATGAATCTCGCGATCTGGAGGGGCTCCCCCCGGCGAGCGGGGGGAGGTCGGGCAGGGGCCAGGGAAAAGGGTAAGGGCCCGGAGCACCCTCTTTGGTAGCCCGCGGACGCCTCTCAGATGTAATGAATTAGGCACAACACCCTCTGTTCCCCGCCCCTCGCGGACCGTTACGGTCCGCTTTCGGCCACGCGCGCCTTCGCGCTCGGATGAGCTGCGGTGCGCTCGCGATCGTGGCGCAGTCGCCGTCTCGACCCCCGCCGCGGGCGAAGATGCGGGATCATGTCTGCCATGACCGAGGTGTCCTCGCTCACAGGAAGACTGCTCGTCGCCACCCCCGCGCTGACGGACCCGAATTTCGACCGCGCGGTGGTGCTGCTGCTCGACCACGACGACGAGGGTTCGCTCGGCGTGGTCCTCAATCGCCCCACCCCCGTCGACGTCGGCGACATCCTGGAAACCTGGGCTCCGCTCGCCGGGGAGCCCGGGGTCGTCTTCCAGGGCGGTCCCGTCTCGCTCGACTCGGCCCTCGGCCTCGCCGTCATCCCCGGTGACGAGGGACCGCTGGGCTGGCGCCGGGTGTACGGCGCGATCGGGCTGGTGGACCTGGAGACCCCGCCCGAGCTGCTGGCGGCCGCCCTGGGGTCATTGCGGATCTTCGCCGGGTACGCCGGCTGGGGCCCGGGCCAGCTGGAGGGCGAGCTGGGGGAGGGGGCCTGGTTCGTGGTCGACTCCGAGCCCGGGGACGTGTCGTCGCCACGGCCCGAAGGTCTGTGGCGGGCCGTTCTGCGGCGCCAGCGCAGTGAGCTCGCGATGATCGCCACGTACCTCGACGACCCGTCGCTGAACTGAGCGCCCGCTATCCGGGGACGTTACGGCCCGTCGCCGCTCACGGGACGGCGTGGAGTTAAGTACCCTTGGAGCTCATGAGCACTCTTGAGCCCGAGCGCGGGGCAGGTACGGGGACCCTCGTAGAGCCGACGCCACAGGTGTCGCACGGCGACGGCGACCACGAGCGCTACGCCCACTACGTCCAGAAGGACAAGATCATGGCGAGTGCCCTCGACGGCACTCCCGTGGTGGCACTGTGCGGGAAGGTCTGGGTGCCGGGGCGCGACCCCAAGAAGTACCCGGTCTGCCCCATGTGCAAGGAGATCTACGAGTCCATGGGCGCCGGCGGCGACAAGGACAAGGGCGGCAAGGACAAGAAGTGATGTCCGCCCCCTGACGGGACCCGGGAAGGCCCCCGGAGCGCGTACGCGAGTACGCACTCCGGGGGCCTTCGCGTTGCACGGGCTGCTTCCCCCGATCACAGAGTGGTTGAGACCTCTTGTCGGGGCCGGAGGGCCGCTCTAACCTCCTGCGTGTTGTGCAGCACGAAACGTACGTTGCGCATGCTGCAACGCCATCGGAGGGGATTCCGTCATGAAGCTTCCCGCCCGCATCGCGGCCCCGGTCGTCGCGCTCTCGGCGCTGGTGCTGGCCGCCTGCGCCCCGCAGACCTCCGACAACGGCGCGAGCAAGGACGAGAAGAGCGGCACACTGCGCGTCTGGCTCTTCCAGGAGGTCGACAACAAGCCGAAGGAACGGGTCGTCGACGCGGCGCTCGCGTCCTTCCGCGCCCGGCACAAGGACGCCCGTGTCGAGGTGGAGTACATCCCCGTCGACACCCGCGCCCAGCGGGTCAAAGCCGCGTTCAACGACCCGGCGAGCGCCCCCGACCTCATCGAGTACGGCAACACCGACACCGCCGGCTACGTCAAGGACGGCGGACTCGCCGACATCAGCGCCGAATTCGGCGCCTGGCCGGAGGCCAAGGACACGGACCCGACCGCCCGCACCTCCGTCACCGTCGACGGCAAGGTGTACGGCGCGCCCCTCTTCGTCGGTGTGCGCGCTCTCTACTACCGCACCGACATCTTCCGGGAGTTGGGTGTCCGGCCCCCCAGGACCCAGGCCGAACTCGTCTCGACCGCGAGGAAGATCCACCGGGCGCGGCCGGAGATGTACGGAATCGCCGTCGGCGGTGCCTACACCTACGGCGCGATGCCCTTCATCTGGGCCAACGGCGGCGAACTGGCCACGGCGAAGGGCGGCGGTGGCCGCTACGAATCAGCCATTGACAGCGAAGCGGCTCGTGCCGGCATCACCGCGTACACCTCCCTCTTCGGGGACGACAACTGCCCGGCCGCCAAGTGCGCGTCGATGGGCGGCAACGCGACCGTCACGGCGTTCGCGTCCGGCAAGGCGGCCATGGCGATCGGCGGTGACTTCAGTCACGCGGCGGTGGAGGCCGGCGCGGTGAAGGGCAACTACGCGGTCGTGCCGCTGCCCGGAGTGACGCCCGGCTCGATCGCCCCGGCGTTCGCGGGCGGCAACAATCTCGGTGTCCTCAGGAGCAGTTCGCACCGCACCCTCGCCATCGACCTGATGAAGTCGCTCGCCGGCAAGGAGACCCAGGGCAAGCTCTTCGACGCGATGGGCTTCCTGCCCACGTACACGGACGTGCGCGCCGAGGCGGCGAAGAAGGAACCGTTCGTGAAGCCGTTCATCGACTCGCTGGCGGCGGGCGCCAAGTTCGTCCCGGCATCCTCCGCCTGGGGCCAGATCGACGCGTCGCTGGTCCTGCCGACGATGTTCCAGGAGATCGTCAGCGGTCGCAAAGACGTGAAGGCCGCGTCCGCCGACGCGGCCGAGAAGATGGACGCGGCGTTCGCGACGGCGGGCTGACGCCATGACGTACGGCACGGAAGCCGCCACCGGGGAACAGCCGGACTCGTCGGCGGGGAAGGGCACCGCGGCAGGGAAGGCCGCCGCGGCACGCATCGCCGCCGCGGTGCCCGCCCCGCAGGACGGCGCGGGCGGGACGGGTGCGGGCGCCCCCGGAGCGGGCGAACCGGGTGCGGGCGGGACGGCTGCCCGCCGGGCGGGACGGCGCGCCCGGCCCCGCGGGTCCGGCGGACCGACCCCCTGGATCTACCTCGCCCCCGCACTCGTCGTGCTCGCCGCCCTGCTCGTGTACCCGATCTACCAGCTCGGCCTGATCTCCTTCCTGGAGTACACGCAGGCGCAGGTCAGCGGCGGACGCCCGACGTCCTTCCAGGGCTTCGGCAACTACACCGCCCTCTTCTCCGACCCGCAGTTCTGGCAGGTCCTCCTCGCCACGGTCCTCTTCGCCGCAGCCTGCGTCCTCGCCACCCTCGCCGTCGGCTGCGCCCTCGCCGTACTCCTGACGCGTGTCCGGGCCGTGCCACGGCTCGCCCTGATGCTGGCCGCCCTCGGGGCGTGGGCCACCCCCGCCATCACCGGCTCCACGGTCTGGGTGTTTCTCTTCGACCCCGATTTCGGCCCCGTCAACAAGGTCCTCGGCCTGGGCGACTTCTCCTGGACGTACGGGCGGTACAGCGCCTTCGCGCTCGTCCTCTTCGAGGTGGTGTGGTGCTCGTTCCCGTTCGTGATGGTGACCGTCTACGCGGGCATCAAGGCCATCCCGGCCGAAGTGCTGGAGGCCGCGTCACTCGACGGAGCATCGCAGTGGCGCACCTGGCGCTCCGTCACCGCCCCGATGCTCCGCCCCATCCTGGTCGTCGTCACCATCCAGTCGATCATCTGGGACTTCAAGGTCTTCACCCAGATCTACGTGATGACGGGCGGCGGCGGCATCGCCGGCCAGAACCTCGTCCTGAACGTCTACGCCTACCAGAAGGCCTTCGCGTCCTCCCAGTACAGCCTCGGCTCGGCGATCGGCGTCGTGATGCTGCTGATCCTGCTCGCGGTCACGCTGGTGTACCTCCACCTCCTTCGCCGCCAGGGAGATGAGTTGTGAGAAGAGCCGTGAGTGGTTCCCCGCGCGTCCACCGGCCCCGGCGCCTCGCCGCCGAGGCCGCCGCCCTGATCGTCGCAGTGGCCGTCGCCTTCCCCCTCTACTGGATGGTCCTGTCCGCGCTGAAGCCGGCGGGCGAGGTCCAGTCCACCCACCCCCGTCCCTGGACCCTGTCCCCGTCCCTGGACTCGTTCCGGCGGGTCTTCGAGCAGCAGGATTTCGGCCGCTATTTCGTCAACAGCCTGCTGGTCGCCGGAGCGGTCGTCATCGCATCGGCCCTGATCGCCTTCCTCGCCGCCACGGCCGTCACCCGCTTCCGCTTCAGGTTCCGCACCACGCTGCTGGTCATGTTCCTGGTCGCCCAGACGGTGCCGGTCGAAGCGCTGACCATCCCGCTGTTCTTCCTCATGCGGGACTTCGGCCAGCTCAACACGCTGGGCTCGCTGATCCTCCCGCACATCGCCTTCTCCCTGCCCTTCGCGATCTGGATGCTGCGGGGCTTCGTCAAAGCCGTCCCCGAGGCTCTGGAGGAGGCCGCCTTCATCGACGGCGCGAGCCGCACCCGCTTCCTGTGGCAGATCCTCTTCCCGCTCGTCTTCCCCGGCCTCGTCGCCACGAGCGTCTTCTCGTTCATCTCGACCTGGAACGACTTCCTCTTCGCCAAGTCCTTCATCATCAGCGACACCTCCCAGTCGACCCTGCCCATGGCGCTCCTGGTCTTCTTCAAGCCCGACGAGAACGACTGGGGCGGCATCATGGCCGCGTCGACCGTCATGACCATCCCGGTGCTGGTCTTCTTCGTCCTCGTGCAGCGCCGCCTCGTGTCCGGGTTGGGCGGTGCGGTGAAGGACTGAAGGCGCCCGGGGCCCCGCGCCGGCTCTCCGCGCGCACCGCCTCCCGCGCCCAGGGCCCTCCGCACACTCCGCCTGTCCGCGCCCCGGCTCTCCCGCACTCCGCCCGACCGCATCCCGGCGCGCAGCCGCCCCACCTCCCCGCACCACGGCCGTCCGGGGCCCGCGCCCAAGGGTGCCGCCCCCCGACACCTCCGCCCCCCCGACACCTCCCCCCCGACACCTCCGCCCCCGACACCTCCGCCCGCGTCCGGAAAGGACGGTGCCATGCACGACCACCCCCACTCACTCGTACCCGCGCCCCGCGGGATCGAGATCCGGGCCTCGGACCCGGGGCACGTCACGCTCCACCAGGCGACTCCGCTCGACGCGGGACCGGGCACCGAGCGCGTCGCGCGGCTGCTCCGGGCCGCGCTCGGCGCGTCGACCGGCCTGGACTTCCCGCCCGGCGCCGGACCCGACGCACTCCGTCTGCGCATCAGCGCCGACGTCGCACGTGCCCGAGGACCCGAGGGGTACCGCCTCTCGACGGACCGCTCCCTCGACGACGCCGCCGTCCTCGTCGAGGGCGGCAGCGCCGCGGGCGTCTTCTGGGGCTTCCAGACACTGCGTCAGCTGCTCGGGCCCGATGCGTACCGCCGGGCCCCGGCCGGCCCGGCCGGCAGCGGCCTCGAACTCCCCGAACTCACCGTCACCGACGGCCCCCGCTTTCCCTGGCGCGGCCTCATGCTCGACGTCGCACGGCACTTCCTCCCCAAGGACGACATCCTCCGCTACCTCGATCTCCTCGCCGCCCACAAACTCAACGTGTTCCACTTCCACCTGACGGACGACCAGGGCTGGCGCATCGAGATCAAGCGCCATCCCCGCCTCACCGAGGTCGGTTCCTGGCGCGCCCGCACCAAACTCGGCCACCGTGCCTCACCGCTGTGGAACGAGACCCCGCACGGCGGTCACTACACCCACGACGACATCCGCGAGATCGTCGCCCACGCCGCCGAACGGCATATCCGCGTCGTCCCCGAGATCGACATCCCCGGCCACTCGCAGGCCGCCATCGCGGCATACCCGCACCTCGGCAACACCGACGTCATCGACACGACCACCCTCCCCGTCTGGGACACCTGGGGCATCAACCCGAACGTACTCGCCCCCACCGACAACACCCTCCGCTTCTACGAGGGCGTCCTCGAGGAGGTCCTCGACCTCTTCCCCGCCGAGATCTCGCCCTTCATCCACATCGGCGGCGACGAGTGCCCCACGGACCAGTGGAAGGCCTCCCCGGCCGCCCGGGCCCGCGTCCGTGAGCTCGGACTGGCGGACGAGGACGAGCTCCAGTCCTGGTTCACCCGCCACTTCGACCGCTGGCTCGGCGCCCGCGGCCGCCGGCTGATCGGGTGGGACGAGATCATCGAGGGCCGGGCGGCGGCGCGGGGTCTCGGGCCGGGCGCCGCCGTCTCCTCCTGGCGCGGATACGCGGGCGGCATCGCCGCCGCCGAAGCGGGACACGACGTCGTCATGTGCCCCGAGCAGCACGTCTACCTGGACCACCGCCAGGCGGCGGGCGACGACGAGCCCGTGCCCATCGGATATGTGCGCACCCTGGAGGACGTCTACCGGTTCGAGCCCGTACCGCCCGGCCTCTCCGCCGAGGCCGCGACGCACATCCTCGGCACCCAGGCCAACGTCTGGACCGAGGTCATGGACAGCCGCTCCCGCGTGGACTACCAGGTCTTCCCCCGCCTCGCCGCGTTCGCCGAGGTCGCCTGGTCCGCGCTGCCCGCCCCCGCCGAGCGCGACTTCGCCGGCTTCACACGCCGTATGGAAGACCACTACCGGCGCCTTGACGCCCTCGGCGTCGACTACCGGCCCCCCACCGGCCCCCGACCGTGGCAGAAGCGCCCAGGTGTGATCGGACGCCCGATCGAGGGGGCGCCCCCAAACGTGTGACCCCGCCAGGAAGAAGAGGCCGCCGCGCCCGGTGCCTGGGACCGTGGATGCCCGCCAGGAAAAGTCGTACAAGGTCGCCGAGAAGTGGCAATCCGTACGTGTCTCCGAAGGCATGCCAAACCCACCCATCTCGCAGGTCACGGGATGTCCGGGGCGGATGCGTCCTTCGTGGACCCTCGCGTCGGGCGGCCCGGAAGATGTGCCAGAGTTGCCACCTCGGGGCTGTGAGCACGTACGGTACGGCAACACAGGCGGGACAGCCGGGACAGCCGGGACACCGGGAAGGGGCAGCTGGGTTGACCACGCACGCACCGCAGGCGGCACAGTCCGTGACGCTGCCGGCCACGCTCGACGAGGCCGTGGCGGCACTCAGCGCCATGCCCGCCGCCGTGCCCGTCGCGGGCGGCACCGATCTGATGGCCGCAGTCAACAAGGGGCAGCTGCGCCCCGCCGGCCTCGTCGGCCTCGGCCGGATCAACGAGATCCGCGGCTGGCAGTACCAGGACGGCCACGCCCTCCTCGGCGCCGGCCTCACCCATGCCCGGATGGGCCGCCCCGACTTCGCGGCCCTCATCCCCGCCCTCGCCGCCGCCGCACGCGCGGCCGGGCCCCCGCAGATCCGCAACGCCGGCACCCTCGGCGGCAACATCGCCACCGGCGCCCCCACCGGCGACGCCCTGCCCGTGCTCGCCGCCCTCGAGGCGGACCTCGTCGTCGCGGGCCCCGCCGGCATCCGCGAGATTCCCGTCTCCCACCTGCTGGCCGGCCGGGAACTGCTCGCCCCCGCCGAACTGATCGGCTACGTCCGCGTCCCCCTCCTGCACGCCCCGCAGGTGTTCGTGAAGGCCACCGGACGCACCGGCCCCGGCCGGGCCACCGCGTCCGTCGCCGTCGTCCTCGACCCGGCGCGCCGCGGCGTGCGCTGCGCGGTCGGCGCCATCGCCCCGATGCCGCTGCGCCCGCTGGAGGCGGAGCACTGGATCGCCTCCCTGATCGACTGGGACGGCGACCGGGGGCTCGCGCCGGAAGCGCTGACGGCATTCGGCGAGTACGTCGCCGCGGCCTGCATCCCGGACCCGCAGGGCGACGAGCAGCTTCCGCCCGCGGTACTGCACCTGCGGCGCACCGTCGCCGCGCTGGCCCGACGAGCACTGGGGAGGGCGCTGTCGTGAGCACCGACGAGCACGAGCACGAGCACGAGCACGGGCGCGAGTACGAGCACCAGCGGACGCAGGGCGGCTGGCAGCCGACCCCGCACGGCGAGTACGACTCCGACGCCACCGCCTTCGTGCAGCTGCCGCCCGACGGGGCGTCCGCGGACATCCCCCTGGCTGCGCCGGGCCACGGCTACGTGCCGCCGCAGATCCCGCCCGTGGGCGCCGAATCGTGGGCGGCGCACGACCCGAACGCGACCGCGCAGTGGAACTTCCAGGAAGTCGCCGCGCCTTCCGAGCCGAATCCGGCCCCGGCGCCGCCTCCGGCCCCCGCGCACGACCCCTCGCCCTCCGAGCTGACCGGCCAGTGGACCATCCCGGTCGCACAAGGGGACCTTCCGGACGAGTCCGGCGAATTCAGCGCTTCCGCACTTGCGTCCCAGTGGACCAGCGGCAACCCGCCGGCCACGCTGCCGGGCGGCGCGCCCGCGCCCTGGGCGACGCCCGCGCCCGCCCCCGCGCCCGCCCCCGATCGCGCGCCGGGGCCGGAGCAGGGGCCGGAGCAGGGCCCTGACCAGGCTCCTGAGCGGCCTCGTGACCCGGACCCGGAGCCGCCGGCAGAGCCGATGGGCGAGGCGGCGGTGGAGCGCGAGCCCGCGTTCGGGCCCGGGCCCGGAACCGAGCTCGGGCCGGAGCCGGTGACGTCCGCGGTCCCGGAGCACGGCGCTGTCCCGGACCACGGCGCGGTCGCCGAGCCCGCCACCGAGGCCGGGCACGCCGCGGAGGCCGGGCCGGTCGCGGAGCACCCGCAGCCCGCCCAGGACGCCGCCGCGGGCCCCGCGACGGACACCGCCCCCGCCGGCACCGACGAGCCCGCCACCGAGGCACGGAACGACGCCGCCGGGGCGGGTACCGGCGCCGTCCCCGGCGGCCCCGGCGACGAGCACCCCCACATCTCGTACGTCCTGCGCGTCAACGGAGCCGACCGCCCCGTCACCGAGGCCTGGATCGGCGAGTCCCTGCTGTACGTCCTGCGCGAGCGGCTCGGCCTCGCCGGCGCCAAGGACGGCTGCTCGCAGGGCGAGTGCGGCGCCTGCAACGTCCAGGTCGACGGACGGCTCGTCGCCTCCTGCCTGGTCCCCGCCGCCACCACCGCCGGCAGCGAGGTACGCACGGTCGAAGGCCTGGCCACCGACGGCGAGCCCTCCGACGTACAGCGCGCCCTCGCCGAGTGCGGCGCCGTCCAGTGCGGCTTCTGCATCCCCGGCATGGCCATGACCGTCCACGACCTCCTCGAAGGCAACCACGCCCCGACCGAGCTGGAGACCCGCCAGGCGCTCTGCGGCAACCTCTGCCGCTGCACCGGCTACCGCGGCGTCCTCGACGCCGTACGGGACGTGGTCGCCCAGCGCGCCGCGAGCGCGGCCGCCGCCGACGAGGCCCAGATCCCGCACCAGGTTCCCCA
This sequence comes from Streptomyces sp. STAM6, assembly GCF_054963715.1. Lineage (NCBI taxonomy): Bacteria > Bacillati > Actinomycetota > Actinomycetes > Kitasatosporales > Streptomycetaceae > Streptomyces > Streptomyces sp. STAM6. The sequence goes on along the minus strand of NZ_JBUEFZ010000010.1, from coordinate 123,664 downwards.
CCCGCACGACGGAGGCATGGCGTGAGCAACGACGCGGCCACCGCCATCCCGGCGGTCGACGCCCCCCCGCAGGAGCTTCCCGCCCACGGCATCGGCGCGTCGCTGCCGCCGGCCGACGCCCGTGCCAAGACCGAGGGCACGTTCCCGTACGCCTCCGACCTGTGGGCCGAGGGCCTGCTGTGGGCGGCACTGCTCCGCTCCCCGCACCCGCACGCGCGGATCGTCTCGATCGACACGACCGCCGCCGCCGAGATGCCGGGCGTACGGGCCGTGGTGACCCACGCGGACGTACCCGGAGAGGCGACCTACGGCCGTACGGTCGCCGACCGCCCCGTCTTCGCCTCCGACCTCGTACGCCACCACGGCGAGGCCATCGCCGCGGTCGCCGCCGACCACCCGGACACCGCACGGCTGGCCGCCGCCGCCATCGCCGTCGAGTACGAGGTCCTCGACCCCGTCACCGACCCCGAGAAGGCGTTCGCGGCCCCGCCCCTCCACCCCGACGGCAACCTGATCCGCCACATCCCGCTGCGGTACGGCGACCCCGACGCGACCGGCGAGGTCATCGTCGAGGGCCTCTACCGCATCGGCCGCCAGGACCCGGCGCCCATCGGCGCCGAAGCCGGCCTCGCCGTGCCCCGCCCGGACGGCGGCGTCGAGATCTACACCGCCTCGACCGACCCGCACACCGACCGCGACCTCGCCGCCGCCTGCTTCGGCCTCCCCCCGGAACAGGTCAAGCTCGTCGTCACCGGCGTCCCCGGCGCCACCGGCGACCGCGAGGACCCCGGCTTCCAGATCCCGCTCGGCCTGCTGGCGCTGAGGACCGGCTGCCCGGTCAAGCTGACCGCCACCCGCGAGGAGTCCTTCCTCGGCCACGCCCACCGCCACCCCACGCTGCTGCGCTACCGCCACCACGCGGACGCCGAGGGCCGCCTCGTCAAGGTCGAGGCCCAGATCCTCCTCGACGCGGGCGCCTACGCCGACGCGTCGTCCGACTCCCTCGCCGCGGCCGTCGCGTTCGCCTGCGGCCCCTACATCGTTCCGCACGCCTTCGTCGAGGGCTGGGCCGTACGCACCAACAACCCGCCCTCCGGCCATGTGCGCGGCGAGGGCGCGATGCAGGTCTGCGCCGCCTACGAGGCACAGATGGACAAACTCGCCGCCCGTCTCGGCGTGGACCCGGCGGAACTGCGCCTGCGCAACGTCCTCGCGACCGGCGACATCCTCCCCACCGGCCAGACCGTCACCTGCCCCGCGCCCGTGGCGGAACTCCTCCAGGCCGTACGGGACTTCCCCCTCCCGCCCCTCCCCAAGGACTCCCCGGAAGACGGCTGGCTCCTCCCCGGCGGCCCCGAGGGCGCGGGCGAACCGGGCGCCGTACGCCGCGGCGTCGGCTACGCGCTCGGCATGGTGCACATGCTCGGCGCCGAGGGCACCGACGAGGTCTCCACCGCCACGGTCAAGGTCCACGACGGCGTCGCCACGGTCATCTGCGCGGCCGTCGAGACCGGCCAGGGCTTCTCCACACTGGCCCGCCAGATCGTCCAGGAGACGCTCGGCATCGAGGAGGTCCACGTCGCCCCGGTCGACACCGACCAGCCCCCGGCCGGCCCCGCCACCCACGGCCGCCACACCTGGGTCTCCGGCGGCGCCGTGGAGCGCGCGGCCAAGATGGTCCGCACCCAGCTGCTGCAGCCCCTGGCCCACAAGTTCGGCATGTCCACCGAGCTGCTCCAGATCACCGACGGCAAGATCACGTCCTACGACGGCGTCCTGTCCACGACGGTGACGGAGGCGATGGACGGCAAGGAACTCTGGGCCACCGCCCAGTGCCGCCCCCACCCGACCGAACCCCTCGACGAATCCGGCCAGGGCGACGCCTTCGTCGGCCTCGCCTTCTGCGCCATCCGCGCGGTCGTCGACGTCGACATCGAACTCGGCTCGGTACGCGTGGTCGAGATGGCGGTCGCCCAGGACGTCGGCCGCGTCCTCAACCCGTCCCAACTGGCCACCCGCATCGAAGCGGGCGTCACCCAGGGCGTCGGCGCGGCCCTCACCGAGAACCTCCGCACCCCCCGAGGCCTCGTCCGCCACCCCGACCTCACGGGCTACGCCCTCCCGACCTCCCTCGACGCCCCCGACATCCGCATCGTCAAGCTCATCGAGGAACGGGACGTGGTGGCCCCCTTCGGCGCGAAGGCCGCGAGCGCGGTTCCGGTGGTCACCTCCCCGGCCGCCGTCGCCTCCGCGGTCCGCGCCGCCACGGGCCGCCCCATCAACCGCCTCCCGATCCGCCCCCAGGCGGCGGTGGCGGCGCCCAACTCGTAACCGTGTGATCCTCGTTGCTTCTGCGTTGCTCCTGCAATCGGAGGATGCGGCTGTCACCCGTGCTGACTACAGTGATCCCTGAAGCTTTGTAAAACGGGGAGGAACGATGGCGGAGGACGACGGCACAGGCAAGCCGGTGTATCCGAACACGCCCAAGGCGAGCCCGGGGAGCGGCTCCGGAACGGGGTCCGGCGGCATGGACCTGGATGTCAAGGACGACATCCTGATCCAGTTCAAGAAGGACGTCGACAAGCTGCTCGGCGAACTTCTGGGCTCTCCGGCGGACTCGTCGAAGATCGCCTCGGAAGGGCTGATTCCGACGACCGCCCTGGGCAAGGGTTTCACTGAGTCGACCCTCTTCTACGGGGCGTACAAGAAGGTCGTCGACGAACTGCAGACCCTGTCGAACAACCTGGCCGGACAGATCCAGGGCCTTGGTATCGCCGTGGACGCGTCGCGCAAGGGATACGACGCCATCAACGACGACATCAAGCGTCGCATGCAGCTGATCAGCGCAGCGGCCAAGACGGACATCGAGCGGCGCGAGAGGGAGAAGGCGAAGAACTCTCCCGAGGGACAGGCCGGAGAGGCCAAGCCGGCCGAGACGCCGGCGAGCGGAGACTCGTCCGGGGGCCAGGGCTGATGACGTTGTCGCGAGCAGGGGAGACAGGGGGACCCAACAATGGCTGAGAAGGGGAAAGGTATCCCGTACATTCCCGGGTTCATCGGGAACATGTTCGTGGACACCGACTTCGAGTCGTTCACGCACGAGCAGCTGCGGGCCATGGTCGCCGAGGCCGACCCGGCCACACTGAAGCATCATGCCGACAAGCTCACGGCCGCGGCCGCGACGATCAAGAAGATCGGCGAGGACCTCAAGACCCACGTCAGGGCGGTGGAATGGAAGGGCCAGGCCGGCAAGGCGTTCTCCGACTGGGGAGAGCAGGCATGGGCCGCCACCATCAAGCTCGGTGAGTACAGCGAGAACGGCGGCACCTGGATGAGCCGCGCCTCCGAGACCCTGGCCGAGGTCAAGAACACCATCCCCAAGGTCGACACGACGGCCAAGGACAACCTTCAGGCCGCGAAGGACAACCGGAACGATCCGGATTCCAATCAAATCCGTACGGACGCGCAGGCGAAGCTCGACGCGGACCGCCTCGAGGCGGCCCGTCAGATGAGGAAACTGGCGCAGTCCTACACGTTCTCGTCGATGTTCATAAACGCGGCGGAAGCGCCCACGTTCCCGGCGCCGCCCGAGAGCTTCGTGCCAGAAGGCAATTTCCGCGGGCAGGGCAGCATGGCGCGGGATGACAATTATGCCGGTGCCGGATCGGCCGGCACCGGTTATGCGGCGAACTCCGGATCCGGCTCCGGCTATGCGGGGGGCACCGCTCAGGGCTCTTACGGTGGAGGGGGCTCGGCCGGAGGGCAATATGTTCCCCCGGCATCCGGTGGGACCGTGCCCCCGGTAGGCGGGGTGGTCACGCCGGACCGCTCGGTGGACATGGAGATCGACAGCGTTCAGACGCTGCCGCCGACCCAGACCCCTGCGCCCGTATCGCCGAATCTCACACCGCCGCTCGCCCGCCCGGACAACGCGCTTCCGACGTATACGACGCCCCCCATTGGCCCGATCGGCCCCATCGGTCCGACTGGTCCGACGACGGCGAACGGGCGTCCCACCACCGGGCTCGCCCGTCCCTCGATGCCGGTCACGGGTCCGCCCGGTCCCGGTACGGCACGCGCACCGCGTGACACCGGCATCACGGGTGGACGCACAGTGCCGTCGAACGGCAGCGGGCGCACGACTGGCCTGCCACGTGGACTGGTGGTCGGTGGCGACGGGTTGCACGGTCGCACCCCGATGGGCACGCCCGGCCTGGGCGGCGGCCAGTACGGCCCTGGAGGCGGCCAGACCGGTGCCGGCCGCGGTCTCGCGCGCGAGGGCGGAGGCATCGTCGGTGGCCGGGCGCAGCAGCCGGGAACGGCCTCCGGTCGGCCCTTCACTCCGGGTGGCACGGGGCTTGTTCGCGGAGCATCCGGAGAGGGCGGTGCCCGCTCGGGTGCCGCGGCTGCCGGGCGCGCGGGCATGGTCGCGCCGACCGGCCAGGGTGCGGGCCGACGTCAGGAAGATCGCGGCGCAGACCGCCCCGACTACCTGACCGAGGACGAAGAGACCTGGCAGCAGGGGAACCGTCGTATCGTGCCGCCTGTGATCGACTGATCGCTGCGCTGAACTGTTCGAAGAGGGAAGTCAATGCCAACCAGCAGTGCCCGTGCCATCCGTTGGACGAAGGTCACATCGGCTCTACTCGGGTCACTGCTGGTGGGCATCGCCGCCACGCCCGCGCACGCCGCAAGTATTCGGTCAAAGCAGTGGCACCTCGATGCGATGAAGGCCGACCAGATGTGGAAGGTCAGCACCGGTAAAGGTGTCACGGTCGCGATCATCGACAGTGGGGTCAAGGTGATCCCGGAGCTCGAGGGTCAGGTTCTGGAGGGAAAGAATCTCTCCTCGAAGCCCGGCACCGCACGTGAGGACACCGACGGTCATGGCACAAGCATGGCAGCCCTCGTTGCGGCGACCGGTCGGCATCCGAGCGGCGACGGCGCATACGGGCTGGCGCCAGGAAGTAAAATTCTCCCCATTCGTGTCGGTCTGGACGCGGGCAAAGCCGGAGACATCAAGTACAGCAAAGCCATCCGATACGCGGCCGACTCAGAAGCAAAGATCATCAGCATGTCCAATGGCGGTCCGTCCGACGGCCCGCGGACACGCGAAGCGGTCAAGTATGCGCTGAGCAAGGGAAAACTGCTCTTCGCCGCAGTCGGCAACTGGGGCAACGAGTCCACGACGATCCAGTACCCGGCAGGCACGCCCGGCGTCGTCGGGGTGGCGGCCGTGGACAAGAACTTCAAGGCCACAAAGGAATCCCAAACCGGCGCCCATGTCGATCTGGCCGCACCGGGCATGGACATCGTCACTGCCTGCGCGGGGGAGACGGGGCTGTGCAAGGGCAGCGGCACCAGCGACGCCACCGCCTTCGCCTCCGCGTCCGCCGCCCTCATCTGGTCGAAGTACCCGAACTGGACCAACAACCAGGTCCTCCGCGTCATGATCAACACTGCCGGTGGTCCGACCAGTGGCGCCAAGCGGAACAACTACATCGGCTACGGTATGGTCCGTCCGCGGATTCCTCTCTCGCAGACAGTCGACCCCGGTCCGGCCGACGAGTACCCGCTGCCCGATCTCGCCGCTGCGGAGCCCAAGGCGCCCGCGCCGTCCAAGGCGGCCGGTGGGAGTGCCGCGGAGGACGGCAAGGACAGCGACAAGCCGGCCGCTGTGGCGCCCGCGGCGTCGGCCGACGGCGGCAACACCGGTCTGTGGATCGGTCTCGGTGTCGCCGCGGCCGCCGTCATCGGCGTCGGCGTCGCCATCCCCGTGGTGCGCTCCCGACGACGTGCTGCCGCCGCCGAGACCGCGCCGCCGCATGCGTACCAGCCGCCGTACCCGACGTACGGGCCGCCTCAGGGCGGTGGGCAGTCGGGACCTCACGTCCCGTAGACCGGCATCGCCATCACTCGCCCGCCGCGGGCGACGAACACTCGGTTGCCGTCGCTCGCGAGCTGGTAGGGGCCCACGCGCTTCATCTCCGTGGTGAAGAAGAGGTCGCCCGTCTTCTTGTGGACGACCCGCACGTGGCTGTCGTCGGGTGCCGGAAGCCAGACCGTTGCGCCTTCGACCGCGGGCGCCATCATGGTGCCGCCCACGCCGTCCAGGATTTCGTACCAGTCCGAGACCGGGAACCGGACGTCGGGCAGGGTGCGGTAGCGGTAGGCGTTGTAACCGTCCACCGCGAACACGATGTCCTTGCCGCCGTCCTTGGCGGCGGTCGGGCTGCCCCAGCCGAATACCTTGGGGACGGCCCCGCCTGCCTTCTCGTCCCAGACGAAGGCGCCCCCGTGCAGTTTGTAGGCGGCCAGAGAGGTGCCGCCCAGGTAGACCGTGTTGCCGAGGACGGCCGGCACGGGGCCGTTCGTGCCTTGGCCGTCGAGCTTCCAGTCGGTCTTGCCCGTCTTGGTGTCGACGCAGATGACTTTCCCGTCCCTGTCGTGCACGACCAGCCGGCCGCTGCCGGTGGCCGCTGTCGCGGGGCCGTCCGACGAGGGGGAGGATTCCATGGGGCGGGACCAGGCGGTGGCCTGCGTCCAGGCATCGACAGCCCGGAGCTCGTTGTCCTTGGTGGCCACGTAGACATGGGTGGCATCGGCAGCCAGCACGTACTCGACGGCGACGTCCACCTCCCACACCGGCTTGCCCGTGGCCGCGACGAAAGCGTGGAGAACGCCGTTCTCGTCGGCCGCGACGACCAGACGGTCCGCGACGGACATGAAGCCCGCGTCCGCGTTCACGGCCGGTGCGCTCCACCGCTCGCGGCCATTCGTCACCGCGAGAGCGAGCAATCCACCGGCTCTCTCGTGGACGATCAGCACATCGCGCACGGGAAGCAGCGTGCGCCCTGCCACGCTCGTCACGTCGAGCGGTCCCCACAGCGGCTTCGGTGCCTCACCCGGCTTGCTGTCGATGACCGAGAGGAACGCCGCCGTCGGAGTGGTAGCGGCGGGCGGGACATCGATCGACGAGTCGTTCTTCTCCCTGGTCAGCCACCATGTGGCCGCGCCACCGGCCGCAACGGCCACACCCGCGCCGGCGGCGGCGATCGTCAGGAAGCGCCGCCGTGTCGGCCCGTCGCCCGACGACCCGCCGGTTGAGGTCGTGTCAGGCGATGCGGTGAGCCGCTTGGCGGCGGTCTCCCGCCGTGCGATGTCTTCGGCGAGCGGCCCCTTGCGCCAGGTGCGGCCCGCGCCCTTCGGCGGGGCGAAGGCGGTGGTGACCTCAGGGAGCGGCGGACGCAGTGCCGGGTCCTTCGCCAGGCAGTGGCCGATCGGTTCCAGGAGGGCCGGCGGGACCTGGCTCAGGTCCGGGGCGCCGTGGACGACCTCGTACTGCACCGCCGCCACGTCGCTCGCATCGAACGCGCGCCGGCCGCTCGCCGCGTACACGAGGACCGCACCGAGCGAGAAGACGTCCGACGCCGGGCCGACTCGCCTGCCCAGCACCTGTTCCGGGGCTCCGTACCCCGGCGTCACCGGTATCTGGCCCGTCGTCGTCAGCGTAAGGCCGTGTTCCGGCCGCGCGATGCCGAAGTCGATGATGCGCGGGCCGGACGAAGTAAGCACGACATTGGCGGGCTTGAGGTCGCGGTGGACGAGGCCGGCGACATGAATGTCGTGCAGGGTTCGGGACAGGGAGTGTGCCAGGGCGCGAACGGTCGTCTCGTCCATCGCTCCGTACGCACGGACGGCCTCGTCGAGCGTCGGTCCGGCGAGGAACTCGGCGGCGATCCAAGGCCGTCCCCCCTCGGTCTGGGCGCCCAGGACCCGCGCCACCCCCTTGCTGGTGACGGCCTGGGCCATCTGCGCCTCACGGACGAAGCGCTGCGCGAGGTGCTGATCGTGGGCGAGCTCGGGGCGGAGAACCTTCACGGCGGCGGGGCGGCGGGAGCCGTCCTGGCCGAAGTAGACCTTGCCCATGCCGCCCTCGCCGAGGACGCCGAGGAGGCGGTACGGGCCGAGCCGCAGGGGGTCGCCGGTGCTGAGGGTCTGCATGGTCACTGTGACGCCTTCTGAGTCATGACGGGAGTCATGCGGACGATGTGGGGGATGCGGAGTCTGCGGAGGACGCGGAGACGCGGGGTGACCGCGGGTCATGCGAGAGGGAACGCGGCCACGGAGGTCTGTCCGGCGCCGAGGATTCGCGTTCCGCTCCTGTCGACGACATAGCGGGTGGCGTCGGTCGGGAACACCCAGGCGGAGCGGTGGGTGCTGAGATCGATCGCGCTCAGGCCACCCACGACAGGGGCGTAGACGTACTTCTTCCCCATGACCGGGACGCTGTCCAGGACCGGCGTCAGGTCCCGGGCCGCCGGCGCTTCCTCCCACCGCCGGGCGCCCTTGTCCGCGGTGACCGCGACGAGCCCGCGGTCACCCTCGGTCGCGCAGACGATGTCGCCGGCCACCATCGGCGCGCCGTACATGTGCGTGCCCGTGCCGTATTCCCAGGCGATGCCCCCGTCGGCGAGCCGCAACGCGCGGAGCCGCTTGCCGCCGAGGTAGACGTGCCGGCTGTCGGTGGCGAGCTGGCCGGGCTTGAGGGAGTAGTCGGTCTCGCCCGCGGCGAGGCTCCGCCGCCAGAGCTGCCTGCCCGTACGGGTGTCCCTGGCCTCTACGTTGAAGGACTCCAGGTCACCGCTGCGCTTGACGAGGATCAGCCGGCTTCCTACGACCCGGGAGATGTAGTACCTGGCGCCGCCCCACTCGTACGGCCGGCGCCATGCCTCCTTGCGTGTACGGAGGTCGATAGCCAGCAGATGCCACCCTGTCTCCATCTTCTCAGGCGAGTCGTTCCGGTGGCCGATTCGTGAGGCGGCGTAGAGCATGCCGTCGGCCGCCGTCAGCAGTTCCGTGCTCAACGCCGATCCGTCGAAGGACTTCACCTGGATCGGCGCGGCGGCATTCTTGCCGTCGCGCGGTGCGAAGGTGCGGATCCGCAGGGCACTCGGTCCCTCGTCGGTACCGAGGGACTCGAAGAAGTGGGTGCCGTCCGTGGTGATCTGCAGCGGTCTCATGGCGAAGCTGTCGGTCCAGAGCTCCTTGCCGCTCCTCGGGTCGAACACCCTGAACTCGGCGGTCTCCATGAAACCCACCACGTCGCCGGCCACGAGCGGGGTGGTCACCTGCTCGCGGTCGAACGACTCGGCCTGCCACAGCGGTTTCGGAGAACCGTCCGAGGCGTTTGCCGCCGAAGCGGACGCCGACGGCGACGCTGAGGCCGCCCCCTTTTCCGGCCTTTCCTCGTCGCCCGAGGACAGCCACGCCCACGCCCCCGCGCCCGCTGCCGCCACGCCGAGAAACGAGCCGCCGCCCACTGTGAGGAGACGTCGGCGGGACAGCGGGGTGGGGGACGCCGTCGGCGCAGACGTGGCGTCCGGTGGGGCGGGGAGGCGGTAGGGCTCGTGCTGCCAGACCTCGGTCGCGCGGCGGGCGATGTCCGCCAGCAGCAGCGGCGGGAGGTGGTCCGCGAAGTCGCCGTGGCCGTCGTGGAGTTCGGCGGCCAGTCGGGTGGTTGCCGGGCGCTGGGCGGGGTCCTTGGACAGGCAGCGGGTGAGGAGCGGGGTGAGGGAGTCGGGGACGCCGGTGAGGTCCGGGTCGGCGTAGGGGACGCGGTAGAGGAGGTCCGCCGGGGCGCCCGTGCCGAACGGGCCGTGGCCGGTGGCCGCGTAGGTCAGGACGCCCGCCAGGGCGAACACGTCGCCCGCCGGTGTGTGTTCCTGGCCCGTGGCCTGTTCCGGGGACATGAAGGCGGGGGTGCCCGCCGCCGCGCCCGTGCGGGTGAGGCGGTCGTCGCCGGCTGCGCGGGCGATGCCGAAGTCGATGACCTTGGGGCCGTACGCCGTGACCATCACGTTCGAGGGTTTCAGATCGCGGTGGACCACGTCCGAGGAGTGCAGCTGGCCGAGTGCCCCGGCGAGGGCGGCGCCCAGGGCGCGGACGGAGGGTTCCGGGAGGGGGCCGCAGAGGGCGACGGCCTCGTCGAGCGGCGGACCCAGGACGTACTCGGTGGCCAGCCACGGTGTTGCTGCGAGGGGGTCGGCGCCGAAGACGGCAGCCCCGTGGCGGTCGCCGATGATGCGGGCCGCGTCCACCTCCAGGCGGAAGCGGGTGCGGAAGACGGCATCCGCCGCGATCGTCGCGTGCACCGTCTTCAGGGCGACCGTGCGCCCCGTTTCGGTACGGGCGAGGTACACCGTGCCCATGCCGCCGCTGCCCAGGCGCGCGAGCAGGCGGTGGCCGCCGAGTGCGACCGGGTCGTCGTGGGTGAGGGGGGACAGCATGGTGTCAGTTCCTGGGGGTGGTGACGTGGAGTTCGGCGGCGAGGACCTCGGAGGACTGACGGGCCAGGGCCGCGACGATCCGGCCCGGCAGCCAGCCCGGGGTGAGGAGGGAGCCGGCGGACGTCACGACGGTGGCGTGCGGGGTCGGTGGGACCAGCGAGGTGAGCAGCGCGGCCGCCGTCGGACGGGCCGCGGGGTCCCTGGCCAGACACCCGTTGATCAAGGGCCGTAGCGTCGAGGGGAGTTCGGCGCTCTCGGGCACGGTGTGTCCGGTCGCGGCGTACGCGAGGACCGCGCCGAGGGCGTACACGTCGCCGGGCGGCCGGGGCCGCCCGCCCGAGGCCTGTTCCGGGGCCAGTGCGCCGGGGTCCAGTCCGGGCAGGCCGGAGCGCTGTTCGCCGTCGGGGGCCGCGGCGCGGACCGCGCCGAAGCAGCCGAGCCGCGGTCCGTCTCCGGTCAGCAGCACCGCCGCGGGGGACACGCCCGCGTGCGTGAGCCCCTGGCCATGGGCGGCGGCCAGCGTCTCGGCGAGGGCGGCGCCCAGTGCGCGTACCGTCCCTTCCGGGAGCGGGCCGCCGTGCACGGCCAGCGCGACGGGGAGGGGGAGTGCGGGGAGGTACGGCGTCGCGTACCAGGGGGCGGGGGCGGCCGGAGCCCCCTTCGTCCCCGGAGCCGAACCCGCCGCCGGAGCGGGATCCGCCGGTGCCACCTCTGTCACCGGTGCCACCCATGGCCCCATCAACCTCCGCCCCGCGTCCGCCTCCACGGCGAACCGCGCAGGATCGGTGCCCGGCAGCGGGGTGTGCACCAGCACGGTGCGGTCGCCGTCCGCGCCGCGGGCGATGAAGCGGCGGGACGGGACGTGCGTGGCCCAGGGCGGATCCAGCCGGGTGATCAGGTGGTAGGGGCCGACCAGACGTGGCCGTTCCATGTGCGAATCCCCCCTCAGCGATCACCAGAGCATCAGGAGCCTACTCACCGGGCCGCCGGGCGCCTGAGTGCGGGGGCTCAGGGGAAAGGGGCGACGTACTCACCTGCTCCGGCGGGCCGTGCGCAAAGCGGATGCGTCCGCATCGGGCGCGGGGCTACGGTCACGCTCCATGGCCCACCCCCTCGAATCCGCCGTCGTCCTCCTCACCGGTGTCATGGCCGCCGGCAAGTCGACCGTCGCGCAGGCGCTGGCCGAGCGGCTGCCCCGTGCCGCCCACGTCCGGGGCGATGTGTTCCGGCGCATGATCGTCTCCGGGCGGGAGGAGATGCTGCCCCGACCGAGCGAGGAGGCCCTCGCCCAACTCCGGCTGCGTCACCGGCTGTCCGCCGCGGCCGCGGACGCGTACGCCGCCGCCGGCTTCACCGCCGTCGTCCAGGACGTCGTCCTCGGCGAGGAACTCGCCGCGTACACCACGCTCGTACGGACCCGTCCGCTGTACGTCGTCGTGCTCGCCCCGCGTGCGGACGAGGTCGCCGCCCGCGAGGCGGGCCGAGGCAAGACCGGGTACGGGGGCGGCTGGACCGTCGAGGTGCTCGACCGCGGGCTGCGGGAGGGCACGCCGCGCATCGGGTGGTGGCTCGACACTTCGGAGCTGACCGTCGACGCGACGGTGGACGCGATCCTGGCCCGGCCGGACCGGGCCAGGATCGACTGAGGACAGAGACCGTGGCGGGATTCGAACCCGCGTAACCGGAGTTGCAGTCCGGCCCCTCAACCTCTCGGGCACACGGTCGTGCGTTGCTTCGGTACGACCGTACGGGCCGCGGCGCGCGGGGTGGAAGGGCGACGGCCGGTGTGCAACAGGACTGCCATACGCCGTTCACGGGCGGCCCGGTCCTACGACCAGCGGTGGAGATCGGTCCCGGTCTCGCGACAGGGGCCAACCGGGTCTACGGCTCTTACGCTGGGCTGCATGAGCCCAGCGGAGCCCAGCGATCCGGCCGGCAGAACCTCCCCGGCCGGTGCCCCCCCGACCGACCCGGCCCCCCTGACCGACCCGGCCCCCCCGACCGACCCGGTCACGACCGCCGACCCGGTCACGACGACCCACTCGGTCACGACCACCGACCCGGGCGCGACCCCCCACCCGGCCACCGCCGGCGCCCCGCGCGCCCCGCGCGCCGGTGGCGTCCTCGACCGCGAGCACCGCGCGCTGAGCGTCGGCATCGTCTCCGTCGTCCTCCTCATCGCCTTCGAGGCGACCGCCGTCGGTACGGCCATGCCCGTCGCCGCGCGTGAGCTGCACGGTGTCGCGCTGTACGGGTTCGCCTTCTCCGCCTACTTCACCACCAGCCTTCCGGCGATGGTGCTGTCCGGGCAGTGGTCGGACCGGGCCGGGCCCCTCGCCCCGCTCACCACCGGCATCTCCGCGTTCGGCGCGGGTCTGCTGCTGTCCGGCACGGCGGGCACGATGTGGCTCTTCATCCTCGGCCGGGCCGTCCAGGGCCTGGGCGGGGGACTGGTGATCGTGGCGCTGTACGTGGTCGTCAGCCGCGCCTACGCGGAACACCTGCGGCCCGCGATCATGGCGGCGTTCGCCGCGAGCTGGGTCGTCCCGTCGGTCGTCGGGCCGCTCGCCGCGGGGACGGTGACCGAACAGCTGGGCTGGCGGTGGGTGTTCGTCGGCATCCCGGCGCTCGTGGTGCTGCCGCTGGGGCTCGCCCTGCCGGCGATCCGGCGCATGGCGTCCGGGCCGGCCGGGCCGGACGCGCCCGCGGTGCCGTTCGACCGGGGCCGCGTCCGGCTCGCGCTGGGGATGTCGACGGGTGCCGGGCTGCTCCAGTACGCCGGCCAGGACCTGCGCTGGCTGTCACTGTTCCCCGCGGTCGCGGGCGCGGCGCTGCTGGTGCCCGCCGCCCGGGCGCTGCTGCCCCGCGGCACCCACCGGGCGGCGCGCGGCCTGCCGGCCGTGGTGCTGCTGCGCGGGGTGGCCGCGGGGTCGTTCATCGCCGCGGAGTCCTTCGTCCCGCTGATGCTGGTCACCCAGCGGGGGCTGAGCCCCACCCTGGCCGGTCTCTCGCTGGCGGTGGGCGGCGCGACCTGGGCGCTCGGCTCGTTCGTCCAGTCCCGGCCGCGGGTGGAGCCGTACCGCGAGCGGCTGATGGTGATCGGCATGCTGATGGTGGCGGCGGCCATCGTCACCGCGCCGACGGTGCTGATCCACCGGGTGCCGGTGTGGACCGTCGGGGTGGCGTGGGGCGTCGGCTGCCTCGGCATGGGCATGGTGATCTCGTCGACGAGCGTGCTGCTGTTGAAGCTGTCCGCGCCGCACGAGGCGGGCGCGAACTCCGCGGCGCTGCAGATCTCGGACGGCCTGTCGAACGTCCTGCTCCTCGCCGCGGGCGGCGCCGCCTTCGCCGCGCTGGGCGGCGGCGCGGTCGCGGGACACGCCGGAGCCGGACACGACGCGGCAGCCACGGCCGGCTCCCACCCGGTCGCGTTCGCGGCCGTCTTCCTGCCCATGGCGGTCGTGGCGCTGGTCGGCGCGTGGGTGGCGACGCGGCTGCGTGCCCCGGAGAAGTCCTGACGGGTCGTCAGTGTCCGGTGGTCCGGATGTGACCCGTGTCCCACTCCCCGAGGTCACGGCCTCGTCCGGACGGAGCCGCGCCGGGGCACCGGTAGGGTGGCCCGGTTGTCGTACGTAACCGAGAGCCCGAATCGGAGACCGTGACTACTACCGCCTCCCATCACCTCTCGCCCGCCTTTCCCGGCCGCGCCCCCTGGGGCACCGCCAACAAGCTGCGTGCTTGGCAGCAGGGCGCCATGGAGAAGTACATCCAGGAGCAGCCGCGCGACTTCCTCGCCGTGGCCACGCCGGGCGCCGGCAAGACGACCTTCGCGCTCACCCTGGCGTCCTGGCTGCTGCACCACCATGTCGTGCAGCAGGTCACCGTGGTCGCGCCGACCGAGCACCTGAAGAAGCAGTGGGCGGCCGCGGCGGCGCGGATAGGCATCAAGCTGGACCCGGACTACAGCGCGGGACCGCTGAGCAAGGAGTACCACGGGGTCGCGGTGACCTACGCGGGCGTCGGCGTACGGCCCATGCTGCACCGCAACCGCAGCGAGCAGCGCAAGACGCTGGTCATCCTCGACGAGATCCACCACGCCGGTGACTCCAAGTCCTGGGGCGAGGCGTGTCTGGAGGCGTTCGAGCCCGCGACCCGCCGGCTCGCCCTGACCGGCACGCCCTTCCGGTCCGATACGAACCCGATCCCCTTCGTCACGTACGAGGAGGGCAACGACGGCATCCGGCGGTCGTCGGCGGACTACACCTACGGCTACGGCAACGCCCTCGGTGACGGCGTCGTCCGGCCGGTCATCTTCCTCTCCTACAGCGGCAACATGCGCTGGCGCACCAAGGCCGGCGACGAGGTGGCCGCCAGGCTCGGCGAGCCGATGACCAAGGACGCGATCTCGCAGGCCTGGCGCACGGCGCTCGACCCGCGCGGCGACTGGATGCCGAACGTGCTCCGCGCGGCCGACCAGCGGCTGACCGAGGTCAGGAAGGGCATCCCGGACGCGGGCGGCCTGGTGATCGCCTCCGACCAGGACTCGGCGCGCGCCTACGCCAAGCTCATCCGCGAGATCACCGGGACGAAGGCGACCGTCGTGCTCTCCGACGACGCGGGCGCCTCGAAGCGGATCGACGAGTTCAGCGAGGGCGACGACCGCTGGATGGTCGCGGTCCGCATGGTGTCCGAGGGGGTCGACGTACCGCGCCTGGCGGTCGGTGTGTACGCCACGACGATCTCGACGCCGCTGTTCTTCGCGCAGGCGGTCGGGCGTTTCGTGCGGTCGCGCCGGCGCGGCGAGACCGCGTCCGTCTTCCTCCCCACCATCCCCACCCTCCTCACCTTCGCCAACGAGATGGAGGTCGAGCGCGACCACGCCCTCGACAAGCCGAAGAAGGAGGGCGAGGAGGACCCGTACGCCGAGTCCGAGAAGGAGATGGACGAGGCGAACAAGCAGCAGGACGAGGACACCGGCGAGCAGGACATGCTGCCCTTCGAGGCACTGGAGTCCGACGCGGTCTTCGACCGGGTGCTTTACGACGGCGCCGAGTTCGGCATGCAGGCCCACCCCGGCAGCGCGGAGGAGCAGGACTACCTCGGCATTCCCGGGCTGCTGGAGCCGGACCAGGTGCAGCTGCTGCTGCGCAAGCGGCAGGCCCGGCAGATCGCGCACAGCAGGCAGAAGCCCGCGGAGGAGGCGGACCTGCTGGAGCTGCCGGCCGAGCGGCGGCCGGTCGTCTCCCACAAGGAACTGCTGGAGCTGCGCAAGCAGCTGAACACGATGGTCGGCGCCTACGTCCACCAGAGCGGCAAGCCGCACGGCGTCATCCACACCGAGCTGCGACGGGTGTGCGGCGGGCCGCCGAGCGCCGAGGCCACGGCGGGCCAGATCCGGGAGCGGATCAAGAAGGTGCAGGAGTGGGCCACCCGCATGCGCTGACGAGGGCCGCGGTCGCGCCGCCGCGCGCCACGGGGCGGCACCGGGCGCGACCCGCGCCGCGGGAGCCACGGCCCGACCGCCCGCCCCGCGTGCGCGCCCATGGCCGCGGCTGACGCGGGCTGTCGTCCACGCGGGCCGCCGACGACCTGGACGCCGCCCCCGCCGCGGCCGCGGAGGACGCGGCAGTGGCCGGTCCCGCCGGCGCCCACGCGGGGCCGCCCGCCCCGGCGGAGCCGGCGGCGGCGAACGCGACGTGCCGTCGTCGCGACGTGCTTCCGTCGATGCGGGCCGGCTGACGCGGGCTGCCGTCGCCGTACGGGCCGGCGCCGATGCCGACCGCGTCGACAAGCGGCCGGGCTCGACCCGGTCGGAGTGAGGGGCGCACGGTCGGTGATCGCCCCTGGGCGAGCCGCGATCAAGCCGAGCCTGAAAGGCGGAAAAGCGGGCAATTTTGCTGTCCGTCGTGTCTTCACGCCCGGATTCTGGACGAGGTCTTCCGCTGAGCGGAGCCGCTCGCTACTGTCCCCGGCAATCGCAATGAAACGCCCCGTGGCAGCGCCGCCGCGGAGCGCAGCCGGTGCGCCATGGCCTGCCGGCGGCCTCTCCGTGCGTCGCCGATGGGACCGGTGCCGCATCCGCCGTTGAGAGTGTCCGCCGTCACTCACTCCGAAGGAGAGGGCGTCGTGACCGCGGAGACCTCCCAGACGCTCGACCGGGGACTACGGGTCCTCAAGCTGCTCGCCGACACCGACCACGGGCTGACCGTCACCGAGTTGTCCAACAAACTCGGCGTCAACCGCACCGTCGTCTACCGTCTGCTGGCCACACTCGAACAGCACGCCCTCGTCCGCCGTGACCTCGGCGGCCGGGCCCGTGTCGGGCTCGGTGTGCTGCGGCTCGGCCGTCAGGTCCACCCGCTGGTGCGGGAGGCGGCGCTGCCGGCGCTGCGCTCGCTCGCCGAGGACATAGGCGCCACCGCGCACCTCACCCTGGTCGACGGGGCGGAGGCGCTGGCCGTCGCGGTCGTCGAACCGACCTGGACCGACTACCACGTGGCCTATCGGGCCGGGTTCCGCCACCCCCTCGACCGGGGTGCGGCCGGACGCGCCATACTCGCCGCCCGCCAGGGCGCCCTGACCGACCCCGGGTACACCCTCACCCACGGCGAGCTGGAGGCCGGCGCCAGCGGTGCGGCCGCCCCGTTGCTGGGTGTCACCGGTGTGGAGGGCAGCGTGGGCGTGGTGATGCTGGCCGACGCCGTCCCCGAACGGGTCGGCCCCCGAGTGGTGGACGCGGCCCGCGAGGTGGCGGACGCCCTGCGCTGACGGCTTCGGGCGCCCGGGGGCGACGGTCCCCCGGCCGACCTGAGCCGACGACGGCTCCCGGGTGCCCTGAGCCGACGGTCCCCAGGCCGACCCGGGCCGACGACGGCTCCCGCGTGCCCCGGAGGGCCCGGGAGCGCCCGCGCACCCTCGCAGACCGCCGGGACGTCCGGGGTGTGCGGCCAGTGGCCGGATCCGGGCGCGGGGCGGGGTGCGGGCGGCGGGTCGGTAGATTGGGTGGGTGCTCTCCAGTCTCTCGCGTCCCCGTGCACTCGCCCTCTGCGGCCTGCCCGTCCTCGCGCTGCTCGGCGTCGCCGCGTTCGCGCCGCTGCCGTTCACCATCGCGCGGCCCGGGTCGACCGCGAACGTGCTCGGCGCCGAGAAGGGCCGGGAGGTGATCAGCATCAGCGGTGTGCCCGTCCGGAAGCCCAAGGGCGAACTGCTGATGACGACCATCATGGCGACCGGCCCACGGGTCGACGTCGATCTCGGCGAGGTCGTCGACGGCTGGTTCCGCGGTGACCGGGCCGTGCTGCCGCGCAGCTCCGTCTACCCTCCCGGCAAGTCCGACGCCGAGATCGAGAAGCGCAACCTCAATCAGATGGCCCAGTCGCAGAACAGCGCCATCACCGCCGCCCTCGGCTACCTCGGCAAGAGCGAGAAGGACGTCAAGATCGACCTGAGCCTCCCCGACGTCGGCGGGCCCAGTGCCGGGCTCTTCTTCTCCCTCGGGATCATCGACAAGATCGACGGGAACGGCGCCGGCGGCGATCTCACCGCCGGCCACACCGTCGCCGGTACGGGAACGATCAGCGCCGACGGCAGGATCGGCGAGGTCGGTGGGGTGTCCCTCAAGACGCAGGCCGCCCGCCGGGACGGCGCGACGTTCTTCCTCGTGCCCAGGGGCGAGTGCTCCGAGGCCCGGTCCGAGCTGCCCGACGGGCTGCGGCTCATCCCGGTCTCCACGCTCAAGGACGCGGTGTCGTCACTCCGGGCGCTGGGGCAGGGCACGAAGGTGCCGAGCTGCTGACCGCCGCCGTCCCCGCCCCGTCCGGGCCGTCGGTCCGGCCGTCCCCGGTCCCGTCCGGGTCGCCGGTCCCGTCCGGTGAGCGGTCCATCTCCCGCCAGCACGGGAAGACGACGGGCGTCAGGGTCGCCAGGAAGTAGACCCCGCCGATCACCAGGAGTGTGGGCACGAGCCCGGCGTTCTCGACGAGGTAGCCGGCCCCGACGCCACCGAGCGGCGTGGTCATCAGCACCCCCGCCGTGGTCACTCCGGCCACCCGGCTGCGGAGTTCGTCGGGGACGCGCTCGTAGATGATCGTGGTGAGGATCGGGTTCAGCGTGCCGACCCCGAGGCCGCCGACCGCCGCCGTGACCACCAGCGGCCAGACGCCGTCCGTGAAGGCCGCCACCACGTACGGCGGCGAGCCGCCCAAGAGGAAGCCCACCGTGTACACCACCCGCCGGGGGACGCGGTGCCCCACGGCCGCGTACAGCAGGGCGCCGAGCAGGGCGCAGCCGCCGAACACGGCGACGATCAGGCCGATGGCGGTCGCGCCACCCAGGTTCTCCCGGGCGTGCACCGGCAGCAGCACCGCACTCCAGCCCTGGTTCAGGCCGTTGGTGAGCATCACCATCAGCGTGATCGCGAGCAGCAGCCGGCTGCGGAGCACGAAGGTGTACCCCTCCCGCAGGTCGGCGCGGTAGCCCGCCAGGGAGACCGGTGCGGCGCCGCGCCGCGGCTCGGCCGCCGGCACACCGCGCACGCCGGCGAGGACCAGGAGGGCGGAGAGCCCGAACGTCGCGGCGTCCAGCAGCAGCACCGTCTCGGCGCCGACGAGCGCGATGAGGACACCGGCCAGGGCCGCTCCGGTCATCCGGGCGCCACGCGAGACCGCGTCGAACAGGCTCGCCGCCCGGGCCAGGGTGGTCCCCGCCCGTTCGGCGAGGTCGGGCACGAGGACGTGGCGGGCCGTCTCGCCGGGCCCGTGGAAGAGGCCGGTGACGCCCATCAGCGCGCACAGGGCCCAGAACGGCAGCCGCCCGGCGTGGTGCAGCAGCGGGATCGCGGCCAGCGCCACTGCGCAGACCAGGTCGGAGGCGACACTGATGCGGCGGCGGCCGATCCGGTCGATGACCGGTCCGCCGACGATCGCGGAGACCACCACGGGCAGGGTGGCGCAGAACGCGACCAGGCCGGCCCTGGCGGGGCTGCCCGTGGTCTGCAGCGCGAACCAGGGGACGCCGATGAGAGTGAGCGCGTTGCCGCTGATCGATATCGCGTTGGCCGCCAGCACGGTGCTGAGCGGACCGCGGCCCCGGGGGCCGCTCGGCGTGCTCACGCGGCACCCTCCGGAGGTAACCGCCGGGCTGTGTCGTGGTCGGGCACCGGAAGTCCTTTCAGTCGCCGCTGCGCTGGGGGAAGGCGTGCAGGTGGAGGCGTACGGTCTCGGCGCCCTCGCCCGGCTCGACCCCGACGTAGCCGTTGATCACGGCGTGCACCTTCTGGTTGAGCTCGTGGAGCTGCTGCGGGTTCAGCCGCAGCCGGTAGTCGCTCAGATCCGCGTTCCTGGTCCATTCCGCGGGCCACTCGCGCATCGCCGCGACCCAGCCGCTCAGCTCGCGGGCGTGCTGGCCGGCGACCTCGTGGAGGACGGTGTTCAGCGCGCCGCGCGTCTCGGGGTCCTCCTCGTCGTGCAGCGCCTCGTCGAAGTACAGGCCGCCCACGGCGGCCTTCCACCAGCGTTCGCGGCCCTTGCCGCGGTCGGGGTCGTCCTCGACGAAGCCGTAGGCCGCGAGCTGGCGCAGGTGGTAGCTGGTGGCGCCGCTCGACTCGCCCAGCACGTCGGCCAGTTGGGACGCGGTGGCCGGGCCGTGCCGGCGCAGGGCGTTCAGCAGGCGCATGCGCAGGGGGTGGGCGAGACCCCGCAGGGAGCGGGGGTCCACCAGACGGACGGGGAAGTCGCTCGGCTCCTCGGATTCGGGCATGCCCCGACCGTAGACTTGCAAAGGACACGTTGCAAGGCTTTCTTTGCAACGTGTCCTTTGTATTCTTGCCGAATGCTGTCCGGTGACCCCGCACCGTCGGCATCCGGTCGTCAGCCGGCCGGCGGGTCGTCACCGGTCGGCATCAGGTCGGCATCAGGTCGGCAGCCGGCCGGTCAGCGGGGCCGGGGGTCCGAGGCGGCCTGCTCCACCAGCGGGATCAACCGCAGCGGCACGGGGTTCTCCATCACGATCGCCGTGGACGCCCGCACGATGCCCTCGAAGCCCACGACCCGGTCGATCACCCGCTGAAGGTCCGCGTTGGAGCGGGCCACCAGCCGGCACAGCATGTCCCCGTGCCCGGTCGTGGTGTGCAGTTCCAGCACCTCCGGCACGCCCGCCAGGT
This sequence comes from Streptomyces sp. STAM6, assembly GCF_054963715.1. NCBI lineage: Bacteria > Bacillati > Actinomycetota > Actinomycetes > Kitasatosporales > Streptomycetaceae > Streptomyces > Streptomyces sp. STAM6. Next base: position 103,216 of record NZ_JBUEFZ010000010.1, on the reverse strand, counting down.
GCGCCCGCACGTCCTGGCCCTGGCCCTGCTTGATCTCCAGCGTCGCGAACGCGGTGACCGGATAGCCGAGAGCGGCCGGATCGACCTCCGGGCCGAAGCCGCGGATGACGCCGTTCGACTGCAGCCGGTCGAGGCGTGCCTGGACCGTGCCACGGGCCACCCCCAGCCGGCGCGAGGCCTCCAGCACACCGATCCGCGGCTCGCGCGCCAGCAGCGCGATGAGCCGGCCGTCCAGATGATCGATCGCCATGGCCGCCTCCGAGTGGTCATCCTGTACAGATCGCCCGGACATTTTGCCCAGCCACTGTGCACCCTGACCAGTGGATGCACGAACTATTGCGCACCTTGTGGAACGGAGAGAACCTGCCGCCATGACAGAGACCATCTCCCACACGCCCGACACCGCCCGGCAGGCCGACCCCTTCCCGGTGAAGGGAATGGACGCGGTCGTCTTCGCCGTCGGCAACGCCAAGCAGGCCGCTCACTACTACTCCACCGCCTTCGGCATGAAGCTCGTGGCCTACTCCGGACCGGAGAACGGCAGCCGCGAGACCGCCAGCTACGTGCTGACGAACGGCGCCGCGCGCTTCGTGTTCACCTCCGTCATCAAGGCCTCCACCGACTGGGGCCGCTTCCTCGCCGAGCACGTCGCCGAGCACGGTGACGGCGTGGTGGACCTCGCCATCGAGGTGCCGGACGCCCGCAAGGCGTACGCGTACGCCGTCGAGCACGGCGCGACCGGGATCACCGAGCCGTACGAGGTCAAGGACGACCACGGGGTTGTCGTCCTCGCCGCCATCGCCACCTACGGCAAGACCCGCCACACGCTCGTCGAGCGCAAGGACTACGACGGCCCGTACCTGCCCGGGTTCGTGCCCGCCAACCCGATCGTCGAGCCGCCGGCCAAGCGCACCTTCCAGGCCATCGACCACTGCGTCGGCAACGTCGAGCTCGGCAGGATGAACGACTGGGTGGCCTTCTACAACAAGGTCATGGGCTTCACCAACATGAAGGAGTTCGTCGGCGACGACATCGCCACCGAGTACTCCGCCCTCATGTCGAAGGTCGTCGCCGACGGCACCCTGAAGGTGAAGTTCCCGATCAACGAGCCGGCGATCGCGAAGAAGAAGTCGCAGATCGACGAGTACCTGGAGTTCTACGGCGGCGCCGGCGTCCAGCACATCGCGCTCGCCACGAACGACATCGTGCACACCGTGCGCACCATGCGCGCCGCGGGTGTCCAGTTCCTCGACACCCCCGACTCGTACTACGACACCCTCGGCGAGTGGGCCGGCGAGACCCGCGTGCCCGTCGAGACCCTGCGCGAGCTGAAGATCCTCGTCGACCGCGACGAGGACGGCTACCTGCTGCAGATCTTCACCAAGCCGGTCCAGGACCGCCCGACCGTCTTCTTCGAGATGATCGAGCGCCACGGCTCCATGGGCTTCGGCAAGGGCAACTTCAAGGCCCTCTTCGAGGCGATCGAGCGCGAGCAGGCCAAGCGCGGCAACCTGTAACAACCGCACCGCACTTGTGGCCCCACGGACCCTGACCCGTGGGGCCACCCGCCGTTGGAGTGCCGATCACGGCCAGGATCAACGACGTCGGCGGGACGCGGGGCTTCGGCCCCCTCGACACCACCGACGACCACGAGCCCTTCCACGCCGACGGGGAGGCCCGGGCCCGAGGGCCCGGCCCGCGTACGCCGCTCACCGCCCGGTCGCACCGGCCCGCTCACGCCCGGTCGCACCGGCTGCCCGCTCACCGCCCGGCGGGCGGAGCGGCGCCGCGTCCGGCGGCCGCGTCCGAGCCGGTCGTGCGGGCCCGGTCCCGCTGCCGCGTCCCCTGTTGCTCGCGCCGCTGTTCCCGCGGCTGTGCCGCCCGCTGCTCCCGGGTGCCCGAGCCGGAGCTTTCCTCACGCGTGCCGCCCGACCGGCGCGGCTTCGTGCCGTAGACGTCCACCGGCCCGCCCTGCGGAGGCTCGCCCAGCGCGGTCAGCGCGTGCCTCGCCCGTGGCGCCAGCAGCGGCGAGAACTGCGGATTGATCCGCAGCGCCTCCTCGATGTGCCGGCGGGCAGCCCCGTACTGGCCCAGCTTCCGCTCGATCTCCCCGCGGTGGTACACGAACAGCGCGCTCCGCATGCCCTGCTCCGTCGCCTTTTTCGCGAACAGCAGCCCCTCCTGCGACTTGCCCGTCCGGTGCAGCGCCCACCCCAGGGCGTCCGCCACGTGCACCGAGCGGTGCCCCTTGACCCACTCGGCGAGCAGCCGCTTCACCGCGCCGGCCGGATCGGCGTGGTCCGTCTCGTAGCGGGCCAGCACCAGCGCCTCGTTCACCCCGTGCGTGCGCGCCTCCGCCGCCCGCGCCCGCACCACCGCGTACTGCGTCCGGGCATCGCCGTCCAGGCCCATCGACTCGTACAGCTCGCCCGCCTCCAGGGCGTACTCGGGCAGCGGCAGCGCCGCCAGCGCCTCACCGTATTCCCGCACCGCCTCGTCCTTCCGCCCCAGCGCCGCCAGTGCCCGCGCCCTCCCGGCCAGCGACGGCGGATGGTCCCGCACCACCTTCAGCGCCGCTCCGTAGTGGCGCAGCGCCTCCGCCGGTTCACCCCGCTCCCACGCCAGATCGCCCAGCCGCCCCAGGCACGCCGCCCGCTCCGCCGGGGTGGTCGCCAGCGCCACGGCGTCGAAGGCCCGTGCCGAGGCGTCCTCGCGCCAGCCGCGGTCCCGGTACACCTGGGCCGCCCGGAACAGCGCGGGCGCACCCGGACGCAGCTTCACCAGCTGGTCCATCGCCCTGCCCGCCGCCGCGTACTCACCGAGCCCGCTGTAGGCGTCGATCAGCAGCGCGTACGACTGCCAGCGCCGCGGCTGCTGTGTCCGCACCGCCTCGCCGTACCGCTTCGCCGTGGTGAAGTCGCCCCGCGCGTTCGCCAGCGTCCCCATGCCCAGCTGCGCGTCCACGTTCCCGCGGGCGGCCGGCAGGACCGCCAGGGACCGCTTCAGCGCCCGCTCGGCCCTCGGGTACGAGGCCGTGTCGCCCAGCCGGGCGCCCCGCTCCGTGTACGCCGCGCCCAGCACCGCCCACGACTCGTCGTCGCCCGGGTGCTTCCGCAGCCACTGCTCGCGGTCCCCGATCAGCGCGGTCAGCTCGGGCACCGACGCGTGCGCGCCCGCGCTCACCGCCGCTCTGGCCCGCGCCAGCGGGCCCGGCGAGGGCGGCGGCCCCTCCTCCGCCGGACCGCCCGGCCAGAACAGCAGCGCCGCACCGGCCAGCACCGCGCCCGCTCCCGCGATCAGCACCGTCTGAGTGACCCGTTCCGTCTTCATGCCGCTCACTCTGCGTCAACCGGGCGGGACACTCCCCGGACCCCAAGTCGATCGCCGGACGGGTTCACACCGATGGCCCCCGGTGCCAGGCTGGGATCATGGACGACCTCCTGGCACGACTCCGCGCGGGGCTTCCTGCCGAAGCCCTCCTCACCGACCCGGACATCACCACCTCCTACGCCCACGACATGGCGAGCTTCTGCCCGGCGGGCACCCCCGCCGTCGTCGTCCTGCCGCGCACCGTCGAGCAGGTCCAGCACGTCATGCGCACCGCGACCGAGCTGCGCGTCCCCGTCGTCCCCCAGGGCGCCCGCACCGGCCTGTCCGGCGCCGCCAACGCCTCCGACGGCTGCATCGTGCTCTCGCTCACCAAGATGGACCGCATCCTGGAAATCAGCCCGGTCGACCGGATCGCCGTCGTCGAGCCGGGCGTCGTCAACGCCGTGCTGTCCCGCGCGGTCGCCGAACACGGCCTGTACTACCCGCCGGACCCCTCCAGCTGGGAGATGTGCACCATCGGCGGGAACATCGGCACCGCCTCCGGCGGCCTGTGCTGCGTGAAGTACGGCGTGACCGCCGAATACGTGCTCGGCCTGGACGTCGTCCTCGCCGACGGCCGGCTGCTCTCCACCGGACGCCGCACCGCCAAGGGCGTCGCGGGCTACGACCTCACCCGGCTGTTCGTCGGTTCCGAGGGCAGCCTCGGCATCGTCGTACGCGCCGTCCTCGCCCTCAAGCCCCGGCCGCCCCAGCAGCTGGTGCTCGCCGCCGAGTTCCCCTCCGCCGCCACCGCCTGCGACGCCGTCTGCGCCATCATGGAGCGCGGCCACACCCCCTCCCTGCTGGAGCTCATGGACCGCACCACCGTCCGGGCGGTCAACCGGATGGGACAGATGGGCCTCCCCGACTCCACCGAGGCCCTGCTCCTCGCCGCCTTCGACACCCCCGACCCCACCGCGGACCTGGCCGCCGTCGGTGAGCTGTGCACCGCGGCCGGCGCCACCCAGGTCGTCCCGGCCGACGACGCCGCGGAATCCGAACTGCTCCTCAAGGCCCGCCGGATGTCCCTCACCGCACTGGAGGCCGTCAAGTCGGCCACGATGATCGACGACGTCTGCGTACCGCGCTCCCGGCTCGCCGCCATGCTCGACGGCACGGCCGCCATCGCCGACAAGTACGACCTCACCATCGGCGTATGCGCCCACGCGGGCGACGGCAACACCCACCCCGTCGTCTGCTTCGACCACACCGACCCCGACGAATCACGTCGCGCCCGCGAGTCATTCGACGAGATCATGGCGCTGGGCCTGGCGCTCGGCGGCACCATCACCGGCGAACACGGCGTCGGCGTACTGAAGAAGGAGTGGCTCGCCCGCGAACTCGGCCCCGTGGGCATCGAGTTGCAACGCGGGATCAAGCATGTCTTCGACCCCCTCGGCATCCTGAACCCCGGCAAGCTGTTCCAGACGGCCCCCAGGGCCACGGACCCGGGCCGGACGGCCGATGGTTCGGACGCCACGCCCCGCCCGGCGTGAAAGGACCGATGAAGGAGGAGCCGTGACCGCACGTCTTGACCACACCATCGTCCGCAGCAGCGACCGCTTCGCCTCCGCCCGCTGGCTCACCGAACTGATCGGCGAGCCGGACCCGAAGCCCTTCGGCCCCTTCGCGAGCGTCCCGCTCGCGGGCGGCGTCACCCTCGACTACATGGACGCCGGGTCCGACATCGTCTCGCAGCATCTCGCCTTCCTGGTCTCCGACGACGAGTTCGACACGATCTTCGGCCGTATACAGCAGCGCGAGCTTCCGTACTGGGCGGACCCGCACCACCACCAGCCCCAGCGGATCAACCACCTCCACGGGGGCCGTGGTGTGTACATCGACGATCCCGACGGCCACTCGATCGAATTCATCACCCACACGTACATGACCGACTGAGCCCTACGCGTTCCCGTCCTGTGCCTCACCGTCCGAGGGGTGCACGTCGCGCAGCCACAGCTCGTCCCGCACCCCGTGGGCGAAGGCCAGCAGTTCGGCCAGACCGTCGTCGACGCCGAGCCGCTCCGCCTCCGAGCCGGGCGGCACCACGCGCAGCGTCCGCTCCAGCCACGCCGTCACCTGCGTGGACGGAGCCTCCAGGAGCGCGTCGCCGTCCGGCGAGGAGAGCGCCATCAGGACGACCTCGCGCCCCTCGAGCTTCGTCGGCCAGACCCGGACGTCCCCGTGCCCGCTCGGACGGAAGACCCCCTCGACGAGCAGCTCGCGCGCGAAAGTCCAGTTCACCGGGTGGTCCGAGCCGATGTGAAAGGTGATGTGCACGGCGTACGGGTCGTTGGCGCGGTAGACCAGCCTGGCCGGCACCGGGACGCTCCGCTCGGGCGACAGCACCAGCCTGAGCTCCAGTTCACGCTCCACGACGATGTGCTCCACGGGATTCATGGGCCTGCTCCTTCCTCTCCGAAACGGGGCCTGGAGCGGCCCCGCACGGGTTAGAGAGGCGCTTCCCCCACCGTCATTACGCGGCTTTCACCGAGAACTTCTCATTACTTTCCGTGACACGGCGGGAACCGGACACGGCCTCACGGCCCGGCCGTGACCGCTCGCCGGCATACCGGGCACCGATCCGTGCCGTCCCACCCCTCCCAGCCGAACGCCGCGGGGGAGAGGGACTGCCCCTCCAGCTCCTCGCGCACCGCGACCCGGTACGCCCACACCGCACCGATGTAGGGGTGGTAGGCGTCGTGGAAGGCGGTCGACTTCAGCGAGGCACCGGCCGACACGACCCGCTGCAGGTCGCGGAGCCGCTCGAACATCACCTGGCCGGCGCCGGCGACCCCGTTGGTCGCCTCGAGGAACAGCCGCTCACGGGCCTCGTAGAGCCCCGCGTCGCCCAGGGCCGCGCGGCCGACCGACGCGACGTCCTCCCCGTCGGCCGGCTCCTGGGCGAGCCGCCGCAGCCGGGCGTGGCAGTCCCCGGCGGCGGAGATGAACGCGATGTACACCGCGCGCCTGCGGGCCCCGGCGGCGCCGTCGTCCTCGTGCCGGCGCCGCAGGTGGTCGGCGAGCACGGTCCCGGCGATGGCGATCGATCCACCGCTGACCGTCGCCACCAGCGTCCCCCAGTCCATGCCAGCTCCCCGCGGATTCCGACGATGATCGGACTACGGAGTTCGAATCTACAAGCGCCGGGGTGGCGAGGTCCTGCCTTTCGCTCGAACGCGGGCTTTCTCCCCGTCTCCTTCTTACGCCTCCGGCGTTCTTCGTTAGTGTCCTCCTTGGACAAGCGGAGGCCGGTCGAACGCCTCCTTGCCCGCGCCGGCGGGGAGGATCACCGACCCGGCGGAAGCGGCCGGGTCAACCATGCGGTGAACGAACGGAGTTTGGGGCAGTGGCTACTCCTCCTGGTGACAGCGGGAACGTACCCCGGGAAGGGTATTACCCCGATCCGTCCATTCCTGGATATATCCGGTACTGGAACGGTGCCGCCTGGGTGCCCGGAACGAGCCGGCCCGCGCCCGCGGACGGCGAGGCGATGCCGACACCGCCCGCCGGGGCGGCCCCCGCGCCTTCTCCGGCCCCCGCGCCCGCCCCGGCGCCGGCACCCGCAGTGGAGGAGACCGGCCCCGTCTTCTTCGACGAGGAGGAGGCGGCCGCCGAGGCGCGGCCCGAGCCCGCGACCGTCTGGCAGGCGGACGCCTCCCGGCAGAGCGGTTTCGGCGGCGACCGGGACCGGCGCGTGTCCTGGGGCTCCGAAGGGCCGGACCCGCGCACCCCGGCGGCCGACCCGCGTACCCCGGCGGCCGACCCGACGGGCGGCGCGCTGCCCGGCGTGCGGAAGGTCGAGCCGGACACGCGCGCGGCGAACGTGCCGGAAGGCACGATGACCATCCGCGCCCTGAAGCCGGAGACGCCCAGGGTGCCCACCCAGTCGCCGGCCCAGGCGCAGCCCCACGCGGCCCAGTCGCCGCGGGCCGACCGGCCCGCGGCCGCGGGCCAGGCCGCCACGGCCCCGGCCGCCCGTCCGCAGCCGTTCCCCGCCGCCCCGCAGCCGGGCGCCACCCGCCCGGCCGCCGCACCGGCCGCACCCGCGGGCCAGGCCGCACCCGCGGGCCAGGCCGCGCCCGCTCAGGCCGCGCCGGCGACCCCGGTGACGCCCGCCACCCAGGGGCCGGGCGGCGGCGCCGCCTCCTGGGCGCAGCAAGTCCACCAGCTGGCCCGTCCCGAGACGGACGGGCAGACGCCCGTCGTTCCCTGGAAGCCCCCGGTCAACGACCCGTTCCTGCAGGCCGCCCAGGCCCAGGCGGCCGCCCGCCCGGCCGGGCTCGGCAAGCGGCTGGCCGCCCGGCTGATCGACACCGTGGTCCTGGGGGCGGCCGTCGGCGGAGTCTCGTTCCCGTTCGTCACCAGGGCCGTCGACCACATCGACGGCAAGATCCAGCAGGCCAAGCAGTCCGGCGAGACGGTCACCGTCTGGCTGCTCGACGGCACCACCTCGATGTACTTCGGCATCGCGCTCGCCGCGCTGCTGGTGCTCGGCGCGCTGTACGAAGCGCTGCCCACGGCCAAGTGGGGTCGCACGCTCGGCAAGAAGCTGTGCGGCCTGGAGGTGCGTGACATCGAGGCGCACGAGCCGCCGTCCTTCGGCGCCGCGCTGCGCCGCTGGCTGGTCTACAGCGTGCTGGGGCTGCTGGTGCTCGGTGTCCTCAACGTCCTGTGGTGCCTGTTCGACCGCCCGTGGCGGCAGTGCTGGCACGACAAGGCGGCACACACCTTCGTGGCGGGGTGACCGCCCGCCGACCGGGCTGAGACTCCGTCAGACGGGTGTCCCCCGAACGGCGTGACAGCCGTTGCGGGCCCCTGCCGGCCGGGATGCACTGCCCACATGAGCAATGAACCGCCGTCGCCCGGTCAGCCCCCCGAGGACGATCCGTTCCGCAAGAAGCCGCAGGACGGGACGCCGCCCCCGACCCCGCCCCCGGGCGGCGGGCAGGCCGGCGGTCCGTACGACGGGGGCGGTCCTTACGGGAGCGGTGGCCCCTACGGCGGCGGCGGTCCGTACGAGGGCGGGCCCTACGGCGGCGGACCCCCGGGCGGGGGTTTCGGCGGGGGAGGGTTCGGTTACGGCGGGTCCGATCCCCTCGCGGGTATGCCGCCGCTCGCCGACACCGGCAAGCGGGTCCTCGCCAGGATCGTCGACTGGTTCATCATCATCGTGCCGCTCGCCCTCATCGGCATCCCGTTCGACATCTACACGCGGGTTTCGGACAGCTCCGACGTCGAGGACGTGTGGCGGACGAACGAGGGTGGCGACTGGGTCTTCCAGCTCATCTCGATCGTGGCGTACGTCGGCTACGACACCCTGATGACCCGGAAGAACGGGCAGACCGTCGGCAAGCGGCTGATGGGCCTCCGGGTCGCGATGCTCAACGACGGCAGTGTGCCCCCCACCAATGCCGCACTGCTTCGCGCCCTCGTGCTGTGGCTGCCGGCGCTGATCTGCTGTGCCTGCCTGTGGCCGTTGCTCCTGCTGATCCTGATCCTGACCGACAAGCCGTACAAGCAAGGCCTGCACGACAAGGCGGCGAAGACCGTCGTCGTGTCAACGACGCAGTGAGTGCGCCCGGCCGGATCCCGCGGAGCGGTCCGCCGCCGGGCCCGTGCGCGACGTCTCCGCCGATTTCGCCCGGGCGGCGCCGGGCAGCGGCACGGTCATCGCGACCAGCAGTCCGAGCAGGAGCGCCGCCACACCGATCAGTGCCACACCGAGGCCGGTGGTGGTGCGGGAGAGGAGCAGCATGGCGACGGTCGAGAAGACGACGGTGGCCGAACCGTAGGCGAGCTGTGCGGCAGTCGGACGCGGCATGACGGTTTCCGTCCTCGAAGCATCGGATGGTGGTGTCTCGCAACTCAGTCGCACTGCAAATGACTCTACGACGGTGAATGCCCGAGAGGAACCGGTAGTAAGCGTGACCTAACCCACGGTACCGGTGCATGGGGGGCGCACAGCATCACGGTCTATGCCAAATGGCCGGATCAGGGCCTCGGATGACGCGTTCCGCCGCCTGTTCCACGGCCTGCCCGCGGATCCGGGCGGCGGCGTCCGCGTATCGGACTGTCCCTCCTGCATAGTGCGCCACCCAGGTCGAGTCAAGGTCTGTCTTTTCATCTCAAACTCCGGTCGAATGGCGCCACTTGTGACGCGTGGCACATCACGTGCAGGGGAGGAGCAGAGCAAGTGCCTGGTAGGAAAAGCGTGTGGAGAGCGACGGCGGTGCTGGTGACGCTGGCCGCGACGGCGGCCACGGGGGCGGCTTCCGTCACCGCCCGGGCGGTCGAGCGGGCCCGGCCGGCCGCCGGTGGCGCCGCGGTGGTGCAGGCGGCCGCACACGACGACGCCGCCCACGGCAGCGCGGTGGGCAGGCACGACGGGCACGTCATCGACGGCCCCTTCAGCGCCCGGCAGGAGCAGCAGCGCGAGGCGGCCCTGGAGCAGGTGCTGACCGGCAGGGCGAAGGTCGAGCGGCGCGGCGGCTCCAAGGTCGTGAAGCTGGGTGACCGCAAGTACGTCGAGCTGGGCCGAGAGCGCACGGACAAGATCTTCACGATCCTGGTGGAGTTCGGCGACAAGGTCGACAGCACGACGATGTACGACCCGGACGGCAGCGGCCCCAAGCCGCCGATCGTGAAGTACGGCGGCACGCCCGGCCCGCTGCACAACCGGATCCCGGAGCCGGACCGTACGCAGGACAACTCCACCGACTGGCGCGCGGACTACAACCGCGAGCACTTCGAGAACCTGTACTTCGGCGAGGGCGAGGGGGTGGAGTCGCTCAAGACGTACTACGAGAAGACCTCCTCCGGTCGCTACTCCGTCGAGGGGGAGGTCTCCGACTGGGTCAAGGTCGAGTACAACGAGGCGCGCTACGGCTCCAACTACTGCGGTGGCAACAACTGCCCCAACGTGGAGGACCTCGTCTTCGACGGCGTGAAAGCCTGGGTCGCGCGGCAGAAGGCCGCGGGCCGGACGGACGCGCAGATCAAGGCCGAGGTGGCCCGGTTCGACGAGTGGGACCGCACGGACCACGACAACGACGGCGACTTCGAGGAGCCGGACGGCTACATCGACCACTTCCAGATCGTCCACGCCGGCGAGGACGGCTCGGCGGGAGGCGGCGCCCAGGGGCCGGACTCGCTGTGGGCCCACCGGGGCTACGCCTACGGCCGGGACGACGGCGACACCGGCCCGGCCGGGTTCAAGGCGGGCGGTGTGGCGATCGGCGACACCGGCGTCTGGGTCGGCGACTACACGATGCAGCCGGAGAACGGCGGCCTCGGCGTCTTCGCCCACGAGTACGCCCACGACCTCGGCCTGCCCGACCTGTACGACACCAACAACGTGCCGGGCGTGGAGAACTCGGTCGGCTTCTGGTCGCTGATGTCCGCCGGCTCCTGGCTGGGCACCGGCAAGGACTCGATCGGCGACCTGCCCGGCGACATGACCTCCTGGGACAAGCTCCAGCTGGGCTGGCTGAACTACGAGAAGGCCAAGGCGGCGACGGCGTCCACGCACACGCTCGGCGTCGCCGAGTACAACACCAAGAACCCCCAGGCGCTGGTCGTCGAGCTGCCGAAGAAGACCGTCACGACCCCGGTCGTGAAGCCCGCGGAGGGCACCCGGCAGTGGTGGAGCGACTACGGCGACAACCTCTCCAACACCCTGTCGCGCACGGTCGACCTCACCGGCAGGACCAGGGCGTCGCTGGAGCTGGACGGCTGGTGGGACATCGAGAAGGACTACGACTACCTGTACGCGCAGGTCTCCACGGACGACGGCGCGAGCTGGCAGACCGTCGACGGTACGGCCGACGGCGAAACCATCACGCGCGACGGCGGTGACAAGCCGGCGCTGACGGGCGTCTCGGAGAAGTACCGGAAACTGGTGTACCCGCTGGACGCGTACGCCGGGAAGAAGATCGGGCTCCGCTTCCGCTACAAGACGGACGGCGGTGTGGCAGGCAAGGGCTTCGCGGCGGACAACATCACCCTGAAGGCCGACGGCACGGTGCTCTTCTCGGACACCGCCGAGGCCGACGCCGACGGCTGGGCGGCACGCGGCTTCCACCGGGTCGGTGAGTCCGTCACCGGTGACTTCCCGCAGTTCTACCTCGCCGAGAACCGCCAGTACGTCAGCTACGACACGACGTTGAAGGCCGGCCCGTACAACTTCGGCTTCACCAAGCCGAAGGACAACTGGGTGGAGCACTACGCCTACCGGCCCGGCCTGATGATCTGGCAGTGGGACACCTCCCAGCGCAACAACAACGTCACCGAGCATCCGGGCGAGGGGCTCCTGCTCCCGGTGGACGCCCACGCCGCACCCATGAAGTGGGCGGACGGAACACTGATGTCCAACAAGATCACCCCGTACGACGCGGCGTTCGGACGGTACCCGACACCGGGGTTCACCCTGCACAAGCAGGACGTACCGACCCACATCAAGGCGCAGCCGGGCAACCCCGTCTTCGACGACCACAAGGGCGTCTACTGGTACGCGGAGAACAAGTACGGCAGTGTCCGGACCGTGGACACGAACACCCGGATCTCAATTGTCGGACAGCCGCCCGGCGGCTCGACGATCACCGTCAAGGTGGGTCCCTCGGTCCGTCGATGACCGCGTGACCTGCGCTGTTGTGGCGCGAACGGCCGCCGCCCGCACCGGGGGCGGCGGTCCGTTCATGTGTCCGTAATGCGGATCGGGCTGTTCACATAGGGGCTTGGCCTGTTCAAGTCAAGATCTGTCTTTTCGCGCGTAACTCCGGTCGAATGTCGTCACTTGTGGCGCGATACCGCACGCGGATAACACTTCGACCCCCCATCCGCGGTTCGCGGTGCGCGGGGAGGATTTTCAAGTGACCAGCAATCGACGGGCGTTCAGAGCGTCCGCGGTGGTCGTGGCGCTGGCTGCCACAGCGGCGACCGCCTCGGCCCTCACGACGGCACAGGCCGACAACCGCCCCACTGCAGGAGTCGAGCGCCATGATCCGGCGCCCGGTGCCGTGGAGCACGACGGACACGAGCATGCCGCCAAGGTCGACCACGACCTCGACGGCCCGTTCAGCAAGCAGCAGGCCCAGCAGCGCGAAGCCGCGCTGGAGCAGGTCCTGTCGGGCGAGACCAAGGTGGAGCGCAGGGGTGCCTCCAAGGTCGTCAAGCTCGACGACAAGAAGTACGTCGAACTGGGCCGGGAGAAGACCGACAAGATCTTCACCATCCTGGTCGAGTTCGGTGACAAGGTCGACAACACCACGCTGATCGACCGCGCGGACGACGACACCACCGAGCTGAAGCCGAAGTTCGGTGGCACCGCCGGCCCGCTGCACAACCAGATAGCCGAGCCGGACCGTTCGAAGGACAACTCGACGGCCTGGCAGAAGGACTTCAACCAGCAGCACTTCCAGGACCTGTACTTCGGCACCGGCAAGGACAAGAAGACCGGGCAGAAGAAGCAGTCCCTCAAGACCTACTACGAGAAGACGTCCTCCGGCCGGTACTCGGTCGACGGCGCCGTCTCCGACTGGGTCAAGGTCGAGTACAACGAGGCCCGCTACGGCTCCAACTACTGCGGCAACAGCAACTGCGCCAATGTGTGGGACGCCGTCCGCGACGGCGTGACCGCCTGGACCGCGCAGCAGAAGGCCGCGGGCAAGACGGACGAGCAGATCAAGGCCCAGCTGGCGCAGTACGACCAGTGGGACCGGTACGACTTCGACGCCGACGGCAACTTCAACGAGGCCGACGGCTACATCGACCACTTCCAGATCGTCCACGCCGGCGAGGACGAGTCCGCGGGCGGCGGCGCCCAGGCCAGCGACGCCCTGTGGGCCCACCGCTGGTACGCCTACGGCACCGACGCGGGCAAGACCGGTCCGGCGAACAACAAGGCCGGCGGCACCCAGATCGGCGACACCGGCATCTGGGTCGGCGACTACACGATGCAGCCGGAGAACGGCGGCCTCGGCGTCTTCGCCCACGAGTACGGCCACGACCTCGGCCTGCCGGACCTGTACGACACCTCCGGCAAGGCGGGCGCCGAGAACTCGACCGGCTTCTGGTCCCTGATGTCGTCCGGCTCCTGGCTGGGCACCGGCAAGGACTCGATCGGCGACCTGCCCGGCGACATGACCTCGTGGGACAAGCTCCAGCTCGGCTGGCTGAACTACGAGAAGGCCAAGGCCGCCACGAAGTCGAAGCACACCCTGGGCGTCTCGGAGTACAACACCAAGAACCCCCAGGCGCTCGTCGTCGAGCTGCCGAAGAAGAAGGTCACCACCCCGGTCGTCAAGCCGGCCGAGGGCTCCAAGCAGTGGTGGAGCGACATGGGTGACGACCTCAAGAACACCCTCACCCGCTCCGTCGACCTGACCGGCAAGGCCAAGGCCGAGCTGACGCTCGACGGCTGGTGGGACATCGAGCAGGACTACGACTACCTCTACACCGAGGTGTCCACCGACGGCGGCAAGCAGTGGACCGCCCTCGCCGGCACCGCCAACGGCAAGGCCATCCCGGCCGACGCCAGCGGCGCCCCGGCCCTGACCGGTGTCTCCGGTGCCTTCCAGAAGCTGGTCTTCCCGCTCGACGCCTACGCCGGCAAGAAGATCGACCTCCGCTTCCGCTACCAGACCGACGGCGGCGCGGGCGGCAAGGGCTTCGCGGCCGACGGCATCGCGCTGACCGCCGACGGCGCCCCGGTCTTCTCGGACAACGCCGAGGGCGACGACGCGGGCTGGACGGCGAAGGGCTTCTCGCGCATCGGCGAGTCCTTCACCAACGAGTACGAGCAGTACTACATCGCCGAGAACCGCCAGTACGTCAGCTACGACGCGACGCTGAAGGTCGGCCCGTACAACTTCGGCTTCGCGGCGCCGAAGGACGGCTGGGTGGAGCACTACCCGTACCAGACCGGTCTGCTGGTCTGGCAGTGGGACACCTCCCAGAAGGACAACAACACCGCCGTCCACCCGGGCCAGGGTCTGATCCTGCCGATCGACGCCCACCCGTCGCCCACCCACTGGACGGACGGCACGCTGACCCGGAACCGGATCCAGGCCTACGACTCGCCGTTCAGCCTGTACCGCACCAACGCCATCACGCTGCACAAGGCGGGCGTGCCGGTGAAGATCGCGTCGCAGGCCGGTGTCCCGGTCTTCGACGACAAGAAGGGCGTGTACTGGTACGAGTCGAACCCCCGTGCCGGCGTCAAGGTAACTGACACCAACACCAAGATCTCGATCGTCAAGCAGCCGAAGAACGGCCAGACGATCACGGTCCAGGTCGGCCCGTCGACGAAGTAATCGCATCGTCGCAGGTCAAAGCATGATCGGCCGTCGCCCTCTAGCGGGCGGCGGCCGATCGTGTTTAGGTGCGTCTTGACCGACCTTATTGACACCGCATCTCACGGGGGAGTGGTTCCGCATGCCTGGCGGAGGTTTCAGCAAATTGCCCGGAGGCAGCGTCGTGGTGGCGCTCAGCCTGCCCAGCCCGGTGGGCGACGGCGGCACCGTACGCGTCCTCGTCCATGCCGCGAACCGGGCCCGCGCCCTGACCAGGCTGCGGAACCTGGGGCTGCGCGCCGTCTATCTCCGGGGCAACACCCACCCGCCGACCCCGGACGAGATCACCGCGGTGCTGCACCACCCCGACGGGCTGCTCTGGCGCACGACACCGGAGTCCGACGCGGAGCTCTGGCACCCCATACGGGCCCTGCTCCGACCTCGGGGCGCCCAGGAGACCGCCCCTGCGCCCGCCGCCCGGGGAACGGGCTCGCAAGGCCCCACGGGGCCGCGGGAAGCCGGAGTGCCGGGGGCGAGGGGCGCCTAGGCGTATTTCGAAGGGAGCGTCCCGGCGCCGCGCTCGGCCCCGCGGCACGCGGGCCAGGGGCCGGCGCGCGCGAGACCGGCCCGGGCGCGTGGCCGGGGCACCGCACGGCCCGGGTGTGTGCGGGCCGGGGACGGCGGTCGGGGTCGGCCGGGCGTCCCGAGCGCGTGGCACGGGGCTCTGGGCCCGCCGGGGGCGAGCGGGTGCGGGGCCGGGAGCCGCACAGGGGCTCCGGAGTGCCTCAGACGACCGGCTTGCCCGTCAGCTCCACGCCCGCCCGGCGCAGCTCCTCCAGGGCCCGTTGTGTCGTCTCCTCGGCCACGCCCGCCGTCAGGTCCAGCAGCACCTGCGTCCTGAAGCCCTCACGGGCCGCGTCCAGGGCCGTGGCCCGCACGCAGTGGTCGGTGGCGATGCCCACCACGTCCACCTCGGTCACGTCCCGCTCCCGCAGCCACGCGGCGAGTGGGACCTCGTTCTCGTCGGTGCCCTCGAAGCCGCTGTACGCGGCCTCGTACGCCCCCTTGTCGAAGACCGCGTCGATCGCGCCCGAGGCGACGGCCGGCGCGAAGTTCGGGTGGAATCCCACGCCCTCCGTCCCGGCGACGCAGTGCGGCGGCCAGGAGTTCACGAAGTCCGGGTGCTCGGCGAAGTGGTCACCGGGATCGATGTGGTGGTCACGGGTCGCCACCACGTGCCGGTAGGCCGCCCCGGCGGCCTCTCCGATCAGGTCCGTGATGGCGGCGGCGACGTCCGCGCCCCCCGCCACCGCGAGGCTTCCGCCCTCGCAGAAGTCGTTCTGAACATCCACGACGATCAATGCGCGGTGCATGGCGGCAGTCCTTCGGTGGGGAGGCGGTCGGTGGTCGTCGGTCATGGGGCTGCGGGGGATGTCAACGAGCCTAGAGACTTCGCCCGCCCCGCGGGAGAGGGCCAGGGTCTCTCCCCGGCCCCGCGCCCAGGCCCGTGCCTCTCGGCTCCGCGGGTCAGAGGTACTCGGTCGTGATGACCGGCTCGCCCCGCGACAGCTGGACCGCCGACAGCGGGAGCCCCGCCCGCGCCGCGATGTGCCGCTCGCGGGCGGCCTCCAGCGGCTCACGCGCCACGATCTCTCCGCTCTTGACCAGCTCCACCAGCAACTGCCGGTCCACCAGCGCGTCCGGCACCGGCCCGGTGCCCACGACCTCGGCCTCGGCGACCCCCTCGGCGTCGACGCGGCGCGCCGCCCACTTGCGGCCGCCGATCGACGTCTTGCCGCCCTGGGCCCTCTTCGCCACCGGCTGCAGCGGCGCCCGCGCGTCCCCGGACCCGGCCCGGGCGACCAGCTTGTAGACCATCGAACAGGTCGGGTGGCCACTGCCGGTGACCAGCTGGGTGCCCACGCCGTAGGCGTCCACCGGCGCCGCCGCCAGCGACGCGATCGCGTACTCGTCCAGGTCCGAGGTGACGATGATCCGGGTGTCGCGCGCCCCCAGCTCGTCCAGTTGCTGCCGCACGCGGTGGGCCACCAGCAGCAGGTCGCCCGAGTCGATCCGGACCGCGCCCAGCTCCGGCCCGGCCACCTCCACGGCGGTGCGCACCGCTTCGGCGACGTCGTAGGTGTCGACCAGCAGCGTCGTACCGCGGCCGAGTGACTCCACCTGCGCCCGGAACGCGTCCCGCTCGGTGTCGTGCAGCAGTGTGAACGCGTGCGCGGACGTGCCCACCGTCGGGATGCCGTAGCGGAACCCGGCCGCCAGGTCCGAGGTGGAGGAGAAACCGCCGACGTACGCGGCGCGGGCCGCGGCCACCGCGGCCAGCTCGTGCGTACGCCGGGCGCCCATCTCGATCAGTCGCCGCCCGCCCGCCGCCGTGGACATCCGGGAGGCCGCCGCGGCGATGGCCGAGTCGTGGTTGAGGATCGACAGGATCACGGTCTCCAGCAGCACGCACTCGGCGAACGAGCCCTCGACGCGCAGGATCGGGGAGCCGGGGAAGTAGACCTCGCCCTCCGGGTAGCCCCAGATGTCGCCGCTGAAGCGGTACTCCGCCAGCCACGCGAGGGTCGGCTCGTCCACGATGCCCCGCTCGCGCAGGAAGCCGAGCACGCCCGCGTCGAAGCGGAAGTTCTCCACGGCGTCCAGGACGCGGCCGGTGCCGGCCACGACACCGTACCGCCGGCCCTCCGGCAGACGCCGGGTGAACACCTCGAAGACCGACCGCCGGTCGGCCGTTCCGCCTCGCAGAGCCGCCTGGAGCATCGTCAGCTCGTACTGGTCGGTGAAGAGTGCGGTAGACGGCACGTCCACCGGCAGCCCAAGGTCCGCAGCATTCATGGGAGGGATGCTACCCCGAATACTCGTCAGAGTGACGATTTCCCTGGACCCGGTTTGTGCGACCCCCCACCAGCAGTGGCAGCATGGGTCGAGTGAGTGTTGCTCCTACTGAGATCGAACGCACCGAAGCGGCCGAAGAGAGTTTCGCCGTAGTCGAACCCGATGTGCCGTGGGTGACGATCGTCCACAACGATCCGGTCAACCTCATGAGCTACGTGACCTATGTCTTCCAGGCGTACTTCGGCTACTCGAAGGACAAGGCGCACAAACTGATGCTGGACGTGCACCACAAGGGCCGGGCCGTGGTCTCCAGCGGCACCCGTGAGGAGATGGAGCGCGACGTGCAGGCGATGCACGGATACGGACTGTGGGCCACACTCTCCCAGGACCGCGGCTGATGAGCGGGCACTTCGAGGCGCTGCCCGGCGGTGGCGCGGCCGTCCCGCTGGACGACGTCGAGATCTCCATCCTCCGCTCCCTCGCGGTCCAGCTGCTGGAGCTGATCGGACCCGGCGACGAGCCGGCCCAGGGTGAGGACCCGCTGGCCGCCCTCTTCAAGGAGGGCCCGAGCGAGCCGCCGTCCGACCCGGCGCTGGCGCGGCTCTTCCCGAACGCGTACGGGGACGGCGACGAGGAGCTGCGAGCCGCGTCGGCGGAGTTCCGCCGGTTCACCGAGACCGATCTGCGCAGCCGCAAGCGGAACGATGCCCTCGCCGTCGTGCGGAACCTCGACGCCCTGTCGCCGGCCGAGGACGGCAGCGCGCTGCTGGAGCTCACCCCCGACGACTCGCGGCACTGGCTCGGGGCCCTCAACGATCTCCGGCTGACCATCGGCACCCGGCTGGAGGTCAGCGACGAGGACGAGAGCGACGCCCTCTACCGGCTGCCCGACTCCGACCCGCGCAAGCCCATGGTGATGGCCTACCTCTGGCTGGGTGCCCTGCAGGAGACGCTCGTCGAGACCCTGATGCCCTGAGGTCGTCCCCGCGACGCGGAACGTTCGCTCAGCGGACACTCAAATCCGTATAACGATCAGATCACCAAGACGCCCCTCTTTGATGCGAAGAGGGGCGTTTGTCTGCTTCTTCCAGTGGCCTGCGCCACATCCGGGGCCGCCGATCACTGTTGCGAGCGTGATAAATCTTCACGACCGCCCGGGGACGCCACCCCTGTATCCCGGGTGCGCTCGGCCGGCAGACCGCCGGTGGCACTCCATCCACATCCGGGGGGATCAGGGCCTGGTCCGCAGTCGGCAATCGGCGCGGGTCAGCATGGAGAAAGGCGCATCAACCATGACCTCGGTGCAGGTCGACAAGCAGCACGACGGCAGTGAGGCCGCTACGGGCGCGGACGGCGAGGGTTATCACCGCGCACTCGGCGCCCGCCAGATCCAGATGATCGCGATCGGCGGCGCCATCGGCACCGGCCTCTTCCTGGGCGCGGGCAAGGCCATCTCCAAGGCCGGCCCCAGCCTCATCCTGGCCTACGCCATCGCGGGCCTCGTCATCTTCTTCATCATGCGGGCGCTGGGCGAGCTGCTCATGTACCGCCCCGTCTCGGGTTCCTTCTCGGACTACGCCCGTGAGTTCCTCGGCCCGTTCTGGGGCTACGTCACCGGCTGGACGTACTGGCTCTTCTGGGTCGTCACCGGTATCACCGAGGTCACCGCGGCCGCGCAGTACATGGCGTACTGGACCCACGACAGCTTCCCGCAGTGGGCCTACGCCCTGATCTTCACGGTCATCCTGTACGGCGCCAACCTGATCTCCGTGAAGCTCTTCGGTGAGCTGGAGTTCTGGTTCTCCATGGTCAAGGTCACCGCCATCGTCGGCATGATCCTCATCTGCGCCGGCATCCTCACCATCGGCTTCTCGGACGCCGCCGCGACGGCGAGCGTCTCGAACCTCTGGAACGACGGCGGCTTCTTCCCCAAGGGCATCGGCGGCACGCTGATGACGCTGCAGATCGTGATGTTCGCCTTCCTCGCCGTCGAGCTGGTCGGTGTCACCGCGGGCGAGTCCAAGGACCCCGAGAAGACCCTGCCGAAGGCCATCAACACCGTCCCGTGGCGGATCGCCGTCTTCTACGTCGGCGCGCTGATCATGATCCTGTCGGTCGTGCCGTGGACCCACTTCCAGCCCGGCGTGTCTCCCTTCGTCGCCGCCTTCGAGCGGATGGGCCTCGGTATCGGTGCCGCGATCGTGAACTTCGTGGTCCTCACCGCCGCCCTGTCGTCCTGCAACTCGGGCATGTACTCCACCGGCCGCATGCTGCGCGACCTCGCGCTCAACGGCCAGGGCCCGAAGTTCTTCACCAAGCTCACGAAGAACGGCACCCCGCTGATCGGCACCACCTTCTCGGCCTCGCTGATGCTGGTGGGCGTCTGGATCAACTACGTGGCGCCCGGCAAGGCCTTCGACTACGTCGTCTCCTTCGCCACCATCTCCGGCATGTGGGCCTGGATCATGATCCTGGTCTGCCAGATCCGCTACCGCGCCAAGGCGGAACGCGGCGAGCTGCCCGGCTCCGCGTTCAAGGCCCCCGGCGCCCCCTTCACCAGCTGGTTCGCCCTGCTCTTCATCGGCATGGTCATCGTGATGATGGGCGCCGACAAGGACGCCCGCGTCTCGCTGTACTGCGCGCCGCTGTGGGGCCTGATCCTCGGTGTCTCCTACCTGGTGCTCAAGAGCCGCAACCCGGAGAACGCGTCCTTCGCGAAGCGCTGACCCGGGGCTCCGGACCCGTGCCGGACGCTCATCCGGACCCGATCCGGACCGGCTGAGTCCAGTATTCGGGCCCGTCCGTACCACCCCTCGGTACGGACGGGCCCGTCTGCTTATCCTGATGCGCATGCTGACCATCACACGGGCCCTGTACGACCAGATCGTCGCGCACGCACGCGCCGACCACCCGGACGAGGCCTGCGGCGTGGTCGCGGGCCCCGCCGGCACCGGACGCCCCGAGCGCTTCATCCCGATGCTCAACGCCGCACGCTCGCCCACGTTCTACGAGTTCGACTCGGGTGACCTGCTCAAGCTCTACCGGGACATGGACGACCGGGACGAGGAGCCCGTCATCGTCTACCACTCCCACACCGCCACCGAGGCGTACCCGTCCCGCACGGACGTCTCCTACGCGAACGAGCCCGACGCGCACTACGTACTGGTCTCCACGGCCGACACCGACGACGCCGGCCCCTTCCAGTTCCGCTCGTTCCGGATCGTCGATGGCGAGATCACCGAGGAAGAAGTCCAGGTCGTCGACGCGTACTGAGCGCCCGGAGGCCCGCGGCGGCCCCCGGCGCGGCGCACGCGATCCGCATGCTGAGCGGAACGCGTCCGTCATGTGAGATCACACTCCGGACCCCGGACCGGGAATCGATACGATGACCGCATGGTTTCCATCGACGTGAGCGAACAGACGCCGGGCACGCCCATGCTCGTCGCGCGGCTGCACGTCGATCTGTGCCGCCTCGCCAGCGCCATGTGTCCGCGCTGTGCCGCCCCCTGAGCGCACGCCCGACCACGCACCGCCGCACCGCCGCGCGCCGTCCCGCGCGCAAGGCCCGCACGCACGTCACACGCTTCTTCGCCGTTCCGCTACCGCCCTACGCTCTCCGCCCTTCCGACAGGAGCCCACGCCATGGCCATCGAGGTCCGCATCCCGACCATCCTCCGCACCTACACCGACGGCGCCAAGGCCGTCGAGGGCAGCGGTGAGACCCTCGCCGACCTCTTCGCCGACCTCGAGACCCGGCACGCGGGCATCCACGCCCGCATCGTCGACGGCGGCGAGCTCCGCCGCTTCGTGAACGTCTACCTGAACGACGAGGACGTCCGCTTCCTGGACGGCATCTCCACCAAGCTGGCCGACGGCGACAACGTCACGATCCTTCCGGCCGTGGCCGGCGGCATGCGCTGATGCGCTACGACTCGCCCCTCGCCGCTGTCGGCAACACCCCGCTCGTCCGCCTGCCGAGGCTGTCGCCCTCGGAGGACGTACGCATCTGGGCCAAGCTGGAGGACCGCAACCCGACCGGCTCGGTCAAGGACCGCCCGGCCCTGTACATGATCGAGCAGGCGGAGAAGGACGGCCGGCTCGTGCCCGGCTGCACCATCCTCGAGCCGACCAGCGGCAACACCGGGATCTCGCTGGCCATGGCGGCGAAACTCAAGGGCTACCGCATCGTCTGCGTCATGCCCGAGAACACCTCCCGGGAGCGGCGCGACCTGCTCGCCATGTGGGGCGCCGAGATCATCCCGTCGCCCGCGGCGGGCGGCTCCAACACGGCGGTGCGGGTCGCCAAGGAACTGGCCGCCGAGCACCCCGACTGGGTGATGCTGTACCAGTACGGCAACCCCGACAACGCGGGCGCCCACTACGCGACCACCGGCCCCGAGATCCTCGCCGACCTGCCGTCCGTCACCCACTTCGTGGCCGGCCTCGGCACCACGGGGACACTCATGGGCGTGGGACGTTACCTCCGCGAGCACAAGCCCGACGTGAAGATCGTCGCCGCCGAGCCGCGGTACGACGACCTCGTGTACGGCCTGCGGAACCTCGACGAGGGGTTCGTCCCCGAGCTGTACGACGCCTCCGTGCTGACGACCCGCTTCTCCGTCGGCTCGGCGGACGCGGTCACCCGCACCCGGGAGCTGCTCCAGCAGGAGGGCATCTTCGCCGGCGTCTCGACCGGGGCGGCGCTGCACGCGGCGATCGGGGTCGGGAAGAAGGCGCTGAAGGCCGGCGAGAGCGCGGACATCGTGTTCGTCGTCGCCGACGGGGGCTGGAAGTACCTGTCGACGGGCGTCTACACCGCCGCCACGACGGAAGAGGCCATCGAAACACTCCAAGGCCAACTCTGGGCCTGACGGCAGGATGCGCCGCCCCTGCGAGTGCGGCCACCTCCGGTGAGGTCCGGGGCGGAGCCCCGGTTCGGGGTGGGCCGCACCGAGGGGTGCGGGGCGTGGGGGCGGAGCCCCCGCTAGGTGGTCAGGTGGCGCACGCGGTCCCAGACCGCCGGATCAAGCTGCCCCCCTCGCCGCCGAAACCGCCACACCGGCACCTCCCGCAGCTCCCCCGTCTCCAGAAAGCTCGCCCGCCCCCGCGCATCCCCCACCGCGCCCGGCTGCAGCGCGATCACTCCCGGCCGGACGTCGCGGTACTTGCTGGTGATCTTCGCGACGACCGCGGTGTCACCGCGTACCGTGAGAACGAGGCACGGCCGGTCCTTCGAGCCGGGTCCGTCCTCGTACGGCACGTCGGCCCACCAGATCTCGCCCGGCCGCGGGCGGTGGGCCGGACGGGTGGCGGGGCGGCCCGGCGGTCGCGTGCGGCCACCCGGACGGCGGCCGCCCGGTCGAGTGCCGCGCCCCAGTCCGTCGGAGAGGGCCACCACCAGCGCGATCACCACCACGGCGCCGAGCGCCAGCCACCAGGACGTGTCCATGAGACAGGACGCTACAAGACCGGAGGGCCGCCCGAACGCGTGACAGAGCAGGTGAGTTCCTTCACAGAGGGACACCGCGGAGGCGCGAACCGCCCGGCCGCGCTTTACGCTCGGTAAACCGCACGACCTCCCCCCGTCAGCGCACTCCCGCTCCCGTCCACGGAGGTTCACGCTCCATGAAGCTCACCGTCGTCGGCTGCTCCGGGTCGTTCCCGTCCGCGGAATCGGCCTGTTCGAGCTACCTCGTAGAGGCCGACGGCTTCCGGCTGCTCCTCGACATGGGCAACGGCGCCCTCGGCGAGCTGCAGCGCCACATCGGTCTGTACGACCTGGACGCGATCTTCCTCAGCCACCTGCACGCCGATCACTGCATCGACATGTGCGGCTACTTCGTGGCGCGCTACTACCGCCACGAGGGCGGTCGGTGCCCCGCCATCCCGGTGTACGCGCCGGACGGAGCCGAGCAGCGCCTGACGACGGCTTACGCGGACACGCCGTCCGACAAGTCGATGAGCGAGGTCTTCGACTTCCACACGCTGAAGCCCGGGGTGTTCGACATCGGCCCGTTCCAGGTCCGCACCGAGCGGGTGTGCCACCCGGTCGAGGCCTTCGGGATCCGGATCGAGCACGGCGGGAAGTCGATCACGTACTCGGGTGACACGGGCGTCTGCGACGAGCTGGACACGCTGGCGGCCGGCACGGACCTCTTCCTGTGCGAGGCGTCCTTCACGTACGGCAAGGAGGACATCCCGGCGCTGCACCTCAACGGCCGGGAGGCGGGTGCCCACGCGGCCCGGGCGAACGCGGGGCGGCTGGTCCTCACCCACATCCCGCCGTGGACGGACGGCGAGCGGAACCTGGCCGACGCGAGGGCGGTCTACGACGGGCCGTCGGAGCTGGCGTACGCGGGCGCGGTCTACGAGGTCTGAGACGCGAGAAGGGCCCCCGGAGCGTTCCGGGGGCCCTTCTCCGTGTGCGCTTACTTCGCTTCGGCCTTCTGGAGCTCGGCGAGCTCCTCGTCGGACTCACGGCCCGGCGTGGGGAGGTTGAACTTGGTGATCGCGAAGCGGAAGACCGCGTAGTAGACGGCCGCGAAGCAGAGGCCGACCAGGGCCAGGCCCCACGGGTTGGACGCGATGCCCAGGTTGAGGACGAAGTCCACGGCGCCGGCGGAGAAGCCGAAGCCGTCCTTCATGCCGAGCGCCCAGGTCAGCGCCATGGAGACACCGGTCAGGACCGCGTGGATCGCGTACAGCACCGGCGCGATGAACATGAAGGTGAACTCGATCGGCTCGGTCACACCGGTGACGAACGAGGTCAGGGCGAGGGAGAACATCATGCCGCCGACGACCTTGCGGCGCTCGGGGCGGGCGCAGTGGACGATCGCGAGGCACGCGGCGGGGAGGGCGAACATCATGATCGGGAAGAAGCCCGTCATGAACTGTCCGGCACTCGGGTCACCGGCGAGGAAGCGGGCGATGTCGCCGCTCTTGCCCTCGTACGAACCGGCCTGGAACCACGGGAAGGAGTTCAGCAGGTGGTGCATGCCGACCGGGATCAGCGCGCGGTTGGCGACACCGAAGATGCCGGCGCCGACGGAGCCGGAGTTGACGAGGCTCTCACCGAACCAGTGGATGCCCGCGCCGAGCCACGGCCAGATCAGGCCGAACACGATGCCGGTGAGCAGACCGGCGAAGGCGGAGAGGATGGGGACGAGGCGGCGGCCACCGAAGAAGCCCGCCCAGTCCGGCAGCTTGGTGCGGTAGAAACGCTGGTAGAGCAGCGCCACGATGATGCCCATGACCACGCCGCCGAGGACCTTGGCGTCGACGGCCTGTTCGACCATGACGATCTTGCCGTCGACGATGGCTTCCTTCTTGGGCAGGCTGCTGTCCGTGAAGGTGCCGAGGACGCTCTTGAAGACCAGGTAACCGGCCACGGCGGCGAGCGCGGTGGAGCCGTCCGACTTCTTGGCGAAGCCGATCGCGATGCCGACGGCGAACAGCAGCGCCATGTTGTCGAGCAGGGCGCCACCACCGGCGGCCATGTACCCTGCGATCTTGGTGATGATGGTCGGGAACGAATCCCTGCCGAGCATGTCGGGCTGGCCGAATCGCACCAGCAGCGCGGCAGCCGGCAGCACCGCGACCGGCAGCATGAGGCTGCGGCCGATGCGCTGCATGACAGCCATCGCGCCGGCGCCCTTCTTCTTCTCCGCCGCGGGGGCGGCGCTCGCCGTGGACATAGGTTCCTCCAGGTGGGCAAGGCGCCGCCCGGGGCCAGGAGCAAGGGGGACGGCGGCGTCTCAAGGAAGCGCGGCCAACGCCGCGTGGTCTACACCACTAACTGGTGTAGACCTGTTGTAGCACGGTGAGGGTTAGATAAGGAACTTGCGATTTGATAACGCCGAAGCGGCCCCGGACCGCCTCCGGGGCCGCTTCGGCGTTGTCACCTACGGCTTCGTCATGTCCGTCTCGACTTCTTCGGGCTCGCGCCCCGGGGTCGGGATGTCGAACCTGGTGATCGCGAAGCGGAAGATCGCGTAGTACACCACCGCGAAGGCGAGGCCGATCGGGATGATCAGCCAGGGTTTCGTCGCCAGGCCCCAGTTGATGACGTAGTCGATCAGGCCGGCCGAGAAGCTGAAGCCGTCCTTGACGCCGAAGGCCCAGGTCACGGCCATCGACACGCCGGTCAGCAGGGCGTGGATCGCGTAGAGGGCCGGTGCGACGAAGAGGAACGAGTACTCGATCGGTTCGGTGATGCCGGTGACGAACGAGGTCAGCGCGACGGAGAGCATCAGGCCGCCGACCTCCTTGCGGCGGTGCGGCTTCGCGCAGTGCGTGATGGCGAGGGCCGCCGCCGGCAGGGCGAACATCATGATCGGGAAGAAGCCGGTGGTGAACTGGCCCGCTTCGGGGTCGCCCGACAGGAACATGGTGATGTCGCCGTGGACCACCGTGCCGTCCGGCTTGGTGTAGCTGCCGAACTGGAACCAGACGGGCACGTTGAGGAACTGGTGCAGGCCGATCACCAGCAGTGCCCGGTTCGCGACGCCGAAGATGCCCGAGCCCCAGGCCCCGAGATCCACCAGCCAGTCGCTGAAGTTCTCCAGGCCGTCGCCGATCGGCGGCCACACGAACAGGCAGATCACGGCGAAGGCGATCCCGACGAAGGACATGATGATCGGGACGAGGCGGCGGCCGTTGAAGAAGCCGAGCCAGTCGACCAGCTTCACCCGGTGGTAGCGCTGCCAGAACCAGGCGGCGAGCAGGCCCATCACGATGCCGCCGAAGACTCCCGGGTTCTCGAAGGTGTCCGCGACGAAGGTGTCGTCCGGCGCCAGACAGCCGCCGTTGACGTCCGTGGTGCCCTGCGGGCAGTCCACCGGAAAGGCCCTCAGAACACCCCGGTACACCAGGAAACCGGCCACGGCGGCCAGTGCGGTGGAGCCGTCCGACTTCTTGGCCATGCCGATCGCCACGCCCACGCAGAACAGCAGGGGCAGCCCGAGGTCGGCGTCCAGCAGCGCGCCGCCCGCGCCGGCCATCACCCTCGCGACGTCGTCCCAGCCCAGTCCGTCCGCGCCGAACACATCGGGCTGGCCCAGCCGGTTGATGATGCCCGCCGCCGGCAGTACCGCGATCGGCAACTGGAGGCTCCGGCCCATCTTCTGCAGAGCCTGGTACACACCGCTCCCGCGCTTCGGCCTCTGCGCGGCGGCCTCACTTTCCGAGCTCATCCTGGCCCCTTTGGGGAGACTGGTGTAGACCAGTTGCGATAGAGTGGGGATTGGTGATCGTCATCCTTCGGTACAAGCCGGTAATGCGCCCGCGAAGTTGGGCCAACCGTGCGTTACCGTGACGAAATACCTAGTGGGCCGAGCAGCGCTCAGTGCTCTTCAACGCAGGGAGAAAGACATGGCCACCAAGGCTGAGAAGATCGTCGCCGGGCTCGGCGGTATCGACAACATCGAAGAGGTCGAGGGCTGCATCACCCGCCTGCGCACCGAGGTGGCCGACCCGTCCCTGGTCGACGAAGCCGCGCTGAAGGCCGCCGGCGCCCACGGGGTCGTGAAGATGGGCACGGCCATCCAGGTCGTCATCGGCACCGACGCCGACCCGATCGCCGCCGACATCGAGGACATGATGTGAGCTGACGCTCACCGCCGCGGGCCCGTTCCGGAACCGGAACGGGCCCGCCCGCGCGTACGACTAGGCTTTTCACATGTCTCGAATCGACGGCCGTACGCCCGAACAGCTCCGCCCGGTCACCCTCGAACGCGGATGGAGCAAGCACGCCGAGGGCTCCGTCCTCATCTCCTTCGGCGACACCAAGGTCTTCTGCACCGCCTCCGTGACGGAAGGCGTACCGCGCTGGCGCAAGGGCAGCGGCGAAGGCTGGGTCACCGGCGAGTACTCCATGCTGCCGCGCTCCACCAACACACGCGGCGACCGTGAATCCGTCCGCGGCAAGATCGGCGGCCGCACCCACGAGATCTCCCGCCTCATCGGCCGTTCCCTGCGCGCCGTCATCGACTACAAGGCCCTCGGCGAGAACACCATCGTCCTGGACTGCGACGTCCTCCAGGCCGACGGCGGCACCCGCACCGCCGCCATCACCGGCGCCTACGTCGCCCTCGCCGACGCCGTCGCCTGGGCCCAGAAGAACAAGCTCGTCAAGGCCGGCCGCAAGCCGCTCACCGGCACCGTCTCCGCCGTGTCCGTGGGCATCGTGGACGGCACGCCGCTGCTGGACCTCTGCTACGAGGAGGACGTCCGCGCCGAGACCGACATGAACGTCGTCTGCACCGGCGACGGCCGCTTCGTCGAGGTCCAGGGCACCGCCGAGGCCGAGCCCTTCGACCGCAAGGAGCTCAACGCGCTCCTCGACCTCGCCACCGGAGGCTGCGCCGACCTCGCCGCCCTCCAGCGCGAGGCACTCGACCTCAGGCTGTAGCAACCGAAGACGTTCGACGAGGCGTCTGCATCAGTACGGGCGTACGGGCCGACCGTTCGCCCGTCCGTATCTGGGGAGGACCCGTTCCATGCGCCGTACCACCGCTCTCGCCGCCGCGACCGCAGTACTCGCCCTCACGGGAGTGGTCGGCTGCGGGGCCCTCGACAAGGCCCTCGACTGCGTGCAGACCGCCGAGTCCATCGCCACCAGCGTGGACAAGCTCTCGACCGCCGTCTCCAGCGCCGCCGACGACCCCACCAAGCTGAACGAGGCGCTCGACGAGATCGACAAGGAGCTGGGCTCCCTCAAGGACACGACGGACAACGCCGACCTGTCCAAGGCCGTCGACGACCTCAACAAGGGCGTCGACAGCGTCCGCGCCGCCGTGAAGAACGGCGACACCACGCCGGACATCAAGCCGGTCACCGACGCCGCCACCGAGATCGGCAAGGTCTGCACTCCCGGATAATCGGGGGCATGACGCGCCTGATCCTCGCCACCCGCAACGCCGGGAAGATCAACGAACTCCACGCCATCCTCGCCGACGCCGGTCTCAGCCACGACCTCGTCGGCGCGGACGCCTACCCGGACGTCCCCGACGTCAAGGAGACCGGAGTCACCTTCGCCGAGAACGCCCTGCTCAAGGCACACGCCCTCGCGAAGGCCACCGGTCTGCCCGCCGTCGCCGACGACTCGGGCCTCTGCGTCGACGTCCTCGGCGGCGCCCCCGGCATCTTCTCCGCCCGCTGGGCCGGCACCCACGGCGACGACAAGGCCAACCTGGAGCTGCTGCTGGCCCAGCTCGTCGACATCGACACCCCCCACCGGGGCGCCCACTTCGCGTGCGCCGCCGCCCTCGCGCTCCCCGACGGCACGGAACGCGTCGTCGAGGGCCGCCTCCGCGGCACCCTGCGCCGCTCACCGCACGGCACCAACGGCTTCGGCTACGACCCGATCCTCCAGCCCGACGGCGAGACCCGCACCTGTGCGGAGATGGCCCCGGCGGAGAAGAACGCGATCAGCCACCGCGGCCAGGCCTTCCGCGCCCTGGCACCGGTCATCCGCGAACTCCTCGGCTGACGGCCGCGGACACGGCGAAGGGCCGCCCCGAAGAGGGCGGCCCCGACGCACGGTGCGGCCGGAGGGACTCGAACCCTCACGGGTGTTACCCCACTGGGACCTAAACCCAGCGTGACTGCCAATTCCACCACGGCCGCATGTCGCCCGGTCATGCTACTGGCCGGGCGTCGGCCTCAGATGCCGAGATCCTTGATGATCTTCGCCACGTGGCCGGTCGCCTTCACGTTGTACAGCGCGCGCTCGACCTTGCCGTCCTCGTCCACGACGACCGTCGAGCGGATCACGCCGGTCACCGTCTTGCCGTACAGCTTCTTCTCGCCGAAGGCGCCGTACGCCTCCAGGACCGCCTTCGACGGATCGCCGACCAGGGTGACCTTCAGATCCTCCTTCTCGCGGAATTTCGCCAGCTTCTCCGGCTTGTCCGGCGAGACACCGATCACGTCGTACCCCGCGCCCGCCAGCAGCTCCAGGTTGTCCGTGAAGTCGCAGGCCTGCTTGGTGCAGCCGGGCGTCAGGGCGGCCGGGTAGAAGTAGACGATGACCTTGCGGCCCTTGTGGTCCGCCAGGGACACGTCCTTGCCGTCCGCGTCGGGCAGGGTGAAGGCGGGGGCGGTGTCGCCCGGCTGCAGTCGCTCGCTCATGGCTCTCCTCACAAGGTGGTCGTACGAGTCCAGAGCCTAATGGGGGTCGGAGACAGTGGGCCGGGCCCCGAGCTGACAGACTGTCCATCACGGACCCACGACCAGACCACGGAGGCAGCGCGGTGTCGGATGCCAGGACCCCTGCGCAGATCGAGGCGGACATCGTCCGCCGGCGCGAGCAGCTCGCCGTCACTCTCGACGAGATCGGCGTGCGCATGCACCCCAAGACGATCATCGGGGACGCGAAGGCCAAGGTGGCGTCGACCGTCGACCAGACCGCCGGGCGGGCCTTCGTCGCCGTGAACCGGGTCGTGTCGGACGTGCGGACGCGCTTCGTGTCCGAGGACGGCACGCCGCGGCTGGAGCGCGTGGTCCCGGTGGCGCTGGTCGCGGTCGGCGTCATCGGCCTGCTCGCCCTCTCGTCCCGCCGCCGCAGGCCCTGAGGACTCTCGACCCTCTGGCTGCCACGGCGCGCCGCGGCAGGTAGGTTTTTGGCGTGAGCGAGAACACCCACGACAAGCTGCCCATCCGGATGCTGCACGATCGCGTGCTGGTCCGGTCCGACACACCCGAGGGCGAGAGGCGCTCGGGCGGCGGCATCCTGATCCCGGCGACCGCTGCCGTCGGCCGCCGGCTGGCCTGGGCCGAGGTGGTCGCGGTCGGCCAGAACGTCCGGACCGTGGAGACCGGGGACCGGGTGCTGTACGACCCCGAGGACCGCGCCGAGGTCGAGGTGCGCGGTGTGGCGTACGTACTGATGCGGGAACGCGATCTGCACGCGGTCGCCGCCGACCGGTTCGAAGGGTCCGAGGACTCGACGGGCCTGTACCTGTAAGCGTGGGGCGCAAGGGCCTGGTGACGGTCGTCACCAGGCCCTTGCGCATGGCCTTGCTATGTTGGAGGGACCCCCGACGAGACGCGCCGTACCGGGTTGAACGCAAAGACGACGCACCCGCAGTTCGTACGTGTTCCGCGTCTCGGAGGTGCCGTCATGGCCTGGGTTCTGCTCGTCGTCGCCGGTCTGCTCGAAGTGGGCTGGTCGATCGGGATGAAGTTCACCGACGGATTCACCCGGCTCTGGCCCAGTGTGCTGACGGGCGCCGGGATCGTCGCCAGCATGCTGCTGCTGTCCCGGGCCGCCAAGACCCTGCCGATCGGCACCGCGTACGGCGTGTGGGTCGGGATCGGCGCCGCCGGAGCCGCGGTGGTCGGCATGGTGGCCCTGGGGGAGCCTGCGACCGCCGCCCGGATCTTCTTCGTCTGTCTGCTGCTGGTCGCCGTCGTGGGCCTGAAGGCGACCTCCGGGCACTGACCCGGGAGCCGTCAGGCCGGTCGCTGCCGGCCGGGCCCGCCGCCGGTTACCCCGTCCGGGTGCCGCCGACGGCGGCACCCGGAACCCCCGGCACCGCGGGGACATCCGGCACCGCGGGGACGTCCGGCACCCCGGGAACGCCCGGCATGCCGGGAACACCGGGAACCCCGGGAAAGCCGGGGACCGCGGCGGCCGGGCCCTGCGCGCCGGGCGGACCGCCGGCTCCGCCCGGGCCGCCTCGACCGCCCGGGCCGTCCCCGTCACCGGGGCCCTCACCGTCCCCTTCGCCCGGGCCCTCACCCTCGCGGCCGTCCGGACGGCCCCAGGCCCGGCCGTCGGCCGACTCCGGCTCCGTCCCCTCCGGCTGCCCGGACTCCGGCGGCCACGGCTCCTCGATCAGCTCGGCGCCCTCCGCCAGCACCAGGTCGAAGTCCCGGTGCGCGGTGCCCTCCAGGGCCGTGCGGGTGTACTGCGCCCAGATCTCCGCGGGCGCCCCGCCCCCGTTGATCCGCACCTGCCCCAGCGCCCCGTACAGCGGCATCTGCCCGCCCGTCTTCGGGTCCTGGCCCATCACCGCGACCACGGTCGCCAGGTCCGGGGTGTAGCCCGCGAACCAGGCCGCCTTGTCGTCCTCGGCCGTGCCGGTCTTGCCGGCCGCGGCCCGCCCGGCCCCCTGCGCGGCGGTGCCGGTGCCGCCCTCGACGACGCTGCGGAGCATCGCGGTCGTGGTGTCGGCGGCCTCCCGGCTGATCACCTGCTCGCTCCCGGAGACCGGCAGCTCGATGACGGTGCCGCCCTTCTCGACCTTCTCGACCAGCGTGTACGTGCCGTGCTTGCCGTGGTTGGCGAGGGTCGCGTACGCCTCCGCCATGTCGAGGACGCTGGCGGTCGCCGGGCCGAGCGCGATGGACGGCGACGGGTTGAGATCGGGGGTGTCCGTCGGCAGGCCCAGTTCGATCGCGGTCTGCTCGACCTTCGCCGGACCGACGTCGACGGCCAGCTGCGCGTACACCGCGTTGACGGACTTGTCGGTGGCGGACCGGACCGTGAGCGGGCCGTACGACACGTCGTCCTCGTTCGCCGGGGCGTACTCCGCGCCGCTCCAGCCCTGCACCGGCCGCAGGTTGGTGCCGTCGTAGAGGGTGTTGGGGGTGATCGGCTCGCCGTCCTGCGTGCGGGAGCCGTGGTCGACGGCGGCGGCGAACACGAACGGCTTGAAGGTGGAGCCCACCTGATAGTCGCGGCGGGTGGCGTTGTTGACGTACTGCTTGGTGTAGTCGATGCCGCCGTACATGGCGACGACCTTGCCGGTGGCGGGGTCGATGGACGCGCCGCCGACCCGGACGTAGCGGTCGACCTCGTTGCCGCTGTCCAGCCGGGAGGTGACCTGGTCCGTGACGGCCTGCGCGAAGGCGTCCTGCTTCTGCGGATCCAGCGTGGTGGTGATCTTGTAGCCGCCGGTGGCGAGGCTCTTCTTGTCGACGACCCCGTGGTCGCTCAGGTAGTCCTCGACCGCGTGGACGATGTAGCCGCGCTGGCCCGCCAGACCGGTGGCGGCCCGCGCCTTCTGCGGCGAGGGGAAGACCGTCGCGGCGCGGGCGGTGGGGGAGAGCCACCTCTCCTTGACCATCGCGTCGAGGACGTAGTTCCAGCGGCGCAGCGCCTGGAGCCGGTTCCCCGGGTGGCTGGCGATGTCGTACGCGCTGGGCGCGTTGAGCAGCGACGCGAGGTAGGCGCCCTCGGCGGCGTCCAGCTCCTGGACGTCCTTGCCGTAGTAGGCGCGGGCGGCGGCCTGGATGCCGTAGGCGTTGCGGCCGTAGTAGCTGGTGTTGAGATAGCCCTCGAAGATCTGGTCCTTGCTCTTCTGCCGGCCCAGTTTGATCGAGATGAAGAACTCCTTCACCTTGCGGGTGACGGTCCTTTCCTGGCCCAGGTAGTAGTTCTTGACGAACTGCTGGGTGATGGTGGAACCGCCCTGGGTGCCCTTGCCGGTGACGGTGTTCCAGGCCGCGCGGATCATCGCCTCGGGGTCGACGGCGGACTCGGTGTAGAAGTCGCGGTCCTCGGCGGCCAGTACGGCGCGCTGGACGACGCGGGGGATCTCGCCCAGCCGGACGTTCTCGCGGTTGACGTCACCGTCGCGGGCGATCTGGGTGCCGTCGCTGTAGAGGTACACGTTCGACTGGGCGGTGGCGGTGGCGTTGGCGGCCGGGATGTCGACGAGGTGGTACCCGGCGAAGAACCCGCCGATCACCAGCAGGGCGAGGAAGAGGAACGTCCCGAGGGCCGCCCGCCACGTCGGGACGAGTCTGCGCCAGCCGGTGCGCCTGCGCCGGGTCCGGCGCTTCGGGGGTTTCCTCCCGGGCGGCCCGACGACGGTCGGGTCGCGGGGCTCCCAGGCCTGCTGCGGTGGCTCGTCGCTCATGGTCTCCGACCCGTTCGGTGGCTTATGTGCCGATTTGCATAGGTTCCCTCATAGTGCACCGCGCACCGGCGCTTCCCCGGCAGCGGCGGCCGAGTGCAGCCGAAAAGCGGTCGCGAGGCCACATATCCGGCGGCTAGGCTCGACCGCTTTGGTGCGTGCCGGGTGGTCCGGACACGGAGGGGAGAGCAGCGATGCGGCTGTACGCGGCCGTGGCGGTCGGCGGGTTCCGGCGCTATGCGACGTACCGGGTGGCGACCGCGGCAGGGGTGTTCACCAACACCGTCTTCGGTTTCATCCTGGCCTACACCTACATCGCCCTCTGGGACGAGCGGCCGCACCTCGGCGGCTACGACATGGCAGAGGCCCTGGCGTTCGTGTGGATCGGTCAGGCCCTGCTGACGGTCTGCGGCCTGATGGGCGGCGGATTCGAGGACGAGCTCATCGAGCGGATCAAGACGGGCGACATCGCCGTCGACCTGTACCGGCCGGCCGATCTGCAGCTGTGGTGGCTGGCGGTCGCCATGGGGCGCGCCGGGTTCCAGCTGATCGGCCGGGGCGTCGTACCGATGGTGATCGGCGCGCTCGCCTTCGACATCGCCCTGCCCGAGCGGCCGCTGACCTGGCTCGCCTTCCTGGTCTCCGTCGCGCTGGGCGCGGTCGTCAGCTTCGGGGTCTGGTTCCTGGTCGCGCTGAGCGCGTTCTGGCTGATGGACGGGGCGGGCATGGTCCAGGTCGCCTGGCTGTCCGGGCTGTTCTTCTCCGGAAGCCTGCTGCCGCTGACCGTCTTCCCGGGCGTGCTGGGCGAAGTGGCCCGCGCGCTGCCCTGGTCGTCGCTGCTGCAGGTGCCGGCGGACGTGTTCCTCGAGAAGCGCACGGGACGGGAGCTGATGGAGACGTACGCCTTCCAGGCGGGCTGGGCGCTGGTACTGCTGGCGGCCGGGCGGGCCCTGCAGTCGGCGGCGACACGACGGGTGGTGGTCCAGGGTGGGTGAGGGACTGCGCGCGTACGGGCTGATCGCGGCCATGTGGATGCGCTCGACGATGACGTACCGCTTCTCGTTCGCGATGACGCTGCTGTCGAACTTCCTGACGACCGCCTTCGACTTCGTCGTCATCCTGCTGATGTTCAGTCATGTCCGGGGCCTCGGCGGGTTCTCGTTCCCCGAGGTGGCCTTCCTCTACGGGACGGTCAGCACCGCCTTCGGGCTCGCCGACCTCGCTCTCGGCCAGGTGGGACGGCTCGGCAAACGGGTGCGGGACGGCACGCTCGACACGATGCTGGTCCGGCCGGCGCCGGTGCTGGCCCAGGTCGCGGCGGACCGGTTCGCGCTCCGGCGGCTCGGCCGGTCGACCCAGGGGCTGATCGTGCTGATCTGGTCGCTGACGCTGGTCGACGTGGCGTGGACGCCGGTGAAGGCGGCCCTCGTGCCGCTGATGGTGCTGGGCGGCATGCTGATCTTCTCGGCGGTGATGGTCGCCGGAGCGGCCTTCCAGTTCTTCGCGCAGGACGGCGCCGAGGTGACGAACTCCTTCACCTACGGCGGCAACACCCTGCTGCAGTACCCGCCGACCGTCTTCGCCACCGAGCTGGTGCGCGGCGTGGTCTACATCCTGCCGCTGGCCTTCGTGAACTGGGTGCCGGCCCTCTATGTGCTGGGCCGGGAGCTGCCGGCGGGCCTGCCCTGGTGGGCGGCCTTCCTCTCACCGGTGGTGGCCGCGGTCTGCCTGGTCCCGGCCGGGCTGGCATGGCGGGTGGGACTTCGTTCGTACCGAAGCACAGGGAGCTGAGCACACATGGATCTGATCGAGGACTTCATCGAGCTGGAGGACGTCCAGAAGGTCTTCGACGTCCGCCGGAAAGTCGGCTTCCTCCGGCGCGAGAAGCGGGAGGTGCGGGCGGTCGACGGAATCAGTTTCCGGGTGTCCCGCGGCGAGATGGTGGGCTACATCGGGCCCAACGGCGCCGGCAAGTCCACCACCATCAAGATGCTGACCGGCATCCTCACCCCGAGCGGCGGCCGCCTGCGGGTGGCGGGCATCGACCCCTCGCGCGACCGCACCCGGCTGGCGCGCCGGATCGGCGTGGTCTTCGGGCAGCGCACCACGCTGTGGTGGGACCTCCCGCTGCGCGACTCCTACCGCCTGGTCCACCGGATGTACCGGATCCCGGACGCCCGCTTCCGCGAGAACCTCGACCGCTGCGTCGAACTCCTCGACCTCGGTGAGCTGATGGACGTGCCGGTCCGTCAGCTCTCCCTGGGCCAGCGCATGCGCGGCGACATCGCCGCCGCCCTGCTGCACGACCCGGAGGTGCTCTACCTCGACGAGCCGACGATCGGCCTGGACGTCGTCTCCAAGGCGAAGGTCCGCGGCTTCCTGCGGGACCTGAACGCCGAGCGCGGTACGACGGTGCTGCTCACCACGCACGACCTGACCGACATCGAGCAGCTGTGCAAGCGTGTGATGGTCATCGACCACGGCCGGCTGATGTACGACGGTGCCCTCGGCGGCCTGCACGAGGTGGGCGACAGCGAGCGGACCCTCGTGGTCGACCTGGAGCGGGAACTGCCCCCGATCGAGGCGGACGGCGCCCGCGTGGTCAAGGTCGAGGGCCCCCGCCAGTGGCTCGCCTTCCCCTCGGCCCGTTCGGCTGCCCCCCTGGTGGCGCGGATCGCGGCGGAGTACCCCCTGGTGGACCTGTCGGTGCGCGAGCCGGACATCGAGACGGTGATCGCGAAGATGTACGAGGAGAGGGCGGTGGCGCCGTAGCGGGTGCGGGCCGTGGCGCCCGCGGTCGTGCGGGTGGGGTGGCGGCTCGAGCCAGGGCTGTGCGGGTGGGGTGGCGGCTCGTGTCATGGCTGCGCGGGCAGGGCGGACGGGCCGTGTCGCGGCTGTGTGGGGAGCGCGGTCGCACATTAGTCTGTTGGTATGACGAGCGAGCTCCCCGAGATGCGGGCGTCGGACGCGGAACGCGAACGGATCGCGGAACGACTGCGGGACGCGGTCGCCGAGGGCAGGCTCGACATGGCGGAGTTCGAGGAACGGCTCGACCTCGTGTACAAGGCCCGCACCCACGGCGAGTTGGTACCGCTCGTCCGCGATCTGCCGGCCCCCTCCGCGGGGTCCGCGGGTTCCGCCGCGTCCCTGGCATCCGTGGCGGACGCCGGCTGGCCCTCCCGCGTCGGAAAACCGGCCACCTCCAAGGGTGCCTTCGCCTTCTGGAGCGGCTTCCGGCGGCGCGGCAGGTGGACGATCGCCCGGGACTTCAAGGCCTTCGTGCTGCAGGGCGGCGGCGACATCGACCTGCGCGAGGCCGACTTCGAGGACCGCGAGATCGTCATCCGCTGCTTCGCCGTGATGGGCGGCATCCAAGTGATCGTCCCGCCCGACCTGCACGTCGACGTCCGCGGCTTCGGCCTCATGGGCGGCTTCGACGACCGCGGCTCGGGCGAGGGCACCCCCGGCTCGCCGAGGGTGACCGTCACCGGATTCGCGCTGATGGGCGGGGTCGGTGTGGAGCGCAAGCTGCGCCGGGCCGAGAAGCAGCGGCTGAAGGAGGAGCAGCGGCGCAAGGAGCTCGGCGGGTAACGCCTCCGTCCGGCGTCGCGTCCCCGGAGTCGGGGTGGCGGACGGGGCCGGGGCCGGGACCGGGGCCCGGACCGCCGGGACGTCGCGTGCGCCGCGTCAGGCCGGTTGGGGCGGGCCGCCCTCCAGGGCCGCGAGGTCCACGTACGTGCCCATGCGCCGGTAGCCGGCGTCGTTCGGGTGCAGCCCGTCACCGGAGTCGTACGCGGGCAGCAGCCGGCTCGGGGCGTACGGGTCGCGCAGCGCCCGGTCGAAGTCCACGACCTCGTCGAACACCCCGCCCGCGCGGATGATCGCGTTGACCTGCTCCCGTACCGCCTCCAGGCGGGGCGAGTGGCGCCGGTGCGCGCCGAACGGCATCAGCGTCGAGCCGACCACCCGCAGCCCGCGCGCGTGCGCCCGCCGGGTGAGCTCCCGCAGACCGTCGGTGATACGGCCGGGATCGGTCTCGTGCGGGCGGCGGAGGATGTCGTTGATGCCGAGGCTGACGACGACCGTCCTGGCGCCCGCACGGCCGAGAGCGTCGCGGTCGAAACGGGCCAGCCCGCCGGGGCCGCGGCCCTTGCCGCCGCGCAGGACGCAGTTGCCGCCGATGCCCTGGTTGAGGACGGCGTAACCGCGGCCGCGCAGCCGGTCGGCCAGGACGTCCGGCCAGCGGCGGTTGGCGTCCGAGGTGGAGCCCACGCCGTCGGCTATCGAGTCGCCGAAGACCACCACGGCCCCGCGGGCCCCGCCGCCCATCACATCGACGCCGGCCAGGTGCCGCCAGCCCGTGGTCCGGGTGGTGTACGCGCCGGCGCCCTCCTCCCGCGTCCGGTCGCCGGCGGCGGCGTACGAGGTCTGGCGGGCGATCGGGTGCAGGGTCGCCGTCTGCCCGGCCGGGACGTGCAGCGTGACCAGCAGATCGCCGTCGTACGGGACCGGCAGCGCTACCGGGTCGCTCACCGTCTCGGCACCGGGCGGGACACTGACGTACTCCCGGCCGGCGAAGGTCACCCGCCGCAGGGTGCCGGGCACGGCGGCCGCGCCCGTCCGCCGCACCGCCATCGAGGCATCGGCGATCCTCAGCGGTCGCTGCCCGAAGAGATTGGTGAGGGTGATCCGGGCATGGGTGCCGCCGACGCTGGTGTGAACGACGTTGCGCAGCGACACGCCGCCGTTGCCGTTGGCGTCCCCGGCCGCCGGGCCGCCCCCGGGCCGGGCCGCGGGCGCGGGCATGGCCCCCGGTACGAGGGCCGCCGCAGGTTCCACGGCCGCCGCCGACCAGGTCCCCGTCCACACGGCACCGGCCGCGACGGCCTGCGCGGGCCGGGCCGCCGGGCCGCCCTTCGTTCCCGCGCGGACCGTCACGAAGATCGCCGAGCACACCAGCCCGGCCAGCGCCAGCACCGCACCCAGCACGGCATGTCCACGACGTACGCTCATGGCGCTCATCATCCGGCACGGCCTGTCCGCCGCGCCCACCGGGAACTCGGAGTGCGCCCCGGGAGTACGTGAGGTAGGGACTACGTACGTGCGTACGCGACGGCTACGCGGACGGGTGGAGCGGATGAACCGTACGAAAACCGATGACACGGCCCCGGTGCCGGGCGCGGCCCCGTCGCCCGTCGCCTCGCGGCTGGCCGCCTTCTCCTATACGGCCGCCGACGAGGAGAAGCGCCGGGGCGTGCGCAGGATGAAGGCCACGGCGACCGGCCTCCTGCTGCTGGTGGCCCTGGTCTACGTGCTCGCCACCTGGGCGCGCAACGAGGGCGTGGACGGCTGGCCCGGCTATGTCGCGGCCGCCGCCGAGGCCGGCATGGTCGGCGCGCTCGCGGACTGGTTCGCCGTCACGGCGCTGTTCCGCCGCCCGCTCGGCCTGCCGATCCCGCACACCGCCATCATTCCGACCAAGAAGGACCAGCTGGGCGCCTCGCTCGGCTCCTTCGTCGGGGAGAACTTCCTCTCCTCCGAGGTCGTACGCGCCCGGCTGCACGCCCTGTCCATCGGCGGCCGCCTCGGCGCCTGGCTCGCCGAACCCGCACACGCCGACCGCGTCACCGCCGAACTCGCCACCGCCCTGCGCGGCGCCCTCACCGTCCTGCGCGACGCCGACGTCCAGGCCGTCGTCGGCGAGGCCATCACCCGGCGGGCCGACGCGGCCGAGGTCGCTCCCGGCATCGGCCAGACCCTGGAGAAGATCGTCGCCGACGGAGCCCACCGCAGGGCCGTCGACCTGATCTGCAACCGCGCCCACGACTGGCTCGTCCTGCACGGCGACTCCGTCATGGAAGCGGTGCAGGGCGGTGCCCCCGGCTGGACGCCGCGCTTCGTCGACCGGCGGGTCGGCGAGCGCGTCTACAAGGAGCTGCTGCGGTTCGTCACCGAGATGCGCGACATGCCGGGCCATCCGGCGCGCGGCGCGATCGACCGCTTCCTCACCGACTTCGCGGCCGACCTCCAGGCCGACACCGACACACGCACCCGCGTGGAGCGCATCAAGTCCGACCTGCTGGCCCGCCCCGAGATCCAGGACATCATCGCCTCGGCCTGGGCATCCGTACGCGGCATGATCATCTCTGCGGCGGAGGACGAACGCAGCCAACTGCGCCTGCGCGCCCGCGCCTCCCTGATCTCCCTCGGCACCCGCCTGACGACGGACAGCCGCCTCCAGGCGAAGGTGGACGGGTGGGTCGAGGACGCGGCGGTCTACGTGGTGACGACGTACCGCGCCGAGATCACCTCGCTGATCAGCGAGACGGTGGCGAGCTGGGACGCCGACCAGACGTCGAGGAAGATCGAGGCGCACATCGGCCGCGACCTCCAGTTCATCCGCATCAACGGCACGGTCGTCGGCGCGCTGGCGGGCCTGCTGATCTACACGATCTCCCACGCGGTGGGTGCGTAACCCGCCCTTCCCGGCTGCCGGGTCCCGAGCGCGCCCGGGGGCCGGGCCCGGGGGGCTCCGGGGGACGGCCCCTGGGGACGGTCCGGGAGACGGGGCCAGTGGATGGGCCCGGTGGATGGGCCCGGGCGGAGGACCGGTCCCTGCCCGACCGGCCCCCCACCCAGCCACTGTGGGGAGGTGCCCTGTAGTACGCAGGGGGCGCCGGTCTTGTTCAACGCCTCGGGCAAGTCCTCGACATCCCCCGCTCCAGCGGCCTCGCCGCCCGGTACCGGCCTGGCCTCAGCCGCGTTCGCGCGTCACGGCCCACGAGGCGGCGGCCATGGCACCGGCCACGGAGAACACCGCCGGCCAGGCACCGACCTTCTTGGCCAGCGGATGCGAGCCGGCGAACGCGGCCACGTACGCGGCGGTGAGCCCGGCCGCGGCCTTCCCCCCACTGCGCTGCTGCCACTCCCGCGCGGCCACGGCCCCCGCCGCCGCGAGGGCGACCCCGCCGAGCGGCCGCTTC
Source organism: Streptomyces sp. STAM6 (assembly GCF_054963715.1). NCBI lineage: Bacteria > Bacillati > Actinomycetota > Actinomycetes > Kitasatosporales > Streptomycetaceae > Streptomyces > Streptomyces sp. STAM6. The sequence continues at coordinate 62,854 of NZ_JBUEFZ010000010.1, read as the reverse complement.
TTCGTCCACCGGGCGACGGCGTACCCGCCGACGAGCCCACCCGCCGCTATGGCTGCTGCCGGGATCCTGGCCATGCTGTCCTGCCTTTCGAGCGCTTGGAGTTGTCGCCCCGAGGCTAACCCGACGAACGCCCCCGCCCTCGGCGGCCCACCGGCCCCCGCGTGGCACGGCCGACCGGGGTGCCGCCGGGGCGACCGGTGGGTGAGGAAGGGACAGCTTTCCGCAGCATCACGCAGCTGATGAGCCTTCATGGCGATCGGGCTCCGCACTGTCGAGTCCGATTAACTGCGGTGCCCCGCGGCGTCGCTGTGGGTAACCTCCCCTCCGTAGCGTTCGGGAACCGGGGGGAGCCGCTGTGCCCATCAGGCCGCGATATCGGCGTGTGTCGGCCCTGCAGCGGCAGTTCTTCAATCGCGAGGGACTGCTTGCCATGTACGACGAGGAATTACGGGGGATCGCCGACAGGCTGAGGATCGTGAACGTCGTCGGTGTCGGTGGCATCGGTAAGTCCCGTCTGCTCGAAGAGCTGCGCAACCGCACACCCGACACGTGCCGTACGGCCCGGCTGGACCTGCAGTTGCCGACGCTGAGACAGCAGGAGGACGCCCTGGCCGTCCTCCGGATGGAGTTCGGGGCACAGGGCGTCAAGTTCGACCGCTTCGACATCGCCTACGCCGTCCTATGGCAGCGCGTCCATCCACAGCTTCAGATGGACCGCAAGACCACACCCTTCGCCGAAGACAGCGAAGTGCTGTCGAAGATCCTCGACGATGCCATGGGACTGCCGGTCTTCGGGACGGCTGCCGGACTCATTCGGCTCACCGGCCGGGCGATGACCAACCGTCGGCGCAGGCAGCGAATCGAGGCCGACCCGACACTCCAGGAACTCGACAGCCTGTCGAACGCCGATCTGGGACACGCAGTCTCGTACCTGTTCGCCGAGGAGATGCGGGAGTCGGCCGAGGAGCGGCCGTACGTACTCTTCGTGGACGCCTACGAGGCCATGGTGCCCACACCCCTGCCCGGCGGACGCACCTACGGTACGGACGCGTGGCTGCGCGATCTGCTCGGACAGCTCCGGGGCGGGCTGACCGTGCTGGCGAGCCGCGAACCACTCCCGTGGTCCGCTTACGACAAGGACTGGGAGACAGTGATCCGGGAGGCCCGGATCGACGGACTCCCGATGGACGCACGCCTCGACCTGCTGGCCCAGGCGGGCATCACCGAGTTGCCCAGACAGCGCACCATCGCCGAGGCCAGCGCCGGCGTGCCCTTCTACCTCCACCTGGCCGTGGACACGCACGCACAGAATCCCTCCAGGGCGCAGGACGCGGGCACGGGAGAGGAGATCGTCCAGCGATTCCTCCAGCACGTGGCCCCAGACGAGGTCCGGATCCTGGAGCTGCTCAGCGTCGCCCGCACCTTCGACCTGGGGATGTTCAGGGCGATCGGGCGGACGTTCGACCTGCCGACGAATCTGCTGACCTGGGAATCACTCACCGCCTACTCATTCGCCTACCCACTGCCGGACGGGTGGTACCGGCTGCACCAGCTGATGATCGCCGCCCTCCGGCACCACCTTTCGCCCACCGTCAAACGGCAGGTCCACGCCGTGCTGCGGCAGTACTGGGAACAGCTGGCGGACCGGATGGAGGGCGGGACCGAACCGTCAGTAGTCGCCCGCTCGTCTCCTCTTCGCGAAGCCGTCCATCACGGCCTGCACGCGGAGAACATCTCCCCGGAGCGGATCCAGAAGCACGCCGACCGCGCGGTCATGATGAGCGGCAGGCAGGCCGCCGACGGAATGGTCAAGGACATCCGGCACTATCTCGCGGCCCCACCGGAAACCGAGTACGCCGCAGCCGCCCTGTCCGGACTGCGTGACGCCGCCGACTGTCTGGAGGCCGAGGCGAAGCTGGAACTGGGTGACGCCGGCGCGGTCATCACCATGACTCCCGCCCTAGACATGCCCGTTCGCTCGGTGATCTCGGCCCGGCTCGCCCTCGCCGGGGCGAACGCGCGCCGCATCGCCGGTGAGAGCAGCCATGCGGCGAGCATTTTCGAGCGTGTCTGGGAGGAACATGACGGCGAGGCCCGCACTTCCGCCGGACTGTGCGTCGCGGACATCCGGATGTGGCAGGGCGACTTCGCGGGAGCCTTCGCACTGGCGGAACAGGTCCACGCTCTTTGTGAACCGCACGAGCGGGTCATCCGGGGTGACCTCAAGCGACTGATGCATCTGGGTCACCGTTTCCTCATGGACTTCACCACCGCCGCCGACCTCCTGGCACAGGCCGAGGAGGAGTACCTCGCGGTGGGCGCCGTCGTGGGTCTAGCGAACATCAGGACCAACAGAGCCGAGCTACTGGCCCTGGTGGACCCCGACGCGGCCGTGGCGGAGGCCGGTGCCGCACTGGAGGTCCAGCAGGATCTCGGTGCCCAGCACGAGATCGGCAAGGTGTACACCGCGATGGCGGTCGCCCACATGCGGCTGGGCCAGCTGGAACGCGCGGAGGTGTCCTTCCGCAGCGCCAACGCCGCCCTCGACCGGGCCGGCTACCGATCGGGCCGGGCCCGCGCCGACATGTTCCGGGCCTTCCTGCTGTGGCGGCGGGGCAGGCGCGAGGCGACACGCGACCTGCTGGTGCATGCGGCACGGGAGTTCGAGGCCTGCCAGGTCTATCCTTCGCTGATCCTCGCTATCCACCGTGCCGCCGACCGGACCGGCCTCGTGACTCCCGAGCTCGAGGCGGTCGCCGAGCGCGCCCGCCCCTCACTGCGACCGCTCGGAGCGGTGGAAGACTTGAATCGTCGTACGGACGACCTGCTGACGACACTGCTCGAGGTGGCCCCGTGACCTGGCACATGCTGTACAAGCAGGCAGTGGAGTCGGACCATGCCGCTGCCGGTTACTACAACCGGAACGTGGGGGTGAGCACGCCCGACGGACGAGTGAATGTGCGCATCCCCTTGGCAGCCGCTGACGTCATGGACATACGGCTCTGGCGCGAGGAGGAGGTACTCGCCACCATCAGTCCCTATGTCGGCCAGGCCCCCGAGCTGCGTCATGTTTCGCACGATCCGCGGTTCCAGGTCCATCACTTCATCGAGGGCCGGGTCCTCGACAGTTTCTCCCCGCGGGGAAGTGCCGTTCCCAGCCATGTGATGTCCGATGTCGTGACCCTCATGCGACAACTGGTGGACATCCCCCAGGAAAAGGCTCCTCCGCTTCCGCCTCACTGGCCCGCCTCCGGCGACAGCGCCGGCTTCGGCCGGCTGCTGGCCGATCTCACCCGGCGGATCCACGCCATGTGCCAGGAGGAGTACGGGGAGGTCTTCACCGATTTCGGCATCCCGTCGGAGCCGCTGGCAGTCGTCGATGACGCGTGGGACGGGCTCACCTCCAGACCTTTCGCGATGCTGCATGCGGACCTCCATCGCAAGAACATGATCGTGCGCGAAGAGGACACCTGGTTCCTGGACTGGGAGCTGGCCCTGTGGGGCGACCCCATGTACGAGATCGCGATCCACTTTCACAAGATGGACTACCCGGACGAGCAGCGGGCGGAGGTCTTCCGGCTGTGGCGGGACAAGCTTCCCGCGCAGTCCACCGCAGGCCCGCGAGCCGACCTCGATCTCTACCGGGCCCACGAGCGCATCAAATCAGCGATCGTCGACACCGTCCGCTACTCCAAGCAGCTCGCCACCGCCTCACCCGCGGAGCGGGACTTCCTGGTGGGACGCCTGGCGAGGAAACTGAACGTCGCCCGACTGGTCTGGGGATCACCTCCCGACATGACCCCCGAACGGGTCGCCGCGGCCCTCGCGCCGTGGTCGGGGCGGTAACCATGGAACCCCTCGCCCTCTACGAGGAGGCCCGCGCACGCGGAGGCGCACAGTCGGGCCACTACAACCGCAACCTCCGTGTCGAGGCCGACAGCGGCCCGGTGGTCGTCCGGATGCGCTCCGCCGCGGCCGAGGCCATGGACCTCACCTTGTGGCCGGAGGCCGACGTGCTGGCGGCCGTTGGCCCACACGTACCCTCGGCCCCCCGTCTCGTGTACGCGGGCACCGACCCCGACTTCCAGATCCATGAATTCGTCGAAGGCCGTCGGGTCGACGAGATCTGCCCCGACGGCAAGCCGTTGCCGGAACCGGTGCTGGAGGGTATCCGTGCCCTCTTCGGCCAACTGCTGAGCCTGCCGGCCCGGGTCCTGCCGCCAGTACCCGACGACTGGCCCCGCGACGGAGACACGGCCGGCTTCGCCAAGCGCCTGCTGGAGCTCGTACGCGCCATCCGGCGGCGCGGAGATGACACGGTCAGCGGCCTGTACGAGGCCCTCGGCATCCCGCCGGACCCGTGCCTCCTGCTCCACGACGCGGCTTCGGACCTGGCGGAGCGGCGCTTCGCCCTCCTGCACGCGGACGTCCACCGCAAGAACATGATCCTCACACGGCAGGACCAGGTCGCCTTCCTCGACTGGGAACTGGCCCTGTGGGGAGACCCCGTTTACGACCTCGCCGACCACATCCACAAGATGTCCTACACACGCGCAGACCAGGCCACCGTCACGGCCGGCTGGCAGCGCTCCGCGTCGGACGAGCACCGGACGCGGTGGCACCACGGCCTCCGCTACTACCTCGCGTACGAACAGGTAAAGTCCGCGGTCGTGGACACGGTCCGCTGGGGACGACGCATCGCAGCGGCGGACGACGAGTCAACGAGGCACGCCCTGGCAGGAGAACTCGCCGACAAAATCACCGCGGCCAGGCCGCACTGGGATGCCCCTTCAACGCCGGCACCGTCACCGGGTGACGTCCTGCATGCGGTTGAGCACTGCCTCTGACGCTCGAACTACCGGGGCGGCCCGGGCCGCCGTCGCCGGGCACGGGCGTACACCCCGGCGCCCAGGGCCAGCGTGGTGCCGAGGACGAGGGCGCTGTACAGGCCGTCGGACATCGAGCCCGACACATCGTCAGGCAGCAGCATGGTCACCCCCATCACCAGCAGCGCCGCGCCGAAGGAGCACAGCAGACCGAGCGCCAGCCAGCGCACGAGACGGGCCTGCGGTGAGGTGAGGGGACGTCCTGCCATGAGCCGATCCACCTGACGTGACGAAGGGATCAACGGTGCGTAACAGCCCCGAGTGTGGCAGAAGCCTTCCTGCCACGACCGTGTAACCGTCCCCGGGCGAGCCGGTAAGGCATCGCCCGGCGCGGGCACAGGACGCCCATGCCCACCCTCCACGAGCCCCACCACTTCGCCGCCGACCCACTCGTCGTCGCCCAGGACGGCGTGGCCACCGTCCACCAGCTCCGCGTCCTGGGGTGCGCGTCGTCGGTCGTCTCCGGACGCTGCCGCCCCGGCGGGCCCTGGCAGCGGCTGCTGCCCCGAGTGATCCTCCTGCAGACCGCCCCCGCGTCCCCGCACCAACGACTGCGGGCGGCCCTCCTCTACGCCGGACCGGACGCCCTCCTCACCGGCCCAGCCGCACTCACCCTCCACGGCGTGCACGCCCTGCCGCCGCCGGCCACGCAGCCGCCGAAGGTCGACGTCCTGGTCCCGCACCGGCTGAACCCCCGCAGTCACGGCTATGTCTCCGTCCACCACACCCTGCGCCCGGCGCACCGTGTCCCGCGGCAGAACCTTGCCTGCGCCTCCCTCCCGCGCGCTGTGTCCGACACGATCCCCCGTCTGGACACCCAGGCCGCGGTCACCGCGCTGCTGAGAGCCGCCATCCAGCCCCACACGTACGACGAGGTCCTGGCGGACCTGGAGGCGGCGTCGCTGACGGGGGACGCGTGGGTGGCGGCGGCGCTGCGGGAGGTGGTGGGGCGGCAACGATCGATCCAGAGCGACCACGAGGTCCATCCTGGTGGAGTGACGCTTGGCGGCACCGATCCCCGGTCAATCAGCGGTTGACGCAGGTACGTTGACTCTGTGTCCCTACATGACCTGCTCATACGCATAGCGGAGACCTACGAACCCGAGGGCATGGCAAGGGCTGACAAGCCCGGTCACGCACTCTTGTGGGGGGTGAAGAATCGCGCCGACCTCCCCTGGCCACCCCGATGCCGCGCCGAAGGGTATGGCGGGCAAGGGAACGCGAGTCGCACACCGTGGATCGGCATCTTCGACCAGGCTTGTGGAGGGGAAGTCCGTGAAGGTCGGAAAGACGCGCCTAGCGGTCCGGGAGGCGGTGGCGCAACTCTTCGAGTATCGGCACTTTTATTACCGTGAGTCTGGGCGGCGGGATCCCCATCTCATCGCGCTATTCGACGACGAGATAGAACCCTACGTCGACTACCTGGAGTCTCTCGGTATCGCGGCCATGTGGGTGCGCCGCGGAGGGGGTTGGGGCGGGTCGCCTCTCGCTGCCCAGTGGCGACTCGTTCAGCCGACACATTGAGCGTGCCCCGGCCAACGGAGTCGCTTCACCTGCCCTCGCAGCCCACCCCGTCCCCGTCCCGGTCCAGGTGCCGGCCGTATCCCGCTTGGCCGCGGAAAACCGGGGCCGCGCCGGCTGAGCGGGCTTCGGTGCAGTTGCTGTAGTGGACGTCGGTGCCGCCGTCACCGCTGCCGGAGTCGGCGCCGCTGTCGGTGGTGGTGGCCTCGCGGGTGACCGTGGCCGTGGTGGTGACGGTTGCCGTGGTGGTGACCGTCGGGGCGGGCTCGGGAGCGGCCGGCGGGGGTGAGGTGACCGTGGCGGTGGTCGTCACCGTGATCGTCGGCGTCGGCTGCGCCGATGTGCTCGTGGCGTCCTCGGAGCCGAGCGCGCCGCAGCCCGCGCCGAGCAGCAGGAGGAGCAGGCCGCCGACCCAGACGCGCTTCATGCGGTGCAGCGGGCGTACGGGGCCGGGGGTGTCGGGCTGGTGGTACGCGTTCGTCATGGCACACGTCTCCCTCACGCACACAGGGACTGGATGTGTGGGGGGAGAGCGGCCAGTCGACGGCAGTGGTTCATTCTGGAAGGGCCGCACACCACTTGTGAAGGGCCTGTAAGCGGTCAAAGTGATCGTGTGGCCGGGGAAGCGCAGGCGCAGAGCAACGCAGGCCCCCTCAGCCCCACCACCCCCACGAACAGCGCGACACCCGCGCCATCGCCATGAGTGGCGAGCGTGGCGAGGCGCGAGGCGACGCGTCGGACCAATGCTGGGCGGTTCCGTTCCGGTCGTAGGGGAGAGGGGCCGGTGCCCAGCGGTGGGGCGGCGTGGTCGGCTGGGTTCATGGGCAGGTGCCGCGGATCCGAGCGGGACGTGGTCGCCTTGCGCGGACGCGGTGTACGCCCATCAGGCGCACGCCGGAGCCGGCGAGGCTCAGGGCTGGGCCGTGCCGTGGCAGTCGCCGTACGGCCGGTCCGAGCCGCACCAGCAGGGGGCCGTTCGGGACGGGGGCCAGGGGATCGCGCGGCCGCGGGCGGCCAGGGTGGTGGCGTACTGGGGGAGCAGCGCCGCGTTGGAGGGGGACGTGGCCTCGGACGCCGCGAACGCCTCGTAGGAGGGGACCGTGGCCTGGACGATGCCCAGGTTGGGGGTTCCCGCGGCGGAGAGTTCCCGCAGGGAGGCCTCGATGTCCGTCAGGTGGGCCGCGTGCGTCGGGTACTCGGACTCCAGCTCGGGGTACGCCTCCAGCAGCTCGGCCAGCTCGGCGGGGGGCCACAGCAGGACCGCGACCGGGAACGGGCGGGACAGCGCCGTGCGGTACGAGCCCAGCTCGCTGCGCAGACGGTCGATCTCGGCCTGCAGCTCGACCGGGTCGGAGGAGCCCAGGGCCCAGAGGCGCTTCGGGTCGTGCAGTTCGTCCAGCGGGACGGCGCCCGTGTGGAGGCGGTCCGCCAGGACGTCCCAGTCGTCGTGCCGCATGCCCAGCAGGCGGCGCACGCGGTGCCGGCCCATGAGGAGGGACTGGGACGTGTAGGGGACCTCGTCGTCGGGGGAGGGGAGGAGATGCGTCACGGCCCTGGTGAAGGTCGCTTCGGAGGCTTCGAGCTCGTCATGGGCCTCCAGCGTCTCCGCGACGGTCTCCCAGGCGACCGCGTCGGTCGGGGTCGCCGCGCGAATGCCGTCGAGGATGGCGCGCGCCTCGGCCTCGTGCCCGTACTCCCACAGGTTCGCGGCCTTGAGGGCCTTCACCAGGTGCGGGTGCTCCGGGTCGGTGGCCAGGAGGCTGTCGTACAGCGTGGTCGCGCGGACGCGGTCGCCTGCCAGCTCGAGGTGGGCGGCGGCCCGCAGGAGCAGCGGTTCGTGGTCCGCGGGGTACTGCGCCGCGGTGCGCAGCAGGCGCTCGGCTTCGGCGGTGTGGTCGGCAGGCGTGTCGGGGCGCATGGTCAATACCGTACTGCTGTACGGGGGTAGGGGCGGAGAGGCGTTCTGGTACGGAATCCGTTGAATTCCGGGAAGCCGTGGATTCGCCCGTCGGCCGGCCTGGTGACTTCGCGGGCGAGCCCCTATCGTGCCCGCGTGCGGAAGCCGGTGCCGGTCGTGGTGCGGCGGCGGGCGCCCCGGGGACGGGCGACGCTCGCCCGCGCGCTGTGGGTGGGGGCCGAGCTCACCGTCACCCTGGGGCTGGTCGTCCTGCTCCTCGTCGTCCACCAGCTGTGGTGGACCAACCACCAGGCCCGCGCCGGTGCCGAGCGGCAGGTCCGGGCGCTGGAGCGGGAGTGGGGGCAGGGGCAGGGGCAGGGCCGGGAAGAGCCCGGCCTCACGACGCCGCCCGGGTCCGACGGCGCCGGGGCCGACCCGGCCGCCGGCGGGACCGGTGAGCCCGGCGGGACCGGCGGGATCGGCGGGACCGGCGGGATCGGTGAGGACGCGGCCCGGTCGGCCGGGTCCCCGCCGTCAGGGCCCCGCTGGGACCGGGCCTACGCCATCCTCCGCATCCCCTCCCTCCGCCTCACCGCCCCCGTCGCGGAGGGCGTCGCCAAGCGCGGTGTCCTCGACAAGGGCTACGTCGGGCACTATCCCCGGACCGCCCGGCCCGGCCAGGCCGGGAACTTCGCCCTCGCCGGCCACCGCAACACCCACGGCGAGCCCTTCCGGTTCATCAACCGGCTCCGCAAGGGCGACGAGATCGTGGTCGAGACCCGGGACGCGGTCTTCACCTACGTCGTCGACGCCACGCTCCCGCGGACCTCGCCCCGGGACACCGGGGTGGTCGCCGCCGTACCGAGGAGCGGGGTCAGGGCCGGGTACGGCTACCGCGAGCCGGGGTACTACCTGACGCTGACGACCTGCACACCCGAGTACAGCTCGAAGTACCGGCTCGTCGTGTGGGGGAAACTGGCGAAGATGCGACCGCGTTAGGGTCCGAAGGTGATCAGACGTAGGCCCCAGCTGTTGTGGCTGCTCATTCCGTTCCTCCTCTTCGTCGGGGCGCTGCCGCTGGTGAACCGCGTCGAGCCGGTGGTCCTCGGGCTTCCGTTCCTGTGGGTGTGGCTGCTGGGTGCCACGCTGGTCACCCCCCTCTCGGTGTGGCTCACCAGGCGCGGCGACCGGCACGGCGACCTGCACGGCGGCCGACGGGACGGCAGACGGGGTGACCGGGGTGACCGGCTGGAGGGTCGGCCGCGTGACCGGCGCGAGGGACGCGGGTGAACGCCGCCGTCGCGACCTCCGTCTTCGGCGTCTTCATGGTCGCCACCGTCGTCCTCGGGCTCCTCGCCGTACGCGGCCGGGGCGGCGGGGCGGGCGGGCTCGCCGAGTGGTCCGTCGGCGGCCGGAGCCTCGGGCCCGTCTTCATCTGGGTCCTGATGGCCGGCGAGGGCTACACCAGCTTCAGCTACCTCGGCGCGGCGGGCTGGGGCTACAACTACGGCGCCCCCGTCCTCTACGTCGTCGCCTACATGTCGTGCGGCTACGCGCTCGGGTACGTCGTCGGGCCGATGCTCTGGGGGTACGCCCGCAGACACGGGCTCGTCGGGATCACCGACATGGTCGCCCACCGGTACGGCAAGCCCTGGCTCGGGGCCGCGGTCGCCGTCCTCGCCACCGTCTTCCTGCTGCCGTACATCCAGCTCCAGATCACCGGCATGGGTGTGGTGCTGTCGGTGATCTCGTACGGGGCGGTGGGGCTGAACACCGCGTACTTCGTCGCCTTCGCCGTCACCACCGGGTTCGTGGTCGTCAGCGGGCTGCGCGGCAGCGCCTGGGTCTCCGTCCTCAAGGACGCCCTGGTGATCGGGACGCTGGCCTTCCTCGCCGTGTACGTCCCCGGCCACTACTTCGACGGGTACGGGGACTTCCTCGGCCGGCTCGTCGAGGAGAAGGGCGAGTGGCTGACGCTTCCGGGCCACGGCGGCACCTGGGGCACCGCCTGGTTCGCCACGACCACGCTGCTCAACGCCCTGACCGTGGTCATCTTCCCCACCACAGTGGCCGGATACCTCGGCGCGCGGAACGCGGACACACTGCGCCGCAACGCCGTGTGGCTCCCCGCCTACAACGTCCTGCTCTTCGTGCCGATGCTCCTCGGGCTGGCCGCCGCGTTCGTCGTGCCCGGCCTGACCGGCCCCGACTCGAACCTGGCACTGTTCCGGCTGGTCGTCGACTCCCTGCCGGCCTGGGCCGTGGGGCTGGTCGGAGTGGCCGCGGCGCTCTCCTCGATCGTCCCCATGGCCGTCTTCATGCTGGTCATCGGCACCATGTGGGGCCGCAGTGTGCTGTCCCTGGTGCCGCGGTGGCGCGGACGCGAGAAGGGCGCCTCGCAGATCGTGGTCGTCGTGGCCGGGACGCTGGCGCTGGTCATGACGTATGCCGCCCCCAACACGCTCGTACGCCTCTCCCTCATCTCCTACGAGGGGATGGCGCAACTCCTGCCGATGCTGCTGCTCGGACTGATCTGGCGGCGGCTCACCCTCGCCGGGGCGGTGAGCGGCCTGGTGGCCGGGGTCGCCGTCGTCTGCGGGCTCGTCTTCTCCGGGCACGACCCGGTGTGGGGGGTGAACGCCGGAGTGGTCGCCCTCGCCGTCAACCTCACGGTCGCGCTCGCGGTCACCCACGCCGGGCCGCGCGACCGCGACGAGCGGGCCGACATGGAAGTGCTGGCCCGGGAACCCGCGTGACCTTCCGGTCGTCCTCTCTCTCGGTACGATGCATTCGTTCATCCGTTCATCGGACGCAGAGGAAGGAAGGGAGAGGTTGTGACGCGACTGCTGCGCTCCACCGGTCTCCTGCTCTTCCTCCTCACCGAGGTCTTCCTCGTCGAGGGCGGCAGCTTCTCGGCGGCCGTCGCGCTCGCCGCGACCGGCGCGGTCGGCTCCGCGCTCGCCGCGTGCGCGGTCATCAGCGCGCGCAGCGCGCCCGCCGTGCCGCCGACGCGCGTACGGACGGCGATCCGCGACCGTGAGCAACGCACGGCCTTCCTGCCCCAGCGTGATCCGGACGCCTCGGGGCGCCGGCGTCCGCGAGCACCCGGCGGTCTCGTCCCGACGACCGCGTAGGACGCGGCGGGGCTCCTGCTCGGGCCCAGGTGTGCCCGGACCCGGCTCGGCCGGCTCCCGGCCGATCTCTCCCGGAGTCCGGCTCCCGGCAGTGCCCGGTGCGGGCACCTGCTCGCCCAGGCACCCAGGCCGGGCAGACACCCAGGCACCCAGGCACTCAGGCCGGGCAAACGCCCGCCCCTAGCAGGGCCGTCCCCTAGCAGGGTCCTCCCCTAGCAGGGTCCTCCCCTAGCAGGGTCCTCCCTGCGCAGGGCCTCCCCGCGCAGGGCCGTTCCCTCTCCGGGCCGTTCCTGCCCCGGGTACGCCCCCGCCCATGCCCCTGTCCCGCGCGGTTCCGTCACGCCGACCCCTGTCACCTCCCGGCACGACGAGACTCCTCGGAGGGCTTCCCCATGTCCGTTTTCGCCTCGCTCGTCGAGCAGCTCGCCGAGCTGCTCGACCCGCTGTTCCACACCACCGCGACCGCCGCCGCGATCGTGCTGTTCACCATGCTCGTGCGGCTCGCCGTGCACCCGCTGTCGCGGGCCGCCGCGCGGGGGCAGAAGGCCCGGACGCGGCTCGCCCCGAAGGTGGCCGAGCTGCGCAAGAAGTACGCCAGGGACCCGGAGCGCCTCCAGCAGGCCGTGCTGCAGCTGCACGCCGACGAGAAGGTCTCGCCGCTCGCCGGCTGCCTGCCCAGCCTGTTGCAGCTGCCCGCGTTCTTCCTGATGTACCACCTCTTCTCCAGCGGCCGGATGGCCGGACACACCCTCTTCGCCGCGCCGCTCGACGGCCGCTGGACGGAGGCGCTCGCGGACGGCGGGTTCTTCGGGCCGGCGGGGCTGGTGTACGTGGCGCTGTTCCTGATCGTCGCGGGTGTGGCGACGTACACGTACCGGCGGACGAAGCGGCAGCTGGCCTCCTCGCCGATGCCGCAGTCGGAGATGCCGGGCATGGAGGCCATGACCGGGGCGATGACGCGGATCATGCCACTGATGTCGTTCGCGACGCTGCTGACGGTCGCGTTCGTGCCGCTGGCCGCCGGGCTCTACGTGGTCACGAGCACCACGTGGACCGCGGTGGAGAGGGCGTTCCTGTACCGGGACACGCCGGCGCTGGGCGGGCTCGCTACCGCTGGGTAAGGGTCCAGGTTGTGAACGGGGTCTTGCGGAGTGGTCCGGCGTCTTGGAGGATCGACCAACTCCGGGGATGGCCGCACTCCTCCCCCTGCCTTCGACGGGCGGGCCCCAGCGGGGTCCGCCCCGACCTCACAGGGAGAAGACATGAAGCTGCTGCGCGTCGGAACGGCGGGTGCCGAGCGCCCCGCGCTGCTGGACCAGGACGGGACCCTGCGCGATCTGTCCTCGGTGATCACGGACATCGACGGGAACCTGCTGTCCGACGCCTCGGCACTGGACCGGATCAGGGCGGCGGCCGGAGCCGGGGTGCTGCCCGCCCTGGACGCCACGGGGCTGCGGATCGGCCCGCCCGTCGCCCGCATCGGCAAAGTCGTCTGCATCGGGCTGAACTACCACGACCACGCCGCCGAGACCGGTGCGGCGACACCCGCCGAGCCGGTCGTCTTCTTCAAGGCGGCCGACACGGTCGTCGGCCCGAACGACACCGTTCTCGTACCGCGCGGCAGCCGCAAGACCGACTGGGAGGTCGAGCTGGCCGTGGTCATCGGACGCACGGCCCGCTACCTGGAGTCCGCGGAGAGCGCCCTGGCGCATGTCGCGGGATACGCGGTCGCGCACGACGTGTCCGAGCGCGAGTTCCAGATCGAGCGCGGCGGCACCTGGGACAAGGGCAAGAACTGCGAGACGTTCAACCCGCTGGGCCCGTGGCTCGTCACCGCGGACGAGGTTCCGGATCCGCAGGCGCTGGGACTGAGGCTCTGGGTGAACGGTGAGCTGAAGCAGAACGGCAGCACCGCCGACCAGATCTTCCCGGTCGCCGAGGTGGTCCGCTACGTCAGCCGGTTCATGACCCTGTACCCGGGCGACATCATCAACACCGGCACGCCGGCGGGTGTCGCCATGGGGCAGCCGGAGCCGAAGCCGTTCCTGCGGGCCGGGGACGTGGTCGAACTGGAGGTCGAGGGGCTCGGCCGCCAGCGCCAGGAACTCAAGGACGCCTGACGCGCGAGCGGAGCGGCCCCCGCCACGGACGCCGCCGGTCCATCGGTACGGGCGGGGGCCACGACCGCCTCGGGCCCGTGCGGGCTCACGTTCCGTCTGGCGGAGGTGCGCCGTGAGAGCGGTTCCGGGGCTCGTGGTCGAGTCGTCGAAGACCTGGCCGGTCACCCCATAGGAGCGCGGCGAACGCCGGTGGCTCGCCGAAGCGGTCGTGCGTCATGTCGTCCTACCCGTCGACGTCCGCCCGCTCCCCGCGGACGAACCGCTCCAGTGCCTCCACCACCAGGGCGTGGTCCTCGACCTGGGGGAGGCCCGAGACCGTGAGCGTGCCGATCACGCCCGCGCCGTCGACCGTGAGGGGGAAGGAGCCGCCGTGGGCCGCGTAGCGGGCGGGGTCGAGGCGGGAGTCCGTGTCGAACGACCTGCCCTTCGCGCGGAAGCGGGTGCCGACGAGGAGGGAGCTCTCGCCGTAGTGCTCCACGACCCGGCGCTTGCGGTCGATCCAGGTGTCGTTGTCCGCGCTCGAACCGGGCAGCGCGCAGTGGAACAGCTGCTGCCTGCCCCGCCGGACGTCGATCGCGACCGGGGCCCCGCGCCGGCGGGCCAGTTCGACGAGCAGGGTGCCGAGCGTCCAGGCGTCGTCGTGGGTGAAGCGGCGGAGGGTCAGGCGGGTCTGCTGGGCCTCCAGTTCGGCGATGGAGGGCGACGGAGCGGTCACAGCGCCACCGCCACGCCGTCGCGGGCCGAGCGGCGTGCCGCCTCCAGGACGTCGAGCGCGGCGGCGGCCTCCTCGGCCGGGACCGGGTTGTCGCCGGTGCCGCGCAGGGCGGCGGCGATCGCCGTGTAGTACGCCGGGTAGTCCCCCGGCACCGTCGGGACGGGGGTGCCGCCGCCGGTCAGAGGGGACTCTCCCGAGCCGACACGCCCCCACATCGCCGCCGGCTCGGCGCCCCAGCCGGGGCCCGGGAGCAGGCCCTCGCGCAGGGCCGTCTCCTGCGGGTCGAGGCCGTACTTGACGTAACCGGCCAGCGAGCCCAGGACGCGGAAGCGCGGGCCCAGTTGTGCGGCCGTGGCGCTGACGTACAGGTGTGAGCGGACCCCGTTCGCGTGCGTGAGCGCGATGAACGTGTCGTCGTCGGCCTCGGCGCCCGGACGGCGGACGTCGGATTCGGCGTAGACCCGCACCGCCGGGCCGAACAGCACGAGTGCCTGGTCGACCACATGGCTGCCCAGGTCGTACAGCAGACCGCCGATCTCCTCCGGCTTGCCCGACTCGCGCCAGCCGCCCTTGAGCTGCGGCCGCCACCGCTCGAAGCGGGACTCGAAGCGCTGCACGCCGCCGAGCTCGCCGTTCGCCAGCAGCGCGCGCAGGGTGAGGAAGTCGTTGTCCCAGCGGCGGTTCTGGAAGACGGACAGCAGCAGTCCGCGTTCCTCCGCGAGGGCGGCGAGGCCGCGCGCCTCCCCGGCCGTGCCGGCGACCGGTTTGTCGACGACGACCGGCAGCCCGGCCTCCAGCGTGGCGGTCGCCAGCGGCACGTGGGTCTTGTTGGGCGAGGCGATGACGATCAGGTCGAGCTCGCCGGCCCTGTTCCACAGCTCGTCCGGCGTCGCGGCGCAGCGCACGCCGGGGAACGCGGCGCGGGCCCGCTCCTGCCGTTCCGGGTTCGAGGTGACGACCGTGTCGAGGACCAGGTCCTCCGCGGCGGCGATCAGCGGGGCGTGGAAGACGGAGCCCGCCAGGCCGTAGCCGACGAGTCCGACGCGCAGGGGGGTGGTGCCGGTGCCAGTCATGCCCTCACTTAAGCAACGGTGTTGCCAAAGTGCAAGCGCACGCGACAATGGGTCCGTGAACATCGACACGGGCGCGAATCTGCCGGCCCTCCGCAGCCACAACACCGCCCTGGTGCTGAACCTGCTGCGCACGGCCGGCGAGTGCGGCATCAGCCGGCTGGAGCTCGCCGAGCGCACCGGGCTCACCCCGCAGGCAGTCAGCAAGATCACGGCACGGCTGCGGACCGAGGGCCTCGCGGCCGACGCGGGCCGGAGCGCGTCCACCGGCGGCAAGCCGCGCACCCTGCTGCGCCTGGTCCCCGGCGCCGCCCACGCGGTCGGCCTCCACCTCGACCGGGACGAGCTCACCGCGGTACGCGTCGATCTGTCCGGCGTCCTCGTCGCGTCCCGCACCGTCCCGCTGGACCTGGGCGCGGGCGCCGACGCGGTGATCGACACCGTGGTCCGGGAGGTGCGGGAGCTGACGGACGACACCGTCCTCGGCGCCGGAGTGGCCATGCCCGGCCCGCTGGACCATGCGACGGGCGTCCCGCACCGGGTTACCGGTTTCCCCGAGTGGGACGGTTTTCCACTGCGCGACGCCCTGTCCGGACGCCTCGGGCTGCCCGTCGTGCTCGACAAGGACACGAACGCGGCGGCGCTGGGCCTCGCCCTGCGCGGTGCGGGCGGGGACTCGTTCGCGTACCTGCACCTCGGTACGGGCCTCGGGGCCGGCCTCGTGCTCGGCGGCGCGCTCTACCGCGGCCCGCGCACCGGCGCCGGGGAGTTCGGCCACCAGACCGTCCAGCTCGACGGGCCGGTGTGCGGCTGCGGGGGCCGCGGCTGCCTGGAGGCGCTGTGCCTGGCTGCCGTGGCCCGGGGCGACCTCGCCGAGGCGGCCCGGGTGCTCGGCACCGGCGCCGCGAACCTCGTCGGTCTGCTCGACATCGACCGCGTCCTGCTCGGCGGCCGTGTCGTGGAACGGACCGCCGATCCGTTCATACGCGGTGTCCGCGCCGTCCTCGACGCCCGCGCCCGACGCGACGGCGCCCCCGCCGTACCGGTCCGCCTCGCGGAGGGCACCCCGCACCCGGTCGCCGAGGGCGCGGCCCAACTCGTCCTCGCCCCGGTCTTCGGCCGCTGACCCGGCCCGACGCGGGGGCGGGTCGGCCCGGCGTCCCGCCGTGCACGGCCGCCGGGCCGGACACGTCCCGCGCGGAGGAGGCCGACGGCCGGTTCGGCAGCCCGCGCCGCCCTGCCCGCGGGTGGCCGTCGGGCCGACACGGTCGGGCCGGTCGGACCGGTTGGGCCGATCGGGCGGACCCGTGCCGCCGTACGGCGGGTTGCGGCCGTCGCCGCGGGGCGAGGGCGTACGGGTGGGGGAGTACTGCGGGGCACGGCCGTCCCCACTCCGAAGGTCCCTGATGCGTCTGCCGCGACTGCGAACCGCCCTTGCCGCCGGAGCCCTCGCCGCCCTCGTCGGCGGAGTGGCGGGTGTGGGCACGGGCGTCGCCGACACCGGCCGGCCGGGTGCGGCGGACGAACAGGTCGCGGACAGGGGTGTCACCGACACGGGCGCGGTCAGCGACACGAGTTCCTTCGACGCGGCCGCCCCCGGCAGGCAGCCCACCTGCGGTGACACCTCCGCCGCCGTGTTCCCGATCGGCACGCGCATCCGGGGCGGCCCCACTTCCTACCACCCCGGTGGCGGGTTCCGGACCTGGAGTGTCGAGCTGACCAACACCACGTCCCGCCCCTGCCACAACATCCATCCGGTGATCGTCTTCACCGACCGGGCACGAGGGCTGACTCCCTCTCAGATCCAGTTGGAGTTCCGGGACCCGAGCGGCACCGGCGCGGTCGCCGCCGACAGCCGGCAAAGGCCCGTGACGGTGGAGAAGACCGACGAGAACGAGCTCGTCGGCGTCCTCGACGACGGCTTCCCCGGTCTCACCGTGCCGCCCGGCAAGACGGTCACCGTCCCGGTGCGACTCGCGTTCACCTCCGACGCCCGCCCCGACCGGATCACCGCCAACGCCGCGATCGTGCAGCGCCGCGGTGACGACGGCGACTGGGTCGGCGAGTCCGGCGACTACCGGTTCACCCTCGTCCACGAGGAGCCTCCCAGCGAGCTGGCCGAAGAGCTCCCCAAGACCGGGCGCGACATCCTGCTCACCGCCGGGGCCTCGGCGGCGGTCATCGTCATCGGCACGCTGACCCTGACCCTTGCCGGACGTCTGCGCCGCGGCCGGGACCAGGGCGTGTTTCGGAAGTAGCGTCGTCCGCCCTGAGCCGGACGGGACTTTCGAAACACGCCCCAGTGCCCACCCCGGCCGTTCGCCAACGTCCAGGCCCGTCCGGTCCGCGGCTTGCCCCAGGGACCGGGCATCCTGCCGCACCGGAGGCGGCTCCCGGCGGGGTGCCAATCGCCGGAGCCGGAGCCGGAGCCGGAGCCGGAGCCCACGCCGGAGCGGGCAGGCAACGCACCGCACCTGCGACTCCGCACCGGGCCGGCCCCGCCCGCGCGGGAGGACGGCCAGCGCCCGGCCTCGTCCGAACCCTCCCCCCGCGGGGCCCGCCGCCCGACGGCTTCCGTCTGCGCCGCACCGGCCTGCAACAGGGTCCTGGTGATCGACGGGGTCAAGGTCACCGCATCCTGTCTAGTCTTGGGGGCGTCGCCACAGTGCTGTCGCGGCGTCCCAGCAACCGCACGTTTGTACGGCAGGAGTCACGCCCCATGGCAGAACGCAAGCCGATCGAATCCTGGCTCACCGACATGGACGGCGTCCTCATCCACGAGGGCGTCCCGATCCCCGGCGCCGACGCGTTCATCAAGAGGCTGCGGGAGACGGAACGGCCCTTCCTCGTCCTGACGAACAACTCCATCTACACCGCCCGCGACCTGCACGCACGGCTCGATCGCATGGGCCTGGACGTCCCCGTCGAGAACATCTGGACCTCCGCCCTCGCCACCGCCCAGTTCCTCGACGACCAGCGCCCCGGCGGCACGGCCTACGTCATCGGCGAGGCCGGCCTGACCACCGCCCTCCACGACATCGGGTACGTCCTCACCGACCACGACCCGGACTACGTGGTGCTCGGTGAGACCCGCACCTACAGCTTCGAGGCCCTCACCAAGGCGATCCGGCTCATCAACGGCGGCGCCCGGTTCATCTGCACCAACCCGGACGAGACCGGCCCGTCCACCGAGGGTCCGCTGCCCGCCACCGGCTCCGTCGCCGCGCTGATCACCAAGGCCACCGGCAAGGACCCGTACTTCGCGGGCAAGCCCAACCCGCTGATGATGCGGACCGGGCTCAACGCCATCGGCGCCCACTCCGAGACCAGCGCCATGATCGGCGACCGGATGGACACCGACGTCCTGGCCGGCCTGGAGGCCGGCATGGAGACCTTCCTGGTCCTCACCGGCCTGACGACCCCCGCCGACGTGGACCGCTACCCGTTCCGCCCGTCCCGGGTCGTCGACTCGATCGCCGATCTGGTGGACCGTATCTGACGAGGTCAGGGCCCCCTGACGGGTGGTAGTCGGCTCCTGCGGATGCGAAAAGCCGCGAGAGGAGTGAATCTTCCAGTACCAGGAGGTTCACGATGCGTTCTCGTCTGCTTGCTCTCCGTGCCGCAGGAGCGGCCACCGTCCTCGTGCTGGCACCGGCCGCCGGCGCCGCCCACGCCGAGGATCACGGAAAAGTGACCGCCACTGTCGTCCCCGCCACCGTCTCGCCCGGTGCCGACGTGGACGTGCGGGTCTCCGGCTGCAAGGGGAAGACCGGCTCGGTCAGATCCGAGGCGTTCGTCGCCGAGGCCGAGCTGTCCGGCCACGAGGGCAAGGGCGGGCCACTCCTCGGCGACACCACCGTCAAGTCGCACATCGCCTCCGGTACGTACACGGTCACCGTCCACTGCGGCGGCCGGGACCACCCCGACGCGGGCACCGTCCACGTCGTGCACCACAGCACGCCCACGCCCGTCGCCCCGGTCCGGGCCGGCGGCGGAGGCGCCGCGCTGGCCGCCGAAGCCCCGCCGCGCCAGGAGGAACAGGGACCCGGCACCCTGCACACCGTGATCGGCCTGGTGCTCGCCGGCGTCGCCGCCGTGGCGGTCGCCTACCGCGGCGCGCGCAGCCGCCGCCGCACGGGCGCGGACTGACCGCCGTGGCCTCCCCGGAACCCCCGGCCGGGACCGGGCGGCTGCTCACCGGCGTCGCCTGGGCGCTCCTGCTGCTCGGCCTGTGGATGTGGGGCAAGGAGATCACCGCCCCCGGCGGCCTGTCCGCCCCCACCACCGGTGATGTCGCCGCCGTCGGCCGCCCCCTCGGCGTACCGCTGCCGCCGCCCCACGAGCCGATCGGGGCGGCGGCCCCGAAGCGGCTGGAGGTCCCGTCCCTGGGGATCAGCGCCCCCGTCGTCCCGCGCGGCCTGGACACCACCGGCGCCATAGACCCGCCGCCGTACGCGACCCCCCACACCGTCGGCTGGTTCGGTGCGGGCGCCGAACCCGGTACGGACGGCTCCGCGCTGTTCGTCGGCCACGTGGACACCGAGACCAGACCGGCCGTCTTCTACGGCCTCAGCTCGGCCCGCCCGGGCGAACGGATCGAGGTGACCAGGACGGACGGTTCGGTCGCCGAGTTCACCATCGACGACGTGCAGGTCTTCGAACGTGACGAGTTCGACCCGCACAAGGTCTACGGGCAGCGGCAGCCGGGCCGCGCCGAACTCCGCCTGATCACCTGCGGCGGGACGTTCGACCGGGAGGCCGGTGCCTACACGGCGAACGTCGTCGTCTCCGCGTATCTCACCGGGGCCCGCTGACCTCCACCACCTGGCCCGGCCGACAGCCCTCCACCGGCTGTGCCGGGGGACCCCCCATCCCCGGGCCGTCGACCGAGCCGGCCCTCGACCGCGTGAGCCCGGGCTGCGGGAGAAGCCCGGAGTGACGCGGGAGGTCGGGGATGGTCCGGCAGCTTCGCTCACTGTAGAACGCCGCCCCGGCCTGTTCCAGAGGGTTCCTGACACCATGTCGCGAACTGGTTGCCCTCGGTGGCCGCAGGCCGGACGGCCTCGTGGCTTTCCGGACACCTGTGTAAGGATGGATTGGACCGGTCTTGTCCGGCAGGGCGCCTGGGGGGCGGACCTGTTCATGGGGTACCAAGGGGGATTCGATGTACGGCAGTTGCGTCGGGCGTGCCCGCTGGGGAGCGGCCGCTCTGGGAGCCGTGCTGCTGCTGGCGGGATGTTCGTCCACGGACGGCGGCGAGAAGAACGCGCAGCCGCAGGTCAGTCAGCAGCCCAAGGCAAAGGACCCGTTCTGGGTCAACCCGGGCAGCCGGGCGGCCCAGCAGGTCGAGGCGTACCTGCGGGACGGTGAGAAGGCGAACGCCGAGCTGATCAAGAAGATCGCCTCCCAGCCGGTGGGGGAGTGGGTCGGCACCGAAAAGCCCGAGGAGGACGCCCGCGGGTACACCGAGGCGGCCGCCAAGGCCGACCGGGACGCGGTGCTCGTGCTGTACAACATCCCGCACCGCGACTGCGGCCAGCACTCCGCGGGCGGCGCCGCCGACGGCAACGCCTACCGGGAGTGGCTGGAAAAGGTCGCCAAGGGCATCGGCAACCGGCGGGCCACGGTCATCGTGGAGCCGGACGCCGTGATGCACATGGTGGACGGCTGCACCGAGGGCCAGTACCACGAGGAGCGGTACGACCTGCTCAAGGGCGCCGTGAAGCGGCTCAAGCAGCTGCCCAACACCAAGGTGTACCTGGACGCGGGCAATGCCGGCTGGGGCAAGCCGGACCAGATATTCGAGCCGCTGAAGTGGGCCGGCATCGACCAGGCCGACGGCTTCGCGGTGAACGTCTCCAACTTCCAGACGACGGCCGCCAGCAAGGAGTACGGCAAGAAGGTCTCCGCCAAGGTCGGCAACAAGCCGTTCGTCATCGACACCAGCCGCAACGGCAACGGCCCCTACACCGGCGGCGACCCGGCCGAGAACTGGTGCAACCCGCCCGGCCGGGCGCTCGGCGAGACGCCCACCACCGAGACCGGTGACCCGCAGGTCGACGCCTATCTGTGGATCAAGCGTCCGGGGGAGTCGGACGGCGACTGCAAGGGCGGCCCGAAGGCGGGCGACTGGTTCCCGCAGTACGCCCTCGAACTGGCCCGCAACACCAAGTAGGCCGGGACCGGAGCGACACGAGGAAGGGGCGCCCCCCGCCGGGGGCGCCCCTTCCGTCATCGTGCTGTGCCGCCGGGCCTACGGGACCTCGACCCAGACACCCTCCGACGGCGTGCCCTTGTCGTCGGTGACGAACAGCATGTACCAGCCGGACGGGACCAGCGAGCGGTTCTTCGGCACGGTGACCTGTATACCGTCCGCGGTCTTCTTGACCTCCAGGGCGATCGACCGCTGGTCGACGTCGGTGACGTGCGTGACGGCGCTCGGCCGCATCAGCTTCGCCGTCGCGATCTTCGCCGCCTGCGGCGTCTTGAAGGTGCCGGTCGCGCCCCGCTTGAGGGTCTTGGGGCCGGAGGTGATCTCCGGCCGCCCTTCGCGGAAGAGGTAGGGCGGGGTGTAGATCTCGATGCGCTGCTCGAAGACGCCCGGCTTGGTGTTGGCCTTGTCCGCGAAGAGGGAGTCCGAGCCGAAGATCATCACTCGGCCGTCGGGGAGCAGCACGGAGCCGGAGTGGTAGTTGCGGCCCACCTGGGGGTCGGCGACGCGCGTGTACTCACCCGACTTCGGGTCGTAGGCGCGCGCTTCGAGGACGTTGGAGTCGCCGCGTCCCCGGTAGTCCTCCGAGCCGCCGGTGACGAGCACGGTGTCGTCGGGCATCAGGGAGGCGCTCGGGTAGCGGGTGCCCTTGTCGAGCGTGGCGCCGTCCTTGAAGCGCGGGTTGGGCTCCTTGAGGTCGACCAGCCGGGACTTCTCGCTGGACTCCTGGGACTCGCCGACGCCGCCACCACCGATGACCATGAACTTCTGGTCCTGGGCGGGCGGCAGCATGACCGTCGCCGAGGTCTCCATCTTGTCCGGGTCGCTCAGGCCGGGGATCTTGGTGAACTTGTTCTTCTCCAGGTCCCAGATGCCAGGGTCACGG
Source organism: Streptomyces sp. STAM6 (assembly GCF_054963715.1). Classification (NCBI taxonomy): domain Bacteria; kingdom Bacillati; phylum Actinomycetota; class Actinomycetes; order Kitasatosporales; family Streptomycetaceae; genus Streptomyces; species Streptomyces sp. STAM6. The sequence goes on along the minus strand of NZ_JBUEFZ010000010.1, from coordinate 40,414 downwards.
CCGACGTCGGCGGGGCCGTACCCGGCGTTGGAGCCGGAGTAGAACAGCTTGCCGTTGTCCATCAGGAAGATCGCGGGGTACGTCGGGAAGCGGCGCTCGACCCCGGTGTACGTCCACTTCTTGGTCTTCGGGTCGTAGATCTCGTCCTTGCCGGGGACGATCTGGCCGATCTCGTCGAGCCCGGACAGGGCGAGGACCTTGCCGTCCTTGAGCGTGGTCAGCGTCGGGTACCAGCGGGCCTCGTTCATCGGGTCGACGGTGATGTACTTCTCCGCGACCGGGTCGAACTCGAAGGCCTCCCGGATGCCCTGGAAGTCCTTCTTGTCGAGGGCGAGCTTCTCGGCCATGCCGTAGACGTTGCGGGCGTCGGTGCCCTTGAGGCCCTGGACCTTGTAGTTGTCCTGGGTGCCGGTCTCGTACTCCTTGCCGGACTCCTCGGCCTCGACGTAGATCCGGCCGAGCCCGGGCTCGGTGCGCAGGAAGCGGCCGGTCTTCTTGTCGAAGACCTTCTCCGCCTTCTCCACCAGGACCGGGTCCTTGGAGACGAAGGTCTTGCCGTTGGCCTTGCCGGTGAACTTGGTCCCGGCGGGCAGCGTGATCGGCTTGTCGGGGTCCTCGTTGTGCACGACCATCAGGCCGCCGGCCTTGGTGACGTCACCCTTGAGCTTCTCGTACCGCTTGGTGCCGCCGGCCACCAGCAGCTTGCCGTCGGGCAGCTGGGTGTGGCCGGCGCAGAACATGTCCTTGGGCGTGGGGATCATCTTGAAGGTGTTGGTCTTCGGATCCCACAGCACCGACTGGAACTTGTTCGCGTCGAAGTTCTTCTGGTTGTTGCCGGAGCCCGCGATCAGCAGCACCTTGCCGGTGTGCAGCAGGGCGGCGTGGATCGTGTTGATCCGGAACTCGGAGGGGACGTCCAGGAAGTCCCAGTGGCCGTTGGCGGCCTTGTACTCCGGCCTGTTGATCTTGTAGTCGTGGTACTTCTCCGAGCCGAACCGGTACAGGGCCGGCCCGTTGAACCCGGCCACCACAGCAACGACCGCGGCGCCGATCAGCACGCGGCGGGCGCGGTTCTTGCGGTGGTTCGGCCGGACGGGCAGGCTGCTCATTTCTCAAGGCTCCCAAGGGCGATCTGCATGGTGTCGTTCTGCTCCGCCAGGCTCGGCCTGGGCTGCGGGTGCGGGGCGGGTGCCGCCTCCTGCGGCGCCGAGGGCTGCGCCGAGCGCCCGCCGCCGTGCCGGCCGGAGCGCTTCTTCCTCTCCTCGCGGAGCATGTGGCGCCAGGCGAAGATCGGTGTGGCGGTGATCAGCGTGGCGAACGTCGCCCAGATGATCATCGCGGGGTGGGAGTTCCCCAGGACGAAGCCGGCGGTCATGGAGCCGGCGAAGATCCCGATGAAGTACCAGTGGTACCGGAAGGTCCCGAACCACCTGTCCGGGCTCGCCGAGTCGCCCTTCGGGGTGACCACGAACTTGCTCTTGCGGCGCAGGGCCGAGTCGATCAGCGCCTTGGCGTAGAGCGGCGCGGACAGGGCGGACATCACCATGCCGGCCACACCGCCGGAGCCCTCCGGCTCGTGCGGGGAGACGTTGTGCCGGCGGTTCCAGACGTACAGGCCGATCTGCAGCGCGGACGCGTTGCCGTAGAGCATCAGCCACACGGTCGGGTCTATGTTCACGCCCGAGGCGCCCAGGCCCAGGAACAGCGCGCAACTGAGGGCCGCGAGGATCCAGTTCAGGGCGGACATCGGGTAGAAGATGATCATCATCGTGTAGTTGAAGAGCTTGCTCGGCGGGAGCGAGTACCAGCCCTTCCAGTACTGCTTGAGGATCGTCTCGTAGGTGCCGCGGGACCAGCGCATCTGCTGCGTGAAGAAGTCAGTCCAGGCGCTGGGGCCCTCACCGACGGCGAGCACGTCCGGGGTGTAGACCGAGCGCCACTTGTTGCCCGTCGCCGGGTTCTTGTGGCGGTGGATCTCGAAGCCGGTCGCCATGTCCTCGGTGATCGAGTCGTAGAGACCGCCGATCTGCTTGAGCGCCTTGATGCGCACGGCGTTCGACGTGCCGACGAACATGGGCGCGCCGTAGCGGTTTCCGGCGCGCTGGATCAGTGCGTGGAAGAGGAACTGCTGGGACTCGGCGGCCTTGGTGACGAAGTTGTCGTAGTTGCCGTAGACCTGCGGGCCGATGACGAAGCCGACGTCCGGGTCGCGGAAGAAGCCGAGCATGCGCTCCAGGTAGTTCGGCAGCGGCACGTGGTCGGTGTCGACGGAGGCGAAGTAGTCGTAGTTGTCGCCGTGCGCGTCCAGCCAGGCGTTGTAGTTGCCGTGCTTGGTCTTGGCGCGGTGGGGGCCGGAGGGCTGGTTCCACTTCGCGATGCCCTTGCGGGAGAAGTGGTGCACGCCCAGGCGCTCGCAGACGGCCTTGACCTCGGGGTCGTTGCCCTCGTCGAGCAGCCAGACGTGCATGAGGCCGCGGTGACGGATTTTCACGGCCGCCTCCAGCGTCTTCGTCACCATCTCCAGGGGCTCCTTGCCCGGGACGAAGGAGGTGAGGAAGGCGACGCGGGTTCCGGTCTCCGGCACGACCGGGATCGGGTCCCGGGCCACGAGTGTCGCGTGTGCGTTCGACAGGACGTTCATGCAGCGGAAGAACTCGATGAGGCCGATCGAGACGAGCATGACGACGTCGAGGGCGGGCAGCCAGTCGAACGCGGGGTAGTCGCGCTCGGTCCAGTGCGACGGCTGCAGCAGCCAGACCAGCAGCACCAGCGAGAGCACCGGGGCGGCGGCCAGCATCAGGGCGATCCGGATGCGGTGCGGCTCCTGCGAGATGAGGGACCGGTAGCGCACCTTGTAGGGCTTGTTCGGATCGGGCTGGGTGAGCGGCCCGGCGAGCCGGCTGTAGTGCTCGTAGTCGTAGCGCGGCAGCGGCTTCACGGTGCGCTGCCGGGACCCACCGGTCCGCAGCTGCGGGGGAATCCGAAGCTGGGTGGTCCGGGATGGGTCGTTGTCCTGCCGGGCGCCGGTCGGCGTCGACGTCATGAGTCATCCCCCCGCACGCATGCTGGCTGCGTGATTGGTCGTGTCGTACCGCCCGGATCGCACGGTCCCCCTCGACCTGCATTACCCCGGCGCATCAGTGGTTGGCCACCGTTTCCACAGACATGAAACAGCGACCTTCCGGTTGCATGATGCCTTCCGCGACATCGAGACGTGAACGGGGCCCCCACCCCAGCGTTCCCGCTACCGGAGCATCCTCCGGTACTGCCCCCAACTGCATGGAGCTCGCGCCCCATTGGGGGCATTGGCTCCAGGATAGGGTCTACGACCCACGTCATGATCGCAAGGGTGAAACAGGCTGTTTACCGGGGTTACGTACGATTTGGGTGGCCTCTGTGGCGGACCTGTGGAGGAGCCCTCCGGTCCGGCCCCCCTGAGGTCCATGGGTACGACCGAGGCCCCCTCACTCGCGTGAGAGGGCCTCGGCCTTGCGTGCGCCGCCAGGGACTCGAACCCCGGACCCGCTGATTAAGAGTCAGCTGCTCTAACCAACTGAGCTAGCGGCGCCTGCTGACCTGCATAACTCTACCCGACGTCCGGGGGTGCCCATGACCATCGCGGCGACCTTTGTGGTGGCGTCCGGCCTGTCGGATGGTCAGTTTTTCCCGTTCGGCCGTCAAAATGCGACATGTCGGGACGGTTGAGACACTGGCGCCCGTACAGGACTGACGATCTTGATGAGTGTGGAGGGGAGCGCATGGCAGCCGCCCTGGTCTTCGAGGAGTACGAGCCCGCCCCCGACTGTCCCTGCGCCGGCTGCGCCCGGCAGCGCCGCGAACTCGCCCACGGGCTCGCCGTGCGCGAGGGCGGCCACCCCGCCGCCCACGGCGCCCGTCGCGCCCTGGTCCTGTTCGCCGCCGCGGGGGTGGCCCTCGGCGGCTCCGGCACACCCGTCGCGGCGACCGCGCCCGCCGGCTCGCCGGGCGCCGCGGGGGCCGCGGGCCGCGCCGGGCCCCGGGCCGCCGACACGGACGGGCCGGACACCGCCACGCCGCAGGGCAGCAAGGGGCCGCTGCACGGCCGGCCGCACGCGGGCCCCTCGGCCGGGCACGTGCCCGCGCCGCAGAAGCCGGTGAAGTCCACCCGGGTCGGCATCATCAACCGGGCCAGACTCTGGGTGTCCGCGAAGGTGCCCTACTCGATGGAGAAGTACTGGGCCGACGGCTACCGGCAGGACTGCTCCGGATTCGTCTCCATGGCCTGGAGCCTGGCCGGCAACGAGTGGACCGGCAGCCTCGCCCGGTTCGCCACCAGGATCAGCCGCAGCGAACTGCAGCCCGGCGACATGCTGCTCTTCCACAACCCGGACAACCCGACCAAGGGCTCGCACGTCACGCTCTTCGGCGGCTGGACCGACCACACGCGCACCCACTACATCGCCTACGAGCAGACCAAGCCGCACGCCCGCCGTCTGGCGACCCCCATGGGGTACTGGGACAACTCCGACCGCTACCTCGCCTACCGCTACAAGGGGCTCGGCGCCACCGTCCCGGCCGCCGGCGCGCCCGGATCGCCCGCCTACCCCGGCGCCGCGTCCTTCGGGCCCGGCGCGAACAACGCGCACGTCACCCGGCTCGGCCGGATGCTCGTGGACCGCGGCGGCAAGCGCTTCTACCGGATCGGACCCGGACCCCGCTGGACGGACGCCGACCGGCTCGCCACCCGTGCGTACCAGCGGGCGCAGGGCTGGAAGGGCGCCGAAGCGGACGGGCGGCCCGGCCCCCACACCTGGCGCCTGCTGGTGAACGGCGAGGGCCGCGACATCCCGCCCGCACCGGCCGCGCCCGCCACCGGATCGCCCGGCCGGCCCGCCACCGGGAAGCCCGTCACCGGGGCACCGGCAGCCGCCCCCGCCTACCCGGGACGCGGCCACTTCCGGCCCGGCCGGTCCAGCGAGCACGTCGAGAAGCTCGGCCGGCAACTGGTGAAGAAGGGTTTCGGCGCGCACTACCGAACCGGCCCCGGACCCCGCTGGACCGAGGCCGACCGGCGGGGCGTCCAGGCGTTCCAGCGCGCGCAGGGCTGGCGGGGCGGCGCCGCCGACGGCTACCCGGGCCCCGAGACCTGGCGGCGGCTGTTCCGATGAGCGACGACAAGGAGCGAGCGATGAGCGCGGCGACGCCGGAGGGCGGGTCGGCGGGACGGCGTGTCCCGGTGATCGGCACGGAGACCACCGGGCAGATCCCGGTCCACCTGCTGTTCCGGGACGAGGGGGAGGAGCCGGCGGCCGGGGCGAGCGGAAGCCCGGGAGCCGTCCCCGCCGGAAAGCTGCCCGCGGGGACGGTGGCCGCCGCACCCGGCACGGCGGTCCGCGACCGGGCGGCGGCCCGGCCGGCCGCGTCCACCGCCACCGTGCCCCGCTCCGGTACCCGGTCGGCCACCGGGTCCGGCACCGGGCCCACCGTCCGGAGCCGCCCCGCGCCCCCCGGCGACCCGGCGCTGGTCGAACGGCCCGGCGCGGCGCTGCCCGGCTGGGCCGGGGTGGCTGCCGGATGCGCGGCGCTGCTCGGGTGCGCCGCGTTGGTGTGGTGGGTGGGGGCCGTCCCCGAGCCGGTGACCCGCATGCTGCGGCTGCCCTCGCACCCGTACCACGGCATCGCGCTCGGGCTGTGGGCGCTGCTGGCGCTGGGCGTCCTCGCGGTGCTGTTCGCGTTCGGCGGTCTGGCACGCGGGCGGGTCGGCCACGCCTGGGTGCTCACGCTGTTCGGCGACTACCGGGGCAGTGTGCGCCGCACCGGGCTGATGTGGGTCAGCCCGCTGCTGCTGCGCCGGCGCGTCGACGTGCGGCTGCGGCACTGGCGCAGCGAGCCGCTGCCCGCGGTCGACGCGAACGGCACCGCGCTGCGGGTGGTGGTGCTGGTGGTGTGGCGGATCAGGGACACCGTCAGGGCCGCGCTCGGGGTCGCCGACCACGAGCAGTACCTGCGCGAGCAGGTGGAGGCGGCCATGGCGCGCGTGATGTCGCGGCTGCCGGCCGACTCTCCCGCCGACTACGGCGGAGGCGTCCCCGCCCACGACGACGCGCCGATGACCCTGCGGGACGCGGAGGCGGTGGGGGAGGCGCTGACCCGGACGCTGTCGGCGGAGTGCGCGCCCGTGGGGATCGACGTCTTCTCCGCGCAGCCGACGCGGATCGAGTACGCCCCGGAGATCGCGGCGGCGATGCAGCGGCGGCGGATCGCGTCGATCGACGCCCGGCACCGCGACATGGTGCTCGGCTCCGTGGTGGACGCGGTGGACGACATGGTCCACCGGCTGACCACGCGTGGTCTGGTCGAGCTGGACGACTACGACCGCAAGTCGCTGGTCAAGGACCTGACGGTGGCCTTCTACACGGGTCGTTCTGGTCCGGTCGAAGGTGCGTGATTGGTCTGGACATGCCCAAGAGCCCTCAATACATTGGAGCTTGGTCTAGACCGGAATCAGCAGGACCGCATCACCGCACCACCACGCGCGCGTGCAGCACGGCTCACGGAACTTCCCCCACGTATCCCTGGAGCACCAGCATGCGAAATCGCAGAACGGGCGCGGCCGTGGTGGCCCTCGGCGTCGCCGCGGCCTCCCTCCTGGCCACCAGCAGCGCCAGCAGCCACGGCTACACCGATTCCCCGATCAGCCGTCAGAAGCTGTGCGCCAACGGCACCGTGACCAATTGCGGCAGCATCCAGTGGGAGCCGCAGTCCGTCGAGGGACCCAAGGGCTTCCCGGCCGCCGGCCCCGCCGACGGACGGATATGCTCGGCCGGCCTCAGCCAGTTCGCCCAGCTCGACGACCCGCGGGGCGGCAACTGGCCGGCGACCAGGGTGTCGGGAGGCCAGAGCTACACCTTCCGCTGGCAGTTCACCGCCCGGCACCGCACCACCGACTTCCGGTACTACATCACCAAGAACGGCTGGGACCGCACCAAGCCACTCACCCGCGCGGCCCTGGACGCCCAGCCCTTCCTGACCGTCCCCTACAACAGCCAGCAGCCGCCGGCCACGCTCACGCACCAGGGCACCATCCCGAGCGGCAAGACCGGCAAGCACCTCATCCTGGCCGTCTGGACCGTCGCGGACACGGCGAACGCCTTCTACGCCTGCTCGGACGTGCAGTTCTGAGGACGGGCCGGCCGCCGCGGGGGTAGGGCCAGGCCTACCGGGCGTACGCCCGCAGGGACCATGGTCGCGCCGTGAGCCCGGCGCCTACCGTGGCCCGCATGGATCCCCGTACCCCCTGGCAGGCCCTGACCCGGAGCGACTACCTGCGCGGCGGCTGGCCCTGGCGGTCGGCCGGGTACCTGGCGAGCGGCGCGCTCATCGGCGCGCTCGTCCTCGTCGTGCTGCTCGTGCTGGCCGCCTTCTCCCTCCTCCTCGTCGGCCTGCCGCTGCTGCTGCTCACCGGCGTCGCGCTCGGCGGCGTCGAGCGGTGGCGGCTGCGGCTGGTGGACACGGAGCCGGCCGCCGACCCGCACCGGGTGCCCGACGAGCCGGGGCTCGTCGCCTGGCTGCGGGTACGGGCCCGGGAACAGGCCACCTGGCGGGAGCTCGCCTACGCGCTGCTGCTCGGCTGCGTCCTCTGGCCGCTCGAACTGCTCACCCTCGCCGTCCTGGTGGGCGGCCCGCTGGCGATGACGGCGGCGCCCGTGCAGCTGGCACTCGACGGACACGAGGCGAGGGTGGCCAAGGGCCCTCTCGTGCACACCTACCCGGAGGCGTTCGCGGCCGCTCTGCTCGGCCTCGTCCTGCTCGCCGTCCTGCTCCACCCCCTCGGCGCGCTCGCCGGCGCCCGCGCCGCCGTCACCCGGGCACTCCTCGCCCCCCGCGACGCCGAGCTGCGGGACCGTATCGGCGAGGTCACCCGCTCACGGGCCCGCCTCGTCGACGCCTTCGAGGCCGAGCGCCGCCGTATCGAGCGCGATCTCCACGACGGGGCCCAGCAGCGGCTGGTCGCCCTCACCATGACCCTCGGCCTGGCCCGGCTGGACGCCCCGCCCGGCCCCCTCGCCGACCAGCTGGCCAAGGCCCACGACCAGGCCGGCCAGGTCCTCGACGAGCTGCGCGAACTGATCCACGGCATCCACCCGCAGGTCCTGGCCGACCACGGGCTCGGAGCCGCCCTCGCCGACGCGGCCGACCGCTCCGCCGTCCCCGTGGACACCGACGTGGACCTGCCGCGCCTGGAGACCTCCGTCGAGAGCGCCGGATACTTCGCCGTCTGCGAGGCGCTCGCCAACGTCGGCAAGCACAGCGGTGCCACCCGGGCCCGGCTCACCGCCCGCCACGACGGCGACCGGCTCCTCATGGAGGTGCGGGACGACGGCCGCGGCGGAGCGGATCCCGGCGCGGGATCCGGTCTGACCGGACTGGCCGACCGGATCGCCGTCCTCGATGGCACACTGGCGATCATCAGCCCGACGGGCGGGCCGACCGTGCTGCGAGTGGAGATCCCGTGCCGAGCGCCCTCCGAATAGTCCTGGCCGAGGACAGCGTCCTGCTCCGCGAGGGGCTGATCGGGCTCCTCGGCCGCTTCGGGCACGAGGTCGCCGCCGCGGTCGGCGACGCGGACGGACTGCGCGACGCCGTCACCGAGCACGATCCGGACATCGTCGTGACCGACGTCCGGATGCCGCCCGGCTTCCAGGACGAGGGCCTGCGCGCCGCCGTCGCCCTGCGTGCCGAGCGCCCCGCCCTCCCGGTCCTCGTCCTCAGCCAGTACGTCCAGCGCGCCTACGCCGCCCAGCTCCTCGACTCGGGCGACGGCACCGGCGTCGGCTACCTGCTCAAGGACCGGGTCGGGCAGATCGAGGAATTCCTGGACGCGCTGACCCGGGTCGCCGCCGGCGGCACCGTCGTCGACCCCGAAGTCGTCCGCCAGCTGCTGCGCCGCCACCGCGACCCGCTGGAGGCGCTGACGCCCCGGGAACGCGAGGTGCTCGCCCTGGTGGCGGAGGGTCACTCGAACGGGGCGATCGCCCGCCGGCTCGTGGTCACCGAGGCGGCCGTCGGCAAGCACATCGGCAACATCCTGGGGAAGCTGAACCTCCCCCCGGCCGAGGACACCCACCGTCGGGTCCTGGCCGTCCTCACCTACCTCCGCGCCTGACTCCCGGGTTCCGCCCGGCGTAGAGGCGATTTATAGCGGTGCCCGCGAGGGTGGGCCCGCCCCGGCCGCCGGGCCGGGGTGTCGATCCCCACCCCCCCACCGGAGGTACCCGTCCATGCGCCGCTCCCGAGACCTCTTAGTGGCCGCCGCCCTCGCCCTCCCCACCGCTCTGATCACGGCCGGCCCCGCCGCGGCCGCCCCGGCCGACAAGCCGCGGGTCCTGAGCGGCTGGACCCAGACCAGCGCCGCCAGCTACAACGCCTGGGCCGCCGCCCGGGCCGACCAGGGCGCCTGGAGCGCGTACGGCTTCAACTGGTCCACGGACTACTGCACGTCCTCGCCGGACAACCCGTTCGGCTTCCCGTTCCAGACGGCCTGCGCCCGGCACGACTTCGGCTACCGCAACTACAAGGCGGCCGGGTCGTTCGACGCCAACAAGGCGCGGCTGGATTCGGCCTTCCACGCCGACCTGAAGCGGGTCTGCGCCGCGTACACAGGGGCCAAGAAGACCTCGTGCGACGCGACCGCCTGGACCTACTACCAGGCCGTGGACACGTTCGGCCGCTCGGCCGCGGTGGACGGCACGAGAAACGCCGCCTGACCCCGCGGCCGGTGAGCCCCGGCCGGGCACACGAATGAGCCCCCCGCTTCCGCGAGGGGCTCATTCCGTCTGTGCGCCGCCAGGGACTCGAACCCCGGACCCGCTGATTAAGAGTCAGCTGCTCTAACCAACTGAGCTAGCGGCGCCTGCTGACAGAAGTAATACTACCTGGTCCCGAGGGGTGCTCGTGACCACCCGCCCCGGACCCCGGCCGTGCCCGCTCAGATCGCCAGCGAGAGCACCACCGGAGCGGCCCTGCGGTTCAGCGCGTCCGCGGCCGAGCGCAGCCGGTGCGCGTGCTCGATCGGCAGGGACAGCGCCAGGCAGCCCACGGCGGACCCGGCCGTCAGCGGCACCGCCGCGCAGACCGTCCCCACGGCGTACTCCTGGAGATCCAGCACCGGCACGGTCGGCGGCTGGCTGTCCAGCTTGGAGAAGAGCACCTTCTCGCTGGTGATCGTCCGCGAGGTGAGCCGGGCGATCTTGTGGCGGGAGAGGTGGTCGCGCCGGCCGTTCTGGTCGAGCTGCGTCAGCAGGCACTTGCCGACGGCGCTGGCGTGGGCCGCGGATCTGAAGTCGACCCACTCGTTCACGCTGGGCGCGTGCGGCCCGTCGGCCACCTGGGTGATCTTGACCTCGCCGTCGATGTACCGGCTGATGTAGACCGCGGCGCCGACCGAGTCACGGAGATCGGTGAGGGTCTCCTGCAGCTTGGCCTCCAGGGCCTCCCGGCGGGTGGCGCCGGACCCCAGCAGGATGAGTGAGTCGCCGACCGCGTACGCCCCGTCGGCGACCTGCTCCACGTATCCCTCGCGGCGCAGCATGAGGAGCAAGGGGGCCAGATGGTGGGACGGAAGTCCGGTCTCCCGCCCGATCTGGACGTCGGTCACCCCGCCGCCGTGCCTGGAGATCGTCTCGAGAACGCGCAAGGCGTATTGCACCGAATGGAACGGCGCGGTCGGCTCGGGCTTCAGCGCCACGGTTTCCCCCTACCAGGTTGTTACCGCAAGCTTCCGTACCACGATAGCCGTCAAGAGCCGTTTCCGGTGAGCCTGTTGACAAGAAAGGTGCCGCACCCCAGCGGCATACGCTGGGGTGCAGCACTCTGGCATATGCCAGCGTCACTCTTACTCGATGGAGCGAGAGGTCAGAGCACTGCGCCGAGGAAGTCGCGCGTGCGTTCGTGCTCCGGTTCGGAGAAGATTTTCTCCGGCGGGCCGGACTCGATCACCCGCCCGGAGTCGAACATCAGGACCTCGTCGGAGATGTCCCTGGCGAAGTTCATCTCGTGCGTGACGCACAGCATCGTGATGTCCGTACTGCTCGCGATGGACCGCAGCAGATCCAGCACCCCGGCCACGAGCTCCGGGTCCAGCGCCGAGGTCACCTCGTCCAGCAGCAGCACCTGAGGCCGCATGGCCAGCGCCCGGGCGATCGCCACCCGCTGCTGCTGGCCGCCCGAGAGCTGCGAGGGCCGGGCGTCGCACTTGTCGGCGAGCCCCACCAGGTCGAGCAGCTCCCTCGCGCGCCGGTCGGCCTCGTCCTTGTCCAGCCCGAGGACCCGCACCGGCGCCTCGGTGATATTGCGCAGCACGGACATATTGGGGAAGAGGTTGAATTGCTGGAAAACCATGCCGATCTTCTTGCGCACTTCGCGCCGGTGCTTCTCGTCGGCCGGAAAGAGTCTTCCGCCATTGACGCTGATCGTGCCGGCGTCCGGCTTTTCCAGGGTCATCAGCAGCCGCAGGATCGTGGTTTTCCCGGAGCCGGACGGGCCGATCAGAGTGACGTGCTTGCCGGGCTTCACGGAGAAGCACAGATCGTCCAGGACCGTGTTCTCGCCGAAGCGCTTGGTGACGTTCTCGAAGGTGATCAGGTCGGTCGGGTCAGCGGACAAGACGGCGCTCCAGGGATCGGACGAGCAGGGATGCCGGATAGGCGATGAGGATGAACGCGACGCCGACCACCGTGAGCGGCTCGGTGTACTGGAAGGTCGCCGCGCTCTCCAGTCGGGACTGCTGGAGCAGTTCCAGCACGCTGATCCCGGCCAGCAGCGGCGTGTCCTTCAGCATCGCGATGACGTAGTTGCCGAGCGCCGGTGCGATCCGGCGCAGCGCCTGCGGCAGGATCACCGCGAACCAGGTGCGGTGGACGGGCAGGCTCAGCGCGGTGGCCGCCTCCCACTGTCCGGCCGGTACGGCGTCGATGCCGGCCTTGTAGACCTGGGCGGTGTACGTGGAGTAGTGCAGCCCGATCGCGATCGTGCCGGTGGTGAGAGCCGAGAACTGCACGCCCCACTCCGGCAGGACGAAGAAGAGGAAGAACAGCTGCACCAGCAGCGGGGTGTTGCGGATGAACTCCGTCACCGCGTTCACCGGCCAGCGGACGGCCCTGGCCCGGGCGCGCAGCCCCGCGGCCCACAGCAGTCCCAGGGTGAACGAGATCAGCGAGCCCAGCACCAGCACCTGCAGGGTGACGAGCACCCCGTCCCAGAAACGCGGCATGAAGTCCGCCACCGCAGACCAGTCCCAGTTCACTTGGTCACCATCCCGAGGTTGGCCTTGGTCTTCCGTTCGAGGGCCTTCATGGAACGGGTGATGACGAACGCGATCACGAAGTAGATCACCAGGACGACGGAGTAGATCTGCGCGCTCTCCTGGGTCGCCAGCCGCACCAGATACGCGGCGAAGGACACGTCGCCGACGCCGAGCAGCGACACCAGGGCGGTGCCCTTGAGCAGTTCGACGAGCAGGTTGCAGAAGGACGGCAGCATCTCCGGCACCGCCTGCGGGAGCAGGATCAGCCGCATCCGCTGCCAGGGCGTGAAGCTGAGCGCCACACCCGCCTCGCGCTGGGCGGGCGCCACGGCGTTCAGGGCGCCCCGCACGATCTCGGCGCCGTACGCCCCGTACGACAGGCCCAGCGCGAGGATCGCCGCCCACATCGGCACCAGCTGCCAGCCCAGCAGCGGCGGCAGGACGAAGAACAGCCAGAACATCAGGATCAGCGCCGACGTACCCCGGAAGATCTCCGTGTAGGCGGCGGCCACGAAGCGTACGAGGCGCGAGCGGTGCGTGCGGGCCATGCCGACGGTGAAGGCGACCAGCGCGCCGAGCGCGGCGCTGCCGGCGAGCAGCTGAATCGTGATCCAGATGCCGGGCAGCACCCAGTTCTGCCACAGTCCGGCGGTCATCGGCACAGCTCCTCGGCGGTCAGCGTGGTCATCTCCGACTCGGTGAAGCCGAACCTGCGCAGGATGCGGAAGAGCTCGCCGCTCTTCTTCATCCTGTGTATCTCGGTGTTGAAGGCGTCGCGCAGCTCGTGGTCGGTGGGGCGGAAGGCGAAACCCCCTCCGTCGATCTTCTTCCTGCCGTCGACGACCGCCGCGAACGGCGCGGTGGCCTCGGCCCTGGTGCTCTTCCTCACCACCTCACGGGTGGTCAGGGCGGTGCCCGCGAAGACGTCGACGCGGCCGGACTCGACGGCGTTCAGCCCCGCCACCTGGTCCTGGAGAATGACGATGTCCTTCTCGGGGTACCCGGCCGCCACCGCGTAGTCGATCTCCGCGTAGCCGGTGCCGGTGGCGAACCGGGCCTTGGTGCGCACGACGTCCTCGTACGAACGGAGGTTCTTGGGGTTGCCCTTGCGGACGATGAAGGAGTCGAGCATCTGGTACTCGGGGTCGGAGAAGATGACCTGCCGGCAGCGCTCCTCGTTGATGTACATCCCGGCCGAGACGACGTCGAACTGCTGGGAGTTGAGGCCGGGGATGAGGGAGGCGAAGTCGGTGGCGACGGGCTGGACGCGGTCGATGCCGAGCCGCTGGAACACCACCTTGGCCAGTTCGGGAGCCTCGCCGGTGAACTCGCCCCGTTCGTCGACGTACCCGTAGGGCACTTCGCCGGCGATGCCGAGGCGGACGGTGCGCTGGGATCTGAGCCGGTCGAGGGAGTCGCCCGAGGCGACCCGGCTGCAGCCGGCGGCGGCCGCCGACGCGCCGAGCGCGCCCGCGGTGCCGAGCAGCAGCGTGCGCCGCCGTATCGGTCCTGTGCTTCTCTGCCGAGCTGTACGAGCCATGGGCGCGCGGCTACCCGGGTCGACCCGGGGTATGCGTACGGGATGGCCGACCGATACCTGACCGTGTCCCTGGACAAGCGAGGGGTGCGGTGCACCGCGAAACTGCTGGACGACCGGGCGCCGTTGACCTGCGCCGCCGTGTGGGAAGCCCTGCCGCTCGGCGGCGATGTCTACCACGCGAAGTATGCCCGGAACGAGATCTACGCCCTCTTTCCGGCCTTCGCCGAGCGGGAACCCCCGCTGGAAAACCCGACCGTGACTCCCCTTCCGGGTGATCTGTGCTATTTCACCTTCACGGACACCCAGCTCGGCACGGCGTCGCACGGCTACGACAAGGACATCGCCCACCGCACCGTCGTCGACCTCGCCCTCTTCTACGAACGCAACAACCTGCTGCTCAACGGCGACACCGGCTGGGTTCCCGGCATCGTGTGGGGCACGGTCGTCGAAGGCCTGGACCGCATGGCCGAGGCCTGCCAGGACCTCTGGCGCGCCGGAGCGCTCGGCGAGACCCTCAGCTTCCGCCGGGCCTCCTGACGTCCGGCCCCGGAACACCGGCGACCCCCGACTCGTAGAGCGCGTGCGCCGCCCGCAGCACCAGATCGTCCCGGTGCCGGGCGGCCACCAGCTGCAGCCCGACCGGCAACCCGTCCCGGTCCAGGCCGCACGGCACGGTCGCCGCCGGCTGCTGCGTCAGATTGAACGGGTACGTGAACGGGGTCCACGCCGTCCAGCGCGACATCCCGCGCGGCGCCTCCACGCCCGCCTCGAAGGCCGTCAGCGGCAGTGTCGGGGTGACGAGCAGGTCGTAGGTGGTGTGGAAGCCGCCCATCCGGCGGCCCAGCGCCATCCGGGTGTCCACCGCCGCCAGGTACTCCAGCGCGCTGTACCGCCCGCCCCGCTCGCTGATCTCCCGCAGCCCAGGGTCGAGCACCTCCCGCTGCTCCCGTCCCAGGTGCTGCGTCAGCCGCGCCGCCCCGCTGAACCACAGTGTGTGGAACGCCTCCACCGGATCGGCGATGTCCGGATCGGCCTCCTCGACGTACGCGCCGAGCCCGGCCAGCCGCTCCACCGCCGCCCGGACCGCGGACGCCACCTCCGGGCGCACCGCCACCTGCCCGCCGAACGACGCCGAGTAGGCGACGCGCAGCCCCTTCACCCCGTCCCCGCCCGCCGTCAGCGCCTCGCGCACCGGCCGGCCCGGGCCCAGCTGCGACCAGTCCCGCCAGTCCTCGCCGCTGATCACGTCGAGCAGCAGCGCCGCGTCCGCCGCGTCGCGGGTCATCGGGCCCGTGTGGGACAGCGTGCCGAACGGGCTCGCCGGATAGATCGGCACCCGCCCGTACGTCGGCTTCAGTCCGAAGATCCCGCAGAAGGACGCCGGGATGCGGATCGAGCCACCGCCGTCCGTGCCGAGCGAGAGCGGGCCCGCGCCCAGGGCCACGGCCGCCGCGCTGCCTCCGCTGGAGCCGCCCGCCGTCCGCGCCGGATCGTACGGATTGCCGGTCACGCCCGACAGCGGCGAGTCCGTGACGCCCTTCCAGCCGAACTCCGGCGTCGTCGTCTTGGCCAGGAACACCGCGCCGTGCTCCCGCATCCGGGCCACCGACGGAGCGTCCTCGTCCCAGCGCCCCTCCGCGCGCACGGTCCTCGAACCGCGCAGGGTCGGCCCACCGGCCTGGAGCAGGACGTCCTTGACCGTCACCGGCACACCCTCGAGCAGCCCCCGCGGCTCCCCGCGCAGCCAGCGCCCGGCCGACTCCTCCGCCTGCGCGAGCGCCGCCTCGGCGTCGATCCGGGTGAAGGCGTTGACGAGCGGCTGCACGGCCGCGGCGCGGTCCAGCACGGCACGCGTCACGTCCACGGGCGAGAAGTCGCCCCGCGCGTAGCCGTCGAGCAGTTGACGTGCGGTCAGGTCGATGAGGTCCGTCGGCTCGCTCCTGGGCTCAGTCATGCATAGGGACGTACCCACGTTTCTTGTCGACCACGTTCGGCAGCGGTCGCCCCGCCGCCCACAGCTCGTACATCTCCACGAACTGCTCGCCCAGCCGGTCCCGCCAGCCGACCGTGTCGCCGCTCATGTGCGGCGAGACGATCAGCCCGGGCACGTCCCACAGCGGGCTGTCGTCCGGCAGCGGCTCCCGCTCGAAGACGTCCAGGGCCGCGCCTCCGATCCAGCGCTTCGCCACCGCCTCGGCCAGCTCCTCCTCCACGACGAGCCGGCCGCGCCCCACATTGACGAACCGGGCCGACGGCTGCATCAGGCCGAACCGCCGCGCGTCGAACATGCCGCGCGTCTGTGGGGTCAGCGGCGCCGCGCACACCACCCAGTCCGCCCGGGTCAGCAGCCGGTCCAGGTCCTCGTGGGCGTGGACGCCGGCCCGTGCGGTGCGCCCGACCACGGCGACCGCCACGCCCAGCGCGCGCAGGGTGCGGGCGATCGCCCGCCCGATCGGGCCCGAGCCCACGACCACGGCCCGGCTGCCCGAGACGCGCAGCCCCTCCCGGTGCCGCCACTCGTGCCGGCGCTGCAGCTCCAGGGTGCCCGGCAGGTCCTTCGCCATGGCCAGCACGAGCCCCGCCACGTACTCGGCGATCGGCTCCTCGAAGACGCCCCGGGCATTGGTCACCACCGTGTCGGAGGCGACCAGCTCGGGGCAGAGCAGCCGGTCGACCCCGGCGCTCGGGGTGTGGACCCAGCGTGGCCGGGGACCGTCGCCGGGCCAGGCCTCCCGTACCGCGTCGGAGGTGAAGTCCCACACCAGCAGCGCGTCGGCGGCGGGCAGTTCGCGGGCCAGCGCCTCTTCGTCGGTGAACCGCACGTCCGCCCGTCCGATGAGCCGGCCGAGGCGGGGCGGCGGGTCGGCCTGCAGGACCAGCAGGGTCGGCAGCGACATACGGGAAACCGTTTCCGGGTCGGGGCACCCCCCGATCCCGGACGGTCACGGGGAGGCCTGACATGTGCGGATTGACCACGCTCGCACCCGAACCTACCTTCGTCAACAAGAGGCTGGGGAGCCTGTGACGCTGGGGGCCGGCGTATGGACGTTTCCTTCCTGGGCGGGCCGAGCCCGCAGCGCGGCGTCGGTGTCGTCGCGCCGTTCGACTTCGCACTCGACCGCGAGTTGTGGCGGTGGGTTCCCGACGAGATCTCGCTGCGGCTGACCCGCACGCCCTATGTGCCGGTCGAGGTGTCCCTCGGCCTCGCCCGACTGGTCAGTGAGCACGAGACCCTGGAGAACGCCGTCCGGGCGCTGTCCGCGTCCGAGCCGGAGGTCGTGGCCTATGCCTGCGCCTCCGGGAGCTTCGTCGGGGGAGTGGCCGGCGAGCGGGCCATGTGCGCGGCCATGACCCGGGCGGGCGAACTGCCTTCCGTGACCACGTCCGGGGCGCTGCTGGAGGCGCTGGCGGAGCTGGGCATCACCCGGATAGCCCTGGTCACCCCCTATACGGAGTCGGTGACGCGGGCCTTGGAGGACTATCTGGAGCAAGCCGGGGCAGCCGTCACGGGGCGGGCCTTCCTGGGGCTGACCAGGCACATCTGGAAGGTTCCGTACCGGGACGTGGTGGACATGGCGCGGCGGGCGGTGGTGGGCGCGGCGGACGCGCTCTTCATCAGCTGCACCAATCTGCCGACCTACGACGTGATCCCGCAGCTGGAGGCGGAACTCAGGATGCCGGTCCTCTCGGCCAACCAGGTCACCATGTGGGCGGCGCTGCGCCGGATCGGGGCCCGCGCGATCGGCCCGTACCAGGCGCTGCTGCTGGACGGGGCCGGGGAGCCGGCGGCCGCCGAGCCGGAAGGACAGGAGGGCGTGACATGACGACAGTCGGACTGCTCTACCCGGGGCACTCCGCAGAGGACGACTACCCCCGCATCGAGACCCTGCTCAGCGGGCTCAACCTGCCGATCGTCCACACCGACATCGGTGAGGACGCGCACCGGGTCGACGCGCTGCGGGAGATGGGCGCGGGGAACCGGCTGGCGGCCGGGGTGGAGGAGCTGCGGCTGTCCGGCGCCGAATCGGTGGTGTGGGCCTGCACCAGCGGGGCCTTCGTGTACGGCTGGGAGGGCGCCCACGAGCAGGTGCGGACCCTCGCGGCGGCGGCCGGCCTTCCGGCGTCGAGCACCGCCTTCGCCTTCGCCCACGCGGCGCGCGCGGTGGGCGCGGCACGGGTCGCGGTCGCCGCCACCTATCCGCAGGACGTCACGGAGCTGTTCGTCCGCTTCCTGGAGGCGGCCGGCATCGAGGTGGTCGCGGCCCGGGCGAGCGGGATCGTCACGGCGGCCGAGGTCGGCACATGGGGCCGGGAGCAGGTGCTGGAGCTGGTGCGGGCGGCCGACGACCCGGCGGCGCAGGCGGTCCTGGTGCCGGACACGGCGCTGCACACGGTGGCGCACCTGCCGGCGCTGGAGGAGGCGGTCGGGAAGCCCGTCCTCACCGCGAACCAGGTGACGGTGTGGGAGGGGCTGCGGCTGGCCGAGCGGCGGGGCGCGTGGTCCACGGAACTGGGGACGCTGTTCGCCCGCAAGGAGTGAGGCGGAGGAACCGGGTCCCGGGCTCGCCGGGGGCGCGATCCGGTCGCCCCCGGCCGGAGCCCCGGGAATAAAGCGGAGAGCCCCTCCTGTTGCTGGATGTCGTACACGTTTTCGGCGCAGGAGGGTCAGAACCGGTGAGCGACGACGCGATTCGAGGAGTGGCGGGCGGGACCGCGCCCGTGCCCCTGTCCGTGCTGGACCTGGTCACCGTCGGTCGCGGACGCACCGCCGCCCAGGCCGTCGGGACGAGCGTCGAGCTCGCCCGGCTGGCCGAGCGCCGCGGCTACCACCGCCACTGGGTGGCCGAGCACCACTCCATGCCGGGCGTCGCGTCCTCCTCGCCGGCCGTGATCCTCGCCCACCTGGCCGCCCACACCCGGCGCATCCGGCTCGGCTCGGGCGGCGTCATGCTGCCCAACCACGCCCCACTCGTCATCGCCGAGCAGTTCGGCACGCTGGAGGCCATGGCGCCGGGCCGGGTGGACCTGGGGCTGGGTCGTGCGCCCGGCACCGACGGGGCCACCGCCGCGGCCCTGCGGCGCACGGACCGGCTGAACGAAGGGGCCGACGAGTTCCCGCAGCAGCTCGCCGAACTCGTCCGCTTCCTGGACGACGACTTCCCGGACGGGCACCCCTATGCCCGGATCCACGCCGTGCCGGGCCCGGTGCAGGGATCCTCCGCGCGGCCGCCCGTCTGGCTTCTCGGCTCGTCCGGCTTCAGCGCGCGGCTGGCCGGTTCGCTGGGGCTGCCGTTCGCGTTCGCCCACCACTTCTCGGCGCGCAACACGGTTCCGGCGCTCGACCTGTACCGGGCCTCCTTCCGCCCGTCGCCCGTGCTGTCCGAGCCGTACGCCCTGATCGGTGTCGGGGCACTCGCCGCCGACGACGAGAAGGAGGCCCGCCGGCAGGTGCTCACCGGGGCGCTGTCGATGCTCCGGCTGCGCACCGGGCGCCCTGGGCTCATCCCGAGCCCGGAGGAGGTGGAGGCGTACGACTTCAGCGAGCCGGAGCGGGACTTCGTGAACGGCTGGCTCGCCGACCTCGTGCACGGCACGCCGGACGAGGTCCGCGCCGGCCTGGACGATCTGTGGAAGCGCACCGGTGCGGACGAACTGATGATCACGGCGAACGTGCACGGCGCCGAGGCGCGGCTGCGCAGCTACGAACTGATCGCGGACGCCTACGGACTGCCCGGGGCGCCGGCCTAGAACCGGGATTCCGGGCGGCTCTGGTCCGCTCTCGGGAAAGCTCGCACAAGATCCCTAAGGCAGTCTTAAACCGCTCGTCACCCATGGTGGCGGGCGGTTCCGTCATGGGGCGGCACGCCTCCGACGAGCGCATTCGCGACCAAATTGGTCTAGTCCTCATTTGGTTCAGACCATTGACTCGGTCTTCCGCCGGCGGCTATCACTTCTTCAACTTTCCTCCCCCGTACCGCCATTGCGCGCACCACCCCCTCGGAGGCTCCCCGTGCACGCCCGCAAACCCCTGCTCGCCGCGCTCACCAGCGCGGCCCTCGCCGCCGGAGCGGTGGCCGCCCTCGCCGGCCCCGGCACCGCCCGGGCGGCCGAGGCCGCCCCCTCGTCCGGTGGCGTGAAGATCGCCTACTACGACCAGTGGAGCGTGTACGGCAACGCGTTCTACCCCAAGCACCTCGACACCCGGGGCATCGCCGGCAAGCTGGACGTCATCAACTACTCGTTCGGCAACATCCACCCCACCGAACTCACCTGTTTCGAGGCGAACAAGGCCGCCGGTGACGACGCCAACCCCAACGCCGGTGACGGCGCGGGCGACTCGTACGCCGACTACCAGAAGTCCTTCTCGGCGGCCGACAGCGTGGACGGCGTCGCCGACAAATGGGACCAGCCGATCGCGGGCGTCTTCAACCAGTTCAAGGAGCTGAAGGCGAAGTACCCCAAGCTGAGGATCAACATCTCGCTGGGCGGCTGGACCTACTCCAAGTACTTCCACGACGCCGCCAAGACGGACGCGAGCCGCAAGAAGTTCGTGGCGTCCTGCGTCAAGCAGTACATCCAGGGCGACCTGCCGTCCGAGGGCGGCTTCGGCGGCCCCGGCACCGCCGCCGGCATCTTCGACGGCATCGACATCGACTGGGAGTACCCCGGCTCGCCCGACGGCCACCTCGGCAACCACTACGGCCCCGAGGACAAGCGGAACTTCACGCTGCTGCTCGCCGAGTTCCGCAAGCAGCTCGACGCGTACGGCGACGCGCACGGGGGCAAGAAGTACCTGCTGACGGCGGCGCTCCCGGCGGGCCAGGACAAGATCGCGCACATCGAGACGGACAAGATCGGCGCGTACCTCGACTACGCGAACATCATGACGTACGACATGCACGGCGCCTGGGACGGCGACGGGCCCGCGTACCACCAGTCGCCGCTGTACTCACCGGCGTCCGACCCGACCGACCCGGTCAAGCCGGGCACGGAGAAGTACTCGATCGACAACGCCATCGACTCCTGGATCGACGGCAAGCCCGCCTACGGCATCGCGGGCGGCTTCCCCGCGAACAAGCTGACGCTCGGGTACGAGTTCTACTACCGCGGCTGGAAGGGCGTCCCGGCCGGGACGAAGAACGGCCTCGGGGGCAGCGCCACCGGTGCCTCCGCCGCCCGGCCGGTGAGCCAGCAGGCCGGTATCGCCCACTACAAGGAGCTCGGCGGCATCGTCGACAACCCGGCCACCACCCTCTGGGACGACGAGGCCAAGGCGGCCTACTTCTACAAGGACGGCGAGTTCTTCACCGGCCTCGACAAGCGGGCGATCCAGGCCCGCGCCGACTACGCCCACAGCCGCGGCCTCGCGGGCGCGATGATGTACTCGCTGCTCGGACTGGACGCGAACACCACGCTGCTCAACGAGATCGTGACCGCGGTCGGCGCCTCCCCGACGACCCCGGACCCGACGCCCACCCCGACGGACCCGACCCCGACCCCGACGGACCCGACGCCCACCGACCCGACTCCGACCCCGACCGGCCCGACGCCCACCGACCCGCCGGCGGGCTGCGCGGCGACGGCCTGGTCGGCGACCGCGGAGTACACCGGCGGCACCCAGGTCTCCCACAAGGGCCACACCTGGAAGGCCAAGTGGTGGACGAAGGGCGAGGAGCCCGGTACGACCGGTGAGTGGGGCGTCTGGCAGGACCTCGGCGCCTGCTGACCCCGGGCCCGGCCGCGGGCCCGCACACCCCCCCCCGTGCGCTCACCGCCCCCTCCGCCCGGCCACCGGCCCCCCGCACGACCACCGCCCCCGCCCGGCGACGACTCCCGGGCGGGGGCGGCACTCATGCGCCGTGCCCCGTCACGCCTCCGCCGTTCCGGCACCCCCGTCTCAGCCGGTTCCCACCAGCACGTTGAAGAAGTCGTCCACGACCGACTGCTCGGCCGGGAAATGCCGGATCTCGGTGATCCGGTCGTCCTCGATCAGGAACACCACCACCCAGTCCATGGCGATGTCCGTACCGTCCCCGCGGTGACTGACGCAGTGATGGACCTCCACCACATGGTTCTCGTCGGCCCCCGCGAACCCGACCTCCGCCGTGAAGTCGCCGACGGCGAGCCCCCGCAGATAGGCCGTGATCCCCTCGGCCCCCCGATGGCTGCCGGAGAGCGGATTCCTCCCGGGCACGTGCCACACCGCGTCCGGCGCGAGGACGGAGTCCCGGAGCCCGGCCAGGTCACCCGTGGCGTAACAGGCCCAGAACCGCCTGACCAACTCGATGTTGAGGTCGCTCATCGTCAACTCTCTTCGGCGATCCGGTCGTTGTGAAAGAGAGCTTCCTGCCGCACGGCCGCTCCGGTCCAATACTTGAATCCATAACCTTGCGGCATGGACATCGACACCCGGCTGTTGCGCTACTTCACCGCGGTCGCCGAAGAGGGCCATCTCACCCGCGCCGCGGAACGCCTGTTCATCTCGCAGCCCGCGCTCACCAAGCAGATCAAACAACTGGAGGCCCAGCTGGGCGTGGCGCTCTTCGTACGGTCCCGCAGCGGTATGGCCCTCACCGAGGCCGGTAGCGCGCTGGCCGCCACCGTCCCCGCCGTCCTCGACGCCTGGGACGCCGCCCTGCTGTCCGCCAAGAACGCCGCGTCCCGCGCGGACCGCGTCCTGCGCGTCGGCTTCGTCGCCTCCGCCGCCAACGAGCTGACCCAGCGGATCATCGCCGACTTCGCCCGCCGCCGCCCCGGATGGCGGGTCCGGATGGTGCAGACCGGCTGGGACGACCCCTCGGCCGGGCTGGCGAGCGGCGAGACCGATGTGGCGCTGCTGCGTCTGCCGTTCCCCGGCCAGGAGGCGTTCGGCGTCGAGGTCCTCCTCACCGAGGACCGCTGGATCGCGCTCCCCGTCACCCACCGGCTCGCCGGCTGTACGAAGATCGACTTCCGGGACCTGCTCGACGAGCCGTTCGTCACCACCCCTGAGGCGTCCGGCTGGTGGCGGGACTACTGGCTGGCCACTGAGGAGCGCGACGGCCACCCGGTGACCGTCGGCGCCGTGGCGAACAACCCGGACGAGTGGCTCAACGCCATCGCGAACGGCTTCGGCATCGGTCTCACGCCCGAGGCGACGGCCCGCTTCTACCAGCGTCCCGATGTGACCTACCGCCCGGTGCGGGGCGTGAGCCACAGCCAGGTCGGCGTCGTCTGGCCCCGGAACGAGGAAGTTCCGCAGGCCGCGCACGACTTCGTCCGCAGCGCCGTGGAGGTGAGCCGCGCCGCGCGCGAACCGGGCGGAAGCGCGCGGGCCGCCGACGGCACGCCGCCCCTCACACCGCCCGCGGGCTGACGCCGATCAACTCGGCGATACGGTCCGGCGCGACCGCCCGCGAGTACAGCCAGCCCTGGCCCGTGTCGCAACCGATCCGCCGCAGCCGCGCCGCCTGTCCGGACGTCTCCACGCACTCGGCGGTGACGGTCAGCCCGAGCCGGTGCGCCAGCTGCACCAGCGCCTCGACGATCACCTCGTCCGCCGGGTTGGGATGCTCCTCGTCCTGGAACCCGCGGACGAACGAGCCGTCCAGCTTCAGCACCGACACCGGCAGCCGGCTCAGATAGGCGAGGTTCGAATAGCCGGTGCCGAAGTCGTCGATGGCGATGTGCACACCCATGTCGCTGAGTGCCTGGAGGGCCTGCAGGGGCCGCCCGGCCGAGCCCATCACCGCCGACTCGGTCAGCTCCAGCTGGAGCAGATGCGGCGCGAGCCCGGTCTCGGCCAGGATCTCCGCCACGTCCGCGACCAGGTCGGAGTCCCAGACCTGGCGCACCGCCACATTGACGCTGACGAACAGCGGGCGTTCGTGCGGATGGTCCTTCTGCCACTGCCGGGCCTGCCGGCACGCGGTGCGCAGCACCCACCGCCCGAGCTGGACGATCGAACCGTCTTCTTCCGCAATTCCGATGAACCGATTCGGCGCCAATGTGCCGAACTGCGGGTGGTTCCAGCGGACCAGGGCCTCCACGCCCCGCACGGCTCCGTCCGCCATCTCGACCAGTGGCTGGTACTCCAGCGCGAACTCGCCGCGCTCGACCGCCGGCCGGAGCGTCGAGGAGAGCGCCTGGCGGGTCATCCGGTGGGCGTTGCGCTCGGGGTCGAAGAGCGTCCAGCGGGCCTTGCCGTCGGCCTTCGCCCAGTACAGCGTGGTGTCGGCGGCCTGCATCAGCCCGTTCACGGTGGTGCCGGCGGCGGTCCGCTCGACCACACCGATCGAGGCCGAGACCGACAGCCGCTGCCCGGCCAGGTCGAACGGCCGCTGTACGGCGGCGAGGACGGACCGGGCGAGATCGGCGAGCTGCTCCGTGCCGGTGGAGTCCTCGACCAGGATCGCGAACTCGTCGCCGCCCAGCCGCGCCACCAGGTGCCCGCCGCTTCGGGTGTAGCCGTCGCTGTCGGCGCACTCGGTGAGCCGGGCGGCGACGGCGGCCAGCAGCCGGTCGCCGACCCGGTGCCCCAGGGTGTCGTTGACCGCCTTGAAGCCGTCCAGATCGAGGTAGCAGAGCCCGATGCGGCCCGTGCCGCCGTCGTCGTACGAGGAGTTCTCCAGCGCCGACGTCAGACGCTCGAAGAAGAGCATCCGGTTGGGCAGCCGGGTCACCGGGTCGTGCATCTGCAGATGGCGCAGACGTGCCTGCAGCTCGCGGCGGTCGCTGATGTCCGCGATGGACAGCAGCACGCTGCGGCTGTGCGGTACGGGGGCGACGGTGACCTCCGCCCACAGCGACCGCCCGTCGGGGTGCTTGAGGCGGCGTGTGCAGCGGAACCGGGCGCGGCGGCCGCGCAGCACCTCGCGGTAGGCGTGCCAGGTGCGTCCGTCGGAGGCGAGGTCCACCAGATCGGCGGCGGCCTGCTCCCGGAGGGACGCGGGGTCGGTGCCGAGGAGCGCGGCGAGGGCGTCGTTGGCGGTGACGACGATGCCCTCCGGGTCGACGACGGCCATGGCGAGGTGGGCGGCGTTGAAGGCGGCTCGGTAGTCCCGCAGCTCGGATCGCGCGTCGGACGCCGGGCCGTGGACCGTGGCACCGGAATGGTGACGCTCGGTAATCACATCCGGGCCGGTGGCCGGCGGTGAGACTGCCGCAGTTCCCGGTCCTTCGGAGGTTCCGCTCACCGCTCGCTCCCGCAGGGCAGTTGTGACGCACAGATGTGGTCGGGATGGTCGGCCATGGAAAGTGTGCCGATCATAGAGCCCCTCGCGGCGGCCGTTCCAGCTTCATCACCTTGTGAGACGGGTGGGGTTGCTGTGAGGAGCCCCACCCTCCGCCGGTGGACGATCGTTTCTGCGCGGGTGTGGCCTGGGCCGTTCCTGGTGTGAACGATTGTGACTGTCCGTGAACTGGGAGCGCCGGTACGGCGCGTCGGAGGCTCACCCGAGTGGTGCAGCGGAACAGGGCGTATCACCCGAAAACGTCACAGGGTGGTGAGACGTCCCGCATCGTGCACCCGGAGGTTGACGTGGAGGGTCAGCAGACACCCGAGGGAGTGGAACGGCCGGGCCTGCGCTCCACGGCCGCGGGCCTGTTCTCGCTCCTCGCGCTCGCCGCGACGGGCCTGGTGGCCGGCCCGGCGGGGGCCGCGCCCACGGCCGGTCCGTGCGCCCTCCCGCGCACCGGAGCGCACCATTCACTCGGTCTGGACAGCTGGAACAGCGAGTACCCCCGTCCGGTGCGCGACCTGGACGCGGTCATGGTCTTCCTGTCCTTCCCGGACTCCGGGTCACCGGCCGGTACCGCCGAGATCGCCGCCGACTACTTCCCGGGGACCAGCCGGTTCTTCCAGCAGGCGTCGTACGGCAAGTTCACCCTGCGCCCGCACATCCGTCACGAGTGGCTGGAGATGCCCAAGGCGTCCACCGCGTACGCCATACGGCGCGACTGGGACCCCGGCCGGCGCTCGCGGTATCTGCGGGACGCGATCGCCACCGCCGACCCGCTGGTCGACTTCTCGCGCTACGACATCGTCTATCTGGTCGCCGACCCGGACGCGCCGGGGGTGGACTCCGACGCGACGAAGGTCGTCAACCTGGAGACCCCGCTGCGCGCCGACGGGGCGGCCATCCATCGGGTCGTCACCGTCTTCGAACGGCATCCGCCCGACCGCAACGTGCTGGCCCACGAGACCGGACACGTTTTCGACCTGCCGGATCTCTACCACCGGCCGATGGACGGCAAGGGCGACTGGGACACGCACGTCGGCGACTGGGACGTCATGGGCAGCCAGTTCGCGATGGCCCCGGAGCTCTTCGGCTGGCACAAGTGGAAGCTCGGCTGGCTCTCCGGTCAGGAGGTGCACTGCGTACGGCGCGGGGGCGGCGGCCGCTTCACCCTGGAGCCGCTGGGATCGGCGCCCGATCGGGGCACGTCCGTCGGCACCCGGCTGGCGGTCGTCAGGACCGGCGAGAACAGCGCTCTGGGCATCGAGGCCCGCGGCGCCTCCGGGAACGACGACGGCACCTGTACCGAGGGCGTGCTGATCTACCGCGTCCGCACGGAGGCGGCGTCGGGCGGCGGACCGGTCGAGGTGGTGGACACCCACCCGACGACCGAGGCGTGCTGGGACCGCTCCGTCTACCCGCCGCTGGCGGACGCCCCGCTGCGGGTGGGAGAGACCTTCACCGTGCCGGACGGGCCCGGTGAGGGGACGCGGGTGGAGGTGGCGGACCGGACACGTACCGGCGCGTGGACGGTGAAGGTCACGACTCCGTGAGGCAACGAAAAAGCCCCTCGCTCTCGCGAGGGGCTTTTCCCGTCTGTGCGCCGCCAGGGACTCGAACCCCGGACCCGCTGATTAAGAGTCAGCTGCTCTAACCAACTGAGCTAGCGGCGCCTGCTGACGTCGTAGACATTAGCACCCTGATCGGCCGGAGCAAAAATCGATACCCGCACACCCCCGGCGGAAACCTCTCTGGCCGCCCGCACACAGGCCCACAGCAGGACCTCGGGCCCGGGAAGCCAGGGATGCCGCGTGTCCGGGGCCACCACCCAGCGGGGCCCGCCCCCGGCCGCGCCCGGGGTCAGGGGCGGGACGGTCACGGCGTCCCCCACGCCGTGGCACAGCATCGGCGGGACGGCCTCGCCCCATTCCTCCCAGCCGAGCAGGGACGGTAGACGCTGGGCCGTGCCGGGGGCCGCGAAGAGCAGCATCCGGCCACGGTGCACGGCGACCGGCCCTGAGCCCGGCCCCTCCTCCCACAGCCGGTCGAGCATTCGCCGCCCGAAGATCGACTCGACGTTGACCACGTCGAAGACGGAGCCGCAGGGCAGCACCGCGGGCGCCGTCGGCCGCCCCTCCCACAGGGCGAGCGTGGAACGCGGGTAGGCCGCGGCGGACGCCAGCCAGTCGGCACCGTCGGACGTCACCTGTGCGGTGTGATGCCGCCCCTCGTCCCGCAGCAGCCGGAAGATGTCGGACCGGCGCTCATCGGTGTCGCCATGGCCCGCGCTCAGCGGGGTCTCGTCTCGCAGCCATGCGCTCATGACACCCAGATGTACCGACAGCGACGGGCCGGTTTCGGCGGGTTGCCGGAAATCGGGACAGGGTCGGGGCGCGAGGAGTATCTTGCCCCCCGGCATATGCCACGGTTACTTCCCCGGCTGATCGTCCCCGGTGCGCTGCAGGTCCTGCCCGAACTCGATCATCTTGCGGGCGTAGTCCTCACTCCACTCGGCGCGCTCCGCGATGTCGGCGGTCGAGAGCCGGTCGAACCGCCGGGGATCGGCCAGCTGCGCCGCCGCCACGGCCTGGAACTCCAGCGCCCGTTCCGCGGCCGCCCGGAACGCCAGCGTCAGCTCCGTGGCCCGGGCGAGCAGCTCCAGCGGATCCTCGATCGACTCCAGGTCGAAGAAGTGCTCCGGGTCGGCGGCGGCCTCCGCAGGCTCGAAGAGCAGAGGCGCGGGTTTGAGCCGCCGCTGCTCGTTCCGCTCGGTTTCCGCCATGTACGTCTCCTCCTCGGAATGCCACCGCCCACGATGGACCACCCTCCATTCTCCCGCCCCCCGCAAGTGCGCCCCCGGGCCCGGCACCGAAGGGCCCGGGGACCACGAGCGACGGCGTCCGGGGGACGCGCTGCCCCGCGAGGCGGGACAGCACCGCGTGGTTGGCCTCCCGGCGTCCGGGGCCGCGAAGATCGGCCACCTGCCACGGCGTGCGGGAATCCGTCCGGCGGACGGGGCGGCGCCGGGCCGGTCGCCTGCCGGAACGGTGCCGCGGAGGTGGTCAGGGATTCCAGATCACCCGGTGTTCGGACCAGTGATCCCATGTGGACATCATTGCCTCCCAGCCGTCCGGGAACTTCACCGTGACGCCCAGCTGGACCGGTTCCGTCGAGGGATGCTCGTCGAGGAGGTCGGCGACGCCCGCGCGGCAGACCACGATGCACGCGTGCCGATGCCGGGACGCCAGCACGCACAGGCGGCCCGTCTCCAGGTGGAAGGCCGTCGCGTCCGGCCGGCCGGACAGCGGGTGCAGCACGACCGTCACGTCGTACTCCCGGCCCTGCAGCCGGTTCGCCGTGTCCACCGTCACCCCGGCCACGCCGAGCTCGGCCAGCGCCGTCCGGACCGCCGCCGCCTGGTCGCGGTGGGCCGTGCCCACCGCGATCCGGTCCGGGGTCAGCGGCACCGGCTCGTCGGCGCGCTCGCTCACCGCGGCCCCGCCCCGGTCCAGCAGCCGGCGCACCACCAGCGCCACCGCCCGGACCGCCTCCGGGTCCGTGCGCGGGGTGTGCCGCGCCGGCAGCTCCAGCAGGCCCCAGCCCGACTCGGCCGCCTCGTCCAGGACCCGGTCCGGGCCGGACCCGTCCGACGGCACGCCGAAGGACAGCCGCCGGTCGCCCGGGCCCGTACCGCTGCGGAACCGGGTGTACGGGTAGAACGCGTCCGACACCAGCGCCGCCGCCGATGCCGGAAGCCGCCACGACACCGGCAGCCGGTGCTGCGGCAGCTCCGGATTGTGCGCCAGCAGCGTCGACACCGCGCTCGCCGACGGGTCGTACGACAGCCCCGCCCACTGGTCGGCGCCGACCACGCTGAACGGGTCCAGCTGCCCGGGATCGCCCACGAACAGCGCCCGCTCGAACAGCCCGGCCACCGCCAGCAACGCGTCCGACCGCATCTGGTACGCCTCGTCGACGATCGCGTGCCCCCACGGCTCGACGCCCTTCACATGGGCCCACTTCGCCGCCGTGGAGATCACCACGTCGAGCCCGGCCAGGTCCGCGGCCTTCGCCGACTTCCGCACGTTGCCGAGATCGTCCAGCGCCTTGTCGTACGGGTCCGAGTCGTTGCTGTGCAGCCGCCCCACCGGGAGCTCCGGTTCCTTCTCGGCCAGCCGCAGCACCAGGTCGTCGACCTGCGCGTTGGTCTGCGCGACCACCATCAGCGGCCGGCCCGCCGCGGCCAGTTCGAGCGCGGCCCGCACGACGAGCGTGGATTTCCCGGCGCCCGGCGGCGAGTCCACGACCACGCCGCGCGCGTCGCCGTGCAGGGTGTCGCCGAGGATCTCCCGGGTGGCCCGGGCGGCCTCGGCCGCGGGATCGAACGTCACAGCAGGTCCTCCGGGGTCACGGCGTCAGGCGCTTCGGCGGCGTCTCCCCGCGGCGGCCCGCCGTGCGTCCACGGCGTCTCCTCCGGGTCGGGCAGCTTCGGTCCCACCCGCTGATCGTGCTCGAACAGCGTCCAGGCGAGCCGGTCTCCCTTCTCCGGCACCGAGCCCTCCGCCGGCTCCTTGCCGCGCCCCATCCGGTCCAGCACCCGTAGCACGAGGGTGCCGTCCTCCTCGTACCGCACGAACTGCGCCGACTGCGGCTTGCCCGCCAGCGACCGGTACACCTTCACCCCCTCGCCCAGATGCGGCCGGTCGTCCGTCCGCACGGTCAGCAGCGGCCGCGGCGACGGACGCTTCGACTCCGACCACGCCATCGTCACATCCACCACGTCCGCCACGAACGCCTCGCCCGAAAGCCTGCGCCCGGCCAGCACCAGCGGATCGTCCAGCGCCTCCTGCGCCTCCAGCTGCGCCTGCGCCGTCTCCCGCGCGGCCAGCTTCTGCGCCGCCGTCACCGCGTCGTCCCGGCGCGGCTGCGGCGGCTCACCGGCCCGCACCCGGTCCCGGTGACCGGTGAACGACCACCTGTCCCTGGTCCACCGGTCGGCCACCCGCGCGCCCGCCGGAAGCTCCCGCATCAGCGCGACCGTCCGCCACACGGCGTCCCACGTCGGCCTCACCTGGGACGCGATCAGCCGCCGCACCTCCCGCTCGGCCCGGTGCAGCTGGGCGAGCCGCTCGTCGGCCGCCTCGCCGTCCTCCGCCGCGGCCAGCGCCTGCCGGGCCCGGTCGTACCGCTCGATCGCCGGCGCCAGCAGCCGGTTGTCGAACGCCGGGTCCGTCGCCGGACCGGCCGGCGGGCACAGCAGCTGCCCGTCCCGGTCGCGCGCCAGCTCGGCGCGGAGCGCCTCCTCCGCCCCCGACCGGCCCTCGGGCGTGTCGATCCACGCGAGCAGCGCCCCCAGGTGCTGGTCCTCGAGCGACGACTGGCCGGTGGCCCAGTGCCGGCTCAGCAGGTCCGTCGCCGCCAGCAGCAGTGAGGAGCCCGGCACCCGCGCCCGCTCGCCGTAGTGCGTCAGCCACCGGCCCAGCAGCGGCACGCGCGGCGGCGCGGGGTAGGGCGTCTCGGGATCCTGCTCGGCGGTGCGCCGGAACCGCATCGACCGGCCCAGCAGCCGGACGTACTCGACGCCCGCGCGGCTCGGCACGATCAGCTGCGGCGCGTCCGCGCACAGCTCCACCTCGACCTTGACCTTCTTGCCCGTCTCGGGGTCGGTCTCGCTCTTCTCGGCCGGCTCGACCTCGTCGGCGTACCCGTCCAGGAACGGGATGACCACCTCCGCCAGGTCCGCGAGGAACGCGAACCGCAGATCACGGTCGCGCGGCTGCGGCACCACCAGCAGCCGCGGCTCGTCCGGGTCCGTCCCGACCAGTGCGCCCAGCGGCGCGCCCGCCTCACCGGCGGTCGTCAGCGGCACGAGCACGAGCGGCCGCTCCGAGACATGCCGGTGCCGCACCGTGGCGAGCCGCTGTGCCCGCCCGGACTCGACGGCCTCCAGCCGCGCGAGCGTCGCGATCAACGACATTCCGCCACCGCCTCGGCCTCCGGCCGCGGATCCCTCGGCGGCCCCACCGGACCCAGGGCCTCCGCCCGCAGCGCGTACGCCCGGCGCAGCGCGGCAACCGCCGGGTCCTCCGGTGCGCCTTCCCCCGCGCTCTCGGTTCCGCCCGAGCAGGGGGAACCCCCCTCGCCGCGGGCCGCGGCCAGCACCGCGCCGACCGTCGTCAGCCCGCCCAGCTCGCCGCGGACCGAGCGGCCCAGCGCCTCCACCGCGCCCGCCTCCCGGGCCCGCTCCCGGCAGTGGAACGCCAGCTCACACGTGGCCAGGCACTCCGGCGCGTACGCGTGCGGCACCGCGTCGACCGAGGCCGTCAGCTGCTCCGCCGAGCAGCCGTCCACGTCGAAGGTGATGCCCTCGGGCAGCGCGGCCGCGATGTCCTCGATCCTCGTCAACCGCGCCAGCTGACGCTTCGTCACCGACAGTTGCTTACGCACGTCGACGAGCGACCCGGTCGGCTGGTTGGAGAAGTCCTTGGGGCACACCAGCAGCACCGAGTGCCGGACCTCCGCGCCCTCCGTGAGCGCCGCGACCCGCTCGAGCGCCAGCACGTAGACGGCCGCCTGCCGGGCGGCCGCACCGACCTTCGCCGCGTCCGCCGATCCGTCGATCATCGGGAAGGACTTGATCTCGACGACCGTCCACCGCCCGTCGGGGTGCACCACCACCGCGTCCGGCTCCAGATACGCGGGCGACCCGGCCACCTCCAGCGCCAGCATCGGATGGTCGAGCAGCGACCACGTCCGGGCCGCCGTTGCCTCCCGCAGCGCCAGCGCCGTACGCGCCGCGCGGCCCTCGGGACCGGCGGCCGCCAGGTCCGGCACCCGTACGTCCCGCGGCTCGGCCACACCCAGCAGCCGCATCAGCTCCATGCCGCCGTCGGCCTTCACCTTCGCCTCGAAGGCGTTGCCCCGCATGAACGCGAACTGCGACTGCCCGAAGCCCGACGGTGATCCCAGCGCGGCCGCGAGCGCGGCCTTGTCGACGCCGGCGCCGTCCAGCAGCGCGCGCCGCCGGCAGCCCGGGTTGGCGGCCAGCGCCGCCAGCGCGCGGGCGTCCAGCGGATGCGGCGCGGCCCCGGGGCCGCGCAGCTCGGCCAGGTGCTGTCGCAGTGTCGTCTGCGGCGGCACGAGCCGTCCGCCGCCCAGTGATTCGCTCACCCGCGGAAGTCTCGCATCCGCCTCTGACAATCCGGTACGGGATGATGGAGGAGCACCCCGCACGTGAACCACAGGAGAGCCTCATGGCACCGCGCATCCTGCTCGCCCGGCACGGACAGACCGAATGGTCCCTGCTCGGGAAGCACACCGGCCGCACGGACATACCGTTGCTCGAAGAGGGCCGCCGGGGCGCGAAACTGCTGGGCGAGCGGCTGCACCGCGGCCCGTGGGACGGGCTCGACGGCTACGAGATCCGCACCAGCCCCCTGACGCGCGCGCGTGAGACCTGCGAACTGGCCGGCTTCGGTGGCCGCGCCGAGCAGTGGGACGCGCTCATGGAGTGGGACTACGGCGCCTACGAGGGCATGACCCCGGCCGAGATCAAGGCCCTCGACCCCGACTGGTTCATCTGGCGCGACGGGGTCCCGGTGGACGACCCGGGGGCGAAGACCAGGGGGGAGACCATGGAGGAGCTGTCCGCCCGCGCGGACGAGGTCGTGGAGTGGGCCCGGTCGGCCGACCGCGACGTGCTCGTCTTCGCCCACGGCCACATCCTGCGCTCCATCGCCGCACGCTGGCTCGGCGAGCACGTCTCGTTCGCCGCCCGGATCCGCCTCGACCCGACCAGCCTCTCCGCACTGGGCTGGGCCTACGGCGACCCCGCGATCGAGCGCTGGAACGACACAGGCCACCTCGGCGTCTGACCCGGGCGGCCGAAACACGCCCTAGAGAGCAACGAGCTCCGCGCGGCGCTCCAGGAACGCCGCCACCGCCGGCTCCCCGCGCTCGGGCGCCAGCACCCGGACCGTCTCCGTCAGTATCGACCGGATGCGGCCGGACCGGACCTCACCGAGCAGGTCCAGGACCTGTTCCCCGGCCGCGGCGGCCTCCTCCGGAGCGCCGCCGCGGGCCAGGTCCGTCGCCAGCTGCGCCCGGTACAGCGCGAGGTTCCGGGTGAAGTGCGGGTCCTGCAGCGCCGTCGCGCGGCGGGCGTGCCGGGCGGCGCGCGGCCAGTCGCCGAGCGCCGACCAGCACTGGGCCTCCAGCGCCTCCAGCTCCGGCTCGCCGAAGAACGACATCCACTCCGGGTCCGCGTCGGACGGCCCGCGCCCGAAGAGCGTGTGCGCCCGGCCCAGCGCCTCCTCGCACGCGGCGCGGTCACCGAGCCCCGCCCGCCCGCCGGCCTCCCGCAGGGTCAGCAGGGCCA
The DNA here is from genome assembly GCF_054963715.1 of Streptomyces sp. STAM6. Taxonomy (NCBI): domain Bacteria; kingdom Bacillati; phylum Actinomycetota; class Actinomycetes; order Kitasatosporales; family Streptomycetaceae; genus Streptomyces; species Streptomyces sp. STAM6. Next base: position 6,998 of record NZ_JBUEFZ010000010.1, on the reverse strand, counting down.
GCAGCCGTGCCGAGCCCACGTGCTTGGCCGCCTGCTGCCCGGCCTGCGCGGCCCGTACCGCCTCCCGGTGCCGTCCCTCGTCCCGGGCCAGGAACGAGGCGTTGGAGAAGGCGTGCGCCTCCAGGGCCCGGTCGCCCGCCACGCGCGCGGTGGCCAGCGCCTCCGCGTAGTGCGAGCGGGCGTCCTCCGGCCGGCCCGAGTCGTGCGCCAGCCAGCCCACGGAGAGGGCCAGTTCACCGGCGCCCGCGTGCATGCGGGCGGTCGTCGACCGGCGGGCCGCGGTGGCCGTGTCGAGCAGGGCGTAGGCCGTGCGCAGCGGCTCGGCGGCCCGCCGGTAGAGCCCGTCCGCGCCGTACCGGTCGTCGAGCACCCGGATCCGGCGCACCGCCTCCTCCACGGCCTTGACCTCGGTCTCGCCGAACCTGCCGCCCGCCCTGGGCGCGGGAATCGTGCCCAGGACACCGGCGCCGCCGATGCCCAGGGAGGCGACCGCCACCGTGGCGGTACCGCTCGTCATGAATGCGCGACGCAGCACGTCGCTCTCCTCATCGTTCCGGATGCCGTTCTCGGGCGCCTGTGCGGTGGCCGAGCCACGCGACCCGCGCCCGCGTACCCGTTCCCGCGCGACGAATCCCAGGTCCTCCAGGGACAGTCCGGGGAACATGTGCAGGAACACGCGCTCGTACGCGTAGTTCGGGCAGCGGATCTCGCCCGATTCCACCCGCCCGATGTACCGGGCGTCGCAGGCCACCTGCTCGCCGATCTCCCGGGCGGCCCTGCGGACCGCGGCCGCGAACTCCCCCGGGGAGTGCGGCCCGCGCAGCCGGCGGAAGACGAGATTGGGAACTGCCCGTGACGTCGCCATGGCCGAGCCCTCTCACTGCGTACAGCCGTTGTTCCGGCGGAGCAAGAACGTACCTGCTGTGACGGTCCCCTCACGCTGGGTTTGGCTACAAACGGGATATCTCACCCGCGATCCGCCATGAACTGCCATCCTTTGCGGCGGCGTGCCGCCGTAGCCGTTGACGGCCACGGGCGTTGAACCATGCGGAGAGACGCAACGCGTCTCCACACGGGACTCGAGCGAGGAGGGACCCTTGTTGGAGGTCGGCATGGAGACGAGCCCGCGCCCCGGCGGCGCACCGAGAACGACCACGACGGCACGGCACTGGCCCGAGCCGGACGCCGGTGCCCCGCCCGGAGACGCCCTCGCCGAGGCGTGCGACCTGGTCACCGTCCCCGCCCGGCAGGGTCTCGAAGCCGTCGACATCCTCCGCAGGGGCGGCGCCCCCGCCGTCGGGCCCGTGCTGCACGACGGCGCGTGCGACACCCTCGGGTTCCTGGTGCCGCCCGGCACCGCCGAGGGCTGGGACATGCCCGGCAGTGCCTGCACCCAGACCGCCGGGCGCGGTCTGCGCATCCCCGGCCTCCACCCCGAGCCGCCCGTCTCCGGCACGGGCTGGCTGCTGCCCCCGGCCGACACCGGCCTCGTCACCGACCCCGTCGTCCTGCGCGAGGCGCTGGGCGAGGCGGCCCGTCTCATCGAGGCCGCCGACAACTGCCGCTAGGCCCTTAGGCCCCGGCGCGTGACCCACGCCACTCCAGGCCCTGGTGCGTGACCCTCGCCACGCGCCCGGCTCCTCACCGGCGCCGATAATGGGCGGGTGGCAAGGAACAAGCAGCGCGGGCGGGCCGCGGCACCCGAGGCCCTCGTCGAGACCGTCGACGGCGGGCTCGCCGAGCTCATACCCGACCGCGAGCGGTCCCGCGCCTGGACGCTGCTCATCGACGGCGCCCCGCAGTCGCACGTCGACCTCGACGACCCCGCCCGTCTGAGTTTCGAGTACCAGCGCCGGCTCGGGCACGTCGCCGACCTCGCCGCTCCTCCCGGCCGGCCGCTGCACGTGGTCCACCTCGGCGGCGGCGCCTTCACCCTCGCCCGGTACATAGCCGCGACCCGGCCCCGCTCCACCCAGCAGATCGTCGAACTCGACAGCCCCCTGGTCCAGCTGGTGCGCCGGGCGCTCCCGCTCGACCCCGGTGCCCGTATCCGCGTCCGTGGCGCCGATGCCCGCGCGGGTCTCGCCAAGCTGCCGGACGGCTGGGCGGACCTGGTCATCGCCGACGTCTTCAGCGGCGCCCGCACCCCAGCCCATCTCACCAGCACCGAATTCCTCACCGAGGTGCGGCGGGTGCTGGTGCCCGGCGGGCAGTACGCCGCGAACCTCGCCGACGGCCCGCCCCTGACCCATCTGCGCGGCCAGGTCGCCACCGCCGGCGCGGTCTTCCCGGAGCTCGCGCTCGCCGCCGACCCGACCGTGCTGCGCGGGCGCCGCTTCGGCAACGCCGTACTCGTCGCGTCGGACGCGCCGCTGCCCGTCGCCGAGCTGACCCGCCGGGTGGCGAGCGACCCGCACCCCGGACGTGTCGAACACGGCCGCGCGCTGGCCGACTTCACGGGTGGCGCGGCCGTGGTCACCGACGAGAGCGCCAAGCCCTCGCCCCTGCCGCCCGCCTCGGCCTTCCGCTGAACCGGCCCGGCGGGGACGCTTCGCGGAACCGGTTCGCCGGGCACTCTTCGCGGAACCGGTCCGCCGGGTGGCTCAGCGCCGGTCGATCTGGACCGTCGGCGCGTGGTCGTGCCAGGTGCAGAACACATCGATCTCCTGGCCGCCCTGGCTGAACGTGACCCGGATCCAGGTGGGCTGCTTCCACACCTGCATCTGCCAGCCGGACGCCGGGGTCGCGGAGACCAGTTCGGCGGACGCCGGGCCGATGTCGAAGACCACCCGGCCGCCGTCGACCGAGTAGCTCTTCACCTTCGCCGCCGACGACGGCGTGCTCTTCTCCGGAGCGGGTTCGGCCGTGGGCGCCGGCGGTGCCTTCGGACTGCCGCTCCCGCCGGGCGTCGCGGAGGGGGCCGGGGGAGAGGGCGAGGTCTTCTCCTCGCCTGGGTACCGCGTGGACGAGGAGCGCGGCTTCGCCCCGTCCGCCGACGGGGTACCCGCGGTGATCGGCAGGGCCCGCGGACGGTCGTACGCCGTTCCGGCCATCACCGTGTGCACACCCCACCATGAGAGGGTGACCGCCGCGCCCGTGGCGAGCGACCACGCCAGGGCATGGACGAGTCCTCTTCGCATCCCGGCCATACTGCACCACGCGCTCACGGCGTCAACACCGGTCCCCCTCATTCCGCCTTATGGCGTACGGTGCCGCCCATGGCAAGTGTGCTCGTGGTCGAGGACGACCAGTTCGTGCGCTCCGCCCTCATCCGGCACCTGACCGAGGCCTCCCACACCGTACGGAGCGTCGGCACGGCCCTGGAGGCGCTGCGCGAGGTGGCCCATTTCCGCTTCGACGTCGTCATCCTGGACCTGGGTCTGCCCGACCTGGACGGGGCGGAGGCGCTGAAGATGCTGCGCGGCATCACCGACGTACCGGTGATCATCGCGACCGCGCGGGACGACGAGACGGAGATCGTCCGGCTGTTGAACGACGGCGCCGACGACTACCTCACCAAGCCGTTCTCCGTGGAACACCTGTCCGCGCGCATGGCCGCCGTACTGCGGCGCTCCCGCGCGGGAGCCGGGGAGGCGCCGCCCAGCCGGGTCCTCCAGGTCGGCGGGCTGGTCGTGGACCCGCTGCGGCGCCAGGCCGAGCTGGACGGCGTACGACTCGACCTGACCCGGCGGGAGTTCGACCTGCTGGCGTTCCTCGCCGGACGGCCCGGTGTGGTCGTGCCGCGCAAGGAACTCCTGGCGGAGGTCTGGCAGCAGTCCTACGGCGACGACCAGACCATAGACGTCCATTTGTCGTGGCTGCGCCGCAAGTTGGGGGAGACGGCGGCCAAGCCCCGCTATCTGCACACCCTCCGGGGCGTGGGAGTGAAGCTGGAGCCCCCGCAGTGAGATGGGCGCTGGTCAAGGTCGCGCTGGCGGTCACGGCCATGGTGGTCGTGGCGTTCGCCGTGCCGCTGGGGCTGGTCATCAAGGAGATGGCGCGGGACCGGGCCTTCGGCAACGCCGAGCGGCGGGCCGCCGCCCTCGCCCCCGCCCTCGCCATCACGACCGACCGGGACCAGCTGAACCGGGCCGTCGCCACCACCGAGGACGGCTCCGCCGGGCGGATGGCCGTCCACATCCCCGCCGCCGACCGGGCCTCCGGCCAGGACTCGGGACAGCCCCTGGAGATCGGTACGAGCCGGGCGGGCGAGGACGACCTGCGGATGACCCGGGAACTCGGCCGCGCCACCATCGCCGAGGTGCCGGGCGGCTCCGTGCTGCTCCAGCCCACCGCCCTGGGCACCGGCCGGATCGCGATCGTCGAGGTCTTCGTGCCCGAGGGCGAGGTGTCCAACGGCCTGACCACCGCCTGGGTGATCCTCGCCGGTGTGGGCGTCGCCCTGATCGTCGGCTCCGTCGCCGTCGCCGACCGGCTCGGCGTACGCATGGTGCAGCCCGCCCAACGCCTCGCGCGGGCCGCCCACGACCTCGGCGAGGGCAGACTCGGGGCACGCGTACCGGAGGAGGGCCCCACCGAACTCAGATCGGCCGCCGTCGCCTTCAACTCGATGGCCGACCAGGTGGTCCAGCTGCTGGCCAACGAGCGCGAACTGGCCGCGGACCTCTCCCACCGGCTGCGCACCCCGCTGACCGTGCTGCGGCTCAACGCCGCGTCCCTGGGCGACGGGCCGGCCGCCGACCAGACGCGGTCGGCCGTCGAACAGCTGGAGCGGGAGGTCGACACCATCATTCGCACGGCCCGCGAGGCCAAGCCCCAGACGCAGGGCCCCGGCCCGGGAGCGGGGTGCGACGCCTCCGAGGTCGTACGGGAGCGGATGGACTTCTGGTCGGCGCTCGCCGAGGACGAGGGACGCAAGGTGCGCGTCGCCGGCATCGACCGTCCCGTACGCATCCCGGTCGCCCGGCCCGAACTCGTCGCCGCGCTCGACGCGCTGCTCGGCAACGTCTTCCGCCACACCCCCGAGGGCACCGCCTTCTCGGTGGACGTCCACAACGCCGACGACGCCGTCATCATCCTCGTCTCGGACGCCGGGCCCGGCATCGCCGACCCGGAGGCCGCACTCGTCCGCGGCAACAGCGGCGGCCGGGACGGGTCGACCGGACTGGGCCTGGACATCGTGCGCCGGGTCGCCGAGTCCACCGGCGGCGACGTCCGCATCGGCCACTCCGTACTCGGCGGTACGGAAGTCCGCATCTGGCTCGGGCTGGACGCGCGGCGCCCCGACCAGGGACGGCGCGGACACCGGCTGAAGCGCCGGCGCCGTACCCAAAGCCCCGCCTGATCCGCCGGCTTAACCGCCTCCGATGCCCTCCTTAAGTGGACCCTAAGGTTCTCAACCACCGCCCTCTACTGAACATTTGTCCGTTTCGGTCCGGCTAGCGTGCTGCCCGCACCCCACCCCCACGTCACACAGAGGCAGGCACGCGATGGGCAGCAAAGTCACGCACCGGCGCAGGGCGAGCGGCAGGACGAAGGCGATCGGCGCCGTCGTGTCGGCCGCGGTGATCGGCGGCGCGGCGTTCGCGTTCACCGGGACCGCACAGGCCGCGGCCGTCGGCGCCGCGTACACCCGGACCAGCTCCTGGGACGGCGGTTACACCGGGCAGTACGTCATCACCAACGAGACCGACAAGGCGCAGTCGGACTGGACCCTGGAATTCGACCTGCCGGCCGGCACGCGGATCAACTCCCTCTGGAACGGCGAACACACCGTCGACGGCCGGCACGTCACGGTCCGGCCGGCGAAGTGGAACACGCAGCTGGCGCCCGGAGCCTCCGTCACCGTCGGGTTCGTGACCGCCGCCACCGGCAAGCCGGGCGACCCGTCCGGCTGCCTCATCGACAAGGCCAGGTGCTCGATCGACCAGGGAGCGACGCCGCAGCCCAGCGGCCGCCCCACCGAGCAGCCGAAGCCGACCCCCACGCCCACCCCCACGGTGACGTCCAAGCCCCCCACGAAGCCGACGCCGGCCCCCACCACCCCGACGCCCGAGCCGACCGGGACACCCGGCGGCGGTACGGCGACGGGCGCCCGCTTCGCCCCGTACATCGACACCTCGCTGTACCCGGCGTACGACATGCTCGACACCGCCGCCAAGACCGGTGTGAAGGACTTCAACCTGGCCTTCATCACCTCCGGCGGCTCCTGCGCCCCGCTGTGGGGCGGCGTGACCGACCTGGCCAATGACAAGGTGGCCGCCCAGATAGGCGCCCTGCGCGCCAAGGGCGGAGACGTCCGGGTGTCCTTCGGCGGTGCCGCGGGACGCGAACTGGCGCTCAACTGCGCCACGGCCGGGGACCTGGCCGAGGCGTACGGCAAGGTCGTCGACCAGTACAAGCTCACCAAGGTCGACTTCGACATCGAGGGCGCGGCCCTTCCGGACACCGCCGCCAACTCGCGCCGGGCCCAGGCCATCACACAGCTCCAGAAGTCCCACCCGGGTCTGGACGTCTCCTTCACGCTGCCCGTCATGCCCGAGGGGCTGACCCAGCCCGGCGTGGACCTGCTCGCCGACGCGAAGAAGAACGGCGTGAAGATCCACGCCGTCAACATCATGGCCATGGACTACGGCCCGGCCTACAGCGGTGACATGGGCCAGTACGCCGTCCAGGCCGCCACCGCCACCCAGGCCCAGATCAAGGGCGTCCTCGGACTCTCCGACGCGGCCGCCTGGAAGGCCGTCGCCGTCACCCCGATGATCGGTGTCAACGACGTCACGACCGAGATCTTCAAGGTCGACGACGCGACCCAGCTGGTGGACTTCGCCAAGTCGAAGGGGCTGGGCTGGCTCTCCATGTGGTCCTCGACCCGTGACAAGCAGTGCGCTGCCGGGGCGGTCGACCACGCCGACGCCACCTGCAGCTCGATCCTCCAGCAGCCGCTGGCCTTCACCAAGGCCTTCGCCGCCTACAAGTAGCCGCCCACACGGCGACCTCCTCGCACCGCCACACCCCTCCCCCCACCCCCACACTCC